>DATCUS010000315.1:0-18937 GCA_036561845.1 Tardiphaga sp. | reverse complement strand
CAGGCCGGGTCCGACGGTGGTATCCACCGCCGTCTGGTGCTCGATCTCGGAGTTCAGCTCGGCGCCGTACAGCACGATGATGGCCGACATCCACATCCACATCATCAGGCCGATGGCGGCGCCCAGCGAACCGTAGGTGGCGCTGTAGTTGCCGAAGTTGGACAGGTACCAGGACAGCAGCGCGGAGCCGGCGATCCACAGCAGCGCGGCGACCACGGTGCCGATGCCCAGCCACTGCCAGCGCGCGCCGGGGCGGCTCGGGCCGAAGCGATAGAGAATGCCGAGCGCCAGCAACAGCATGACCAGCAGCACCGGCCAGCGCGCCAGGCTGATGATGACCTTGCTGTCATAGGCAAGCCCCATTCTGTCGAGCGTCAGCGGCAGCGCCACCACCGCGCCGACCATCAGCAGCAGTGCCGCGATGGCGCCGGTGGTGAAGGCCAGCGACAGCAGGTTGAGCTCGATGAAGCTGCGCTTCTCGCGCTCGCCATAGACGACGTTGAGCGCGTCGATCACCGCCTTGACGCCGGCATTGGCGCTCCACAGCGCCAGCGCGAGACCGAACAGGAAGGTCAGGCCGAGGCTGGCCTGGCCGTTGCTGAGCACGCGCGCGATCTGGTCCTGCACGATCTGGAAAGACCCCTCCGGCAACATGTAGGCCAGCGTCTGCAGGTTGTCGGCGATGGTCGAGGGGTTGGCGAACAGCCCATAGCAGGACACCAGCGCGGTGATCGCCGGAAACACCGCGAGCAGGCCGAAGAACACCACGCCCGCGGCGATGGCCAGCAGGCGGTCCTCATTGGTGCGGTCATAGGTGCGCCACAGGATGTCTTTCCAGCCGGCCGGCGGGATCTGCAGCGGAGTCGCCGAAAAGCGGCCGCGGCCGCGTTGCGCCAGTTCGCGGGTGAAGGCCGCGGGCGGCGGCACCTCGGTGGCGCCGATCTGCGGCGGCACGTCGCCGGACGGGGGCTCGGCTGGCGCCGCCGAGGCGAGATACCAGCGCTGCAGAGTCAGGGCGATGAAGGCAGTGGCGGCGATCAGAGCCAGGCTCTCGGCGGTGTCGGATCGTCGGGCTGGCATCACACGTCAGCTTCGGCCAAAGGTCTGGCCACCGGCCGCCTGCCCAGCGAACGGCGCCGGGCGAGGGCCCAGCCCATCAGGCTGGCGGCGACGACCAGCCCGGCCTTGGTGGCGGTCGACGGCTGTGCCGGGGAACGAAGGCGTTGCTGCGATGACGGACGAAATTCAGCCGCCGGGCTCGGAGACGTCCGCAGCACGCCGGCGGCAGTGTCGCGCGCGGCGTCGGCGCGGTCGGGCTGCGGACTGGCATTGATGGCGACGCGCAGCCGGCTGCCGAGGCTGACGATCGGTCTGCTCTTTTGCTTGAGGCGGCTGGCGGCCGCAGCCGCACAGATCACGGCAAATACCAGCAGCAGCGCGGCGCTGGCGCCGAATGCCTCGAACAGTCCGTAATGCAGCTCGACCCAGCGAAACAGCGCGGCAGCCCCGACCAGCAGCAGCGCGATGGCAAAGATCCCCGCCGCGGCGTAGAGCCCGGTGGCGACGGCATAGGACGCCGCGGTGCTCTGACCCTGCGCCACCCGGTCGCGCGCATAGGATTCAGTTGCGCGTTTGACTCGATTGATTTTCACCGCGAGCCCCGTCCGGATCAGGGCGCTTGCGAGTGGATTCATGATCGGATTCCTCAGTTCATCGCAATGGCGCCGACAACGGCGGCCCGGCGAATTGAACGAGGATTTGGCGGGAAGGTTCCCCGCGTGGTCGGGTGAGGGGGACTATCGAGCGAAGCTCTGGCTCCCCCTCCCGACATTCGCTGCGCGAACATCGACCTCCCCCGCAAGCGGGGAGAGGTCGGGAACGCTGCGCTTTAGGCGACCGACTTGATGACCTTGCCGACCTTGTCGACGATCTCGCCGACCTGCTCCTCGGTGACAATCAAGGGCGGCGTCAAGGCGATGGTGTCGCCAGCCGTGCGGAACAGCACCTCGTGCTCGTGGAAGGCGCTGTTCAGCGCGTCCCAGCCGCGCTTGCCGGCGCCGTCCTTGCTCGGGGCAAGGTCGATGCCCGCAACGATGCCGACGGTGCGGATGTCGACCACGTTGGGCAGGCCCTTCAGCGACATCACGGCGTCAGCCCACATGCTTTCCATCTTGTTGGCGCGCTCGAACAGCTTTTCGTCGCGGTAGATGTTCAGCGAGGCCAGGCCGGCGGCGCAGGCCAGCGGATGCGCCGAATAGGTGTAGCCGTGGAACAGCTCGACCACATGGGCCGGGCCGGTCATGAAGGCGTTGTGGATGGTCTCGTGGGCGATCACGCCGCCCATGGGCGCCGCGCCGTTGGTGACGCCCTTGGCGAAGGTCAGCAGGTCCGGCGTGACACCGTAGCGCTCGGCGGCGAAGGCGTGGCCGAGGCGGCCGAAGCCGGTGATGACCTCGTCGAAGATCAGCAGGATGCCGTGCTTGGTGGCGATCTCGCGCAGGCGCTTGAGATAGCCCTTCGGCGCCGGCAGCACGCCGGTGGAGCCGGCCATCGGCTCGACCATCACGGCCGCGATGGTGTTGGCGCCGTGCAGTTCGACCAGGCGCTCGAGGTCGTCGGCGAAGTGCGCGCCGTATTCCGGCTCGCCCTTGCTGAAGGCCTGCTTGTCGCGGTCATAGGTGTGGGCGATGTGGTCGACGCCCGACAGCAGGTTGCCGAACATCTTGCGGTTGTTGACCATGCCGCCGACCGAGGTGCCGCCGAAGCCGACGCCGTGATAGCCGCGGACGCGGCCGATCAGCCGGGTGCGCGAGCCTTCGCCGCGGATCTGGTGATAGGCCAGCGCCATCTTCAGCGCGGTGTCGGCGGCTTCCGAACCGGAGTTGCAGAAGAACACATGGTCGAGGCCGGCCGGCGCGAGGTCGGCGATGCGGGTCGCCAGTTCGAACGCCTGCGGATGGGCGAACTGGAACGGCGGGGCGTAATCCAGCGTGTCGGCCGAATGCTTGATGGCTTCGGCGATTTCCTTGCGGCCGTGGCCGGCGTTGGAGCACCACATGCCGGCGGCGGCGTCCAGAATCTTGCGGCCGTCGGTGGTGAAATAATGCATGTCCTTGGCGCCGGCGAGCATGCGCGGAGCAAGCTTGAATGCACGATTCGAGGTGAACGGCATCCAGAACGCGGCCAGGTCGTTCGGCACGTGGGTGACGGGCTGCGGCTTGCTGTTTTCTAACATGGTGGCCTCTTCAGTTTTTTGCGGCGCATTGATTGCGCGCGGAACCTATCAGCTTCGCCGCGCGTCGGAAACGCCGCGCCGCGGGCAGTCTGCGTATATTTCAGCCTATTCGGGCGCTTTCAGGGAGCCCAGCGGCACATCCAGCGTGTAGACGAAGCCACTGGGCTCGTAGGCCAGCGTCACCTCGCCTTTGAGCTGCTTGCCGAGGGTTTCCATCAGCCGGGTGCCGAAGCTGCGGCGGCTCGGCGGATGCACCTTTGGGCCATTGGTTTCGGTCCAGATCAGCCGCAGCCGCTGTGTCGCCTCATCGACAGACCAGGCGATACTGACCCGGCCCGCGGGCACCGACAGCGCGCCGAATTTGGTGGTGTTGGTGCACAGTTCGTTGAGCGTCATGGCCAGCGCCAGCACCGCGGCCGAGGTGATCTGGATCGGCGGCCCATTCAGCGAAAACCGGCCGTCGCCCTTGCTGTCATAGGGCTCGGTGGCGCCGCGCACGATGGTGGCCAGGCTGGCGGTCGACCAGCGCGCCTGCAACAGCAGGTCGTGGGCCCGCCCCAGCGCCAGCAGCCGGCTCTCGATCGCCTCCTGGCCGTGGGCAATAGAGGTGGCGTTACGCAGGCTCTGAGAGGCGATGGCGCTCACGGTGGCCAAAGTGTTCTTGATGCGGTGGTGCAATTCCTCGAGAATCAGCTTCTGCAGTTTCTCGGCCGCCTCGCGCTCGCGGGCGTCGATGCCGACCTGTGCCAGCAGCGCCTGGGCGTCGATATTGGCCTGCTCCAGCAACAGCCGGAGGCCGGTATTTTCGGCCTTGAGAAAATCCTGGGGCAGACTCGGGCCAGACATCGGTTCGCATTTTCCGGAGGTATTTTGCTACGTCGTTCGCCCGACATTACGGCGGTTCAGAGGTCAGGGGTGAGAAATCTTTCCGCTCCGCAAACGGGCCAATCCGGCAGCCGGATTGGCGGCCGGCGGCTTGCCCGGTTTCGGCGTGGCTGGTACCACCCGCCGCATGAGTGAAAAACCAAAAAAGCCCCAGAAATTGCGTGCCCGGCTGCCGCGCGGCCTCGGCGACCGCGGCCCCACCGAGATCGCGGCGACCCGGCGCATGATCGAGACCATTCGCGAGGTCTATGAGCGCTACGGCTTCGAGCCGGTCGAGACGCCGACCATGGAATTCACCGACGCGCTCGGCAAGTTCCTGCCGGACCAGGACCGCCCCAACGAAGGCGTGTTCTCATTCCAGGACGACGACGAGCAGTGGATCTCGCTGCGCTACGACCTGACCGCACCGCTGGCGCGCTACGTGGCTGAACATTTCGACGCGCTGCCGAAGCCGTATCGCAGCTACCGCCAGGGCTATGTCTACCGCAACGAAAAGCCCGGCCCCGGCCGCTTCCGCCAGTTCATGCAGTTCGACGCCGACACCGTGGGCTCGGCCTCGCCGGCGGCGGACGCCGAGATGTGCATGATGGCCGCGGACGCGATGGAGGCGCTGGGGATTCCGCGCGGCAGCTATGTGGTGAGGGTGAATAACCGCAAGGTGCTTGACGGTGTCATGGAGAGCATCGGGCTTGGCGGCGAGGAGAATGCGGGACGCAGGCTCACGGTGCTGCGGGCGATCGACAAGCTCGATAAGTTTTCGACCGACGAAGTGAAGAAGCTGCTCGGTCCTGGTCGTTGGGATGGCGGCGAAGAAGGCAAGGGTGACTTCACCAAAGGCGCGGGGCTCGCGGATAGCCAAGCTAGTTCAATTATTCATTTTATGGGTATGGCTGCGAAAGTATCAGGCGAAATTACCCGCGGCGAATCGCTGCCCAGCGGTGTTTCCGAAATCGATAGCGCCGACTGGTACATCATCAACGAAATGCAATCATCATTTCGAGAAAACGAAACGGCTCTTTCGGGATTGGATGAACTGGATTCCATTTGGAAATTGGTCAGATCATCCGGATACGGGATTGATCGCATCAAGATTGATCCCTCCGTCGTCCGCGGCCTCGAATACTACACCGGCCCGGTCTATGAGGTCGAGCTGACACTCGAAACCAAGGACGAAAAGGGACGTCCCGTGCGCTTCGGCTCGGTCGGCGGCGGCGGGCGTTACGATGGTCTTGTGTCGCGGTTTCGCGGCGAGCCGGTGCCGGCCACCGGCTTCTCCATCGGCGTGTCGCGCTTGCAGGCGGCGCTGACGCTGCTCGGCAAGATCGACACCACGCCGGCGTTCGGCCCGGTGGTCGTCACCGTGTTCGACCGCGACCGCATCAGTGACTACCAGAAGATGGTCGCGCAACTGCGCAATGCCGGCATCCGCGCCGAACTCTATCTCGGCAATCCCAAGAGCATGGGCAACCAGCTCAAATATGCCGATCGCCGCAACTCGCCCTGCGTGATCATCCAGGGCTCCGACGAAAAGGCCGCCTCCGAGGTGATGCTGAAGGACCTGATCCTCGGCGCCGAACTCTCGAAGCTCGGGGAAGGCGACCGCGAAGCCTACCTCGCGAAGCAGGGCGAAGCGCAGAGCAGGGTGCCGGAAGCCTCATTGGTCGACGCGGTCCGCAAGGTTCTCGACAGGCACGGCGTGACGTGGGGACACTGATCCCTCCGCCGTCATGCCCGGCCTTGTGCCGGGCATCCACGTCTTGTTTGATGCCAGAGATCGTGGATGGCCGGGACAAGCCCGGCCATGACGAAAGAAAAAACGGGAGACGACAATGCCTGAGATCACCATCAACCTCGCCGCCGGCCGCACCGACGAGCAGAAGAAGGGCATGATGCTCGACATCACCGCCGCACTGGTGAAGAATCTCGGCGTTCCCGCCGAGGCCGTGGTGATCCAGATCAACGAGGCGCCGCACAACAACAAGATGAAGGGCGGCCAGACTTTTGTGGAGCGCTACGCCGCGGCTGCGGCGGCGAAGAAGTAGGGCAAGCGCCGCGCTGTTTTTCCTTCTCCCCTTGTGGGAGAAGGTGGCGCGGACCAACGGGTCGGCGCAAAGCGCCGCCCGATGACAGGCTCCGTCCGCGACGGATGAGGGGTCACTAGGCTCGGAGCTTGCGGCTACCCCTCACCCGGCCGCGCTGCGCGCGTCCACCCTCTCCCACAAGGGGAGAGGGAAGGAAGAGGCATCACCCAAACACCGCGACGTTCTGCCGGCTGGCCATGATCGGCCGACCGCGCGCGTTCCACAGCGTCATCGCCTGGCTGGAATAGCCTTGGCCGATCTGTTCGGCGACGTTGCGGATCAGCCACCAGCCGTCGTCGGTGGAAATGTCATCGGTCAGCATGTCGACTGACCAGGTCATGGTGCTGATCGGCGCCGGCGCGCTGGACATCACCGAGGCTGCCGGGGGCGGTGCGTCCGCCAGCGCGAGCAGTGCCACCAGCGACGGCGCTGTGGGATCGCGATGACGTAGCCAGAGCGTCATCTGCGGATCGGCGCTGCCGCTGAATGGCAGCGCGCCCGCGACATGGCGGCCCTCGATATGCTGCAGGAAGCGCAGCGTCGGCGGCGCGCCGCGGAAGAAATCAGGGCATTGGTCGGGCGCCTGCGGCTGCAGCGCGCCGAGTTCGGTATGGGCGAAGGCCGACGGCCGCTCCGCGCCGAAGCACAATGTCGCACGGGTGGCGAGGCCGGCGTCGCCGATCAGGTCGACGCCGGCGAACACCGTGGACTTGCCCTTGCGCAGCAGGCTCGGGCGCAGTTGCAGCGGGCCGGTCGCCGGACCGATGAAGGCGAACTGTGCCGAGCGCAACGGCGGCAGGTCGGCGAATTCGCGCAGCGCCGTCTCGGTGCACAACGCGGCGGCAAGGCCGCCATAGACCGTGCGGCCCTGCAGCCAGTCGTCGCCCACGGTGACGCCCCAGCCGTCGCCGGCGTGCGCCAGGCTGGCCATCAATTCGGTGAAGTCGGTCATGGGGGGTCCTCGTCGCTGGCGACTTGCTGCGCCTTTGCATGATCGTCATCATATACAGGGAATCGGGCGGAGCCGGCAAACCTTCCCGTCTTGTGCGCGGGCGGTCGCCGGCCTAAGACAAGCCATGGACGCACGCGACATTATCAAGACCGGACTCAGCGCCGAGCGCAACCTCACCGTCACCGCGGAGAACACCGTTCGGCACTTCGTGCCGAACATGCCGGCGGTTTATGCGACACCGATGATGATCCTGGAAATGGAGATGGCTTCCGGTGATGCGCTGGACGGGCATTTGCCGGAAGGCTGGGTCACCGTCGGCACCGAGGTCAACATCCGCCACCTCGCGGCGACCCCGATCGGGCGGGTGGTACGCACCACGTCGCGCGTCGTCGCCGTGGAAAAGCGGGTGATCCGTTTCGCGGTCGAGGCGTTCGATGGCGATCGCAAGATCGGCGACGGCACGCATGCCCGCGGGATGGTTAACATGGCGGAGTTTTCCAAGCGGTTCGGCGTGACCTGAGTCAGCCTACTTCGTCGGCATCAGGCCCTTCAGCTTTTCCATGTCCTTGATATTCATGCGGAAGCCGCCGGGCATCACGATGTCGCCCGGCCGCTGGTCCGCGCCGCAGGCGCCGAGCCACTTGGCTTCCAGCGTCATGGCGGTGTCTTGCGGCAGGCCGGCCGGCGGCTTGTCGTTATGCGAGGTGACCTTGACGGCATAGGCGGAGTTGAAGTCGCCGGTGACCTCGGAATGCGAGGTCATGGTGGTGCCATTGAAGCTGCACACCGACTCGGTGCTGTAGCCGGTCGCGGTCTTCTGGGTGTCGTTCTTGGCGCATTTTTCCTTCGACATCGGCGAGAACGTCGCGGTCATCTGCTTGTCGGTGGCCTCGTCGGTGCAGTGCTGCATGGTCATTTCGGGCGTCGGCGAACCGGCCCGCACCATCTTCAATTCCCACAGCCCGGCCTTGCGGGTCGGTAGTTCCACCGCGGAAGCCAGCAGCGGCAGAGTCGCCAGCAACAGCCCGGCGGTGCAGAAGGTGAGGACAGGCCGTCGCATCGTGTTCGCTCCGTGACGAAGATGAGTCTTGCCATCGCGCTCAGTAGCGGACGCGCAACGGCCGGTCCGATGCCCCATAGGGCACCCAGCGGCAGGCGAAGGAGATGTAGCCGCCGTAATAGGCCTGGGCACCGAGGAATTTCGCCACCTTGCCGTAGCGCGCACAGTGATCGACCGCCAGCATGCGGACGTCGCTCTGGCTGGCCAGCGAATAGGCGATGATGCCGCCGGTGTCGTTGCCCTTGAACGGCGGCACGGTGTCGGCGCGCGCGGCGCTTACTAGTACACCGAAAACAGCAGCAGCCAGGATAGCCGGCCGAATCATTCGCATCGTCGTCTCCATTGTCGTTGCCGCCACCTTAGAGATCATCGGCCATCGTGAAAAGAACGCCGGCCCGGTCCTGACGGTATTGTGCGCGCGGTGTTGCCGCGGTGCACTTGACCTCGCACGGGCTTCGCGGCACCGTTCGGAACCATCATCAGCCGGCGGATTCCCCATGCGCGACCTCATCTCATCCTGGAAGAAAGCTGCCGTGGCGACGATCGCCGGCTTCGCATTCGGGGTGCTGGCTCTGGCGCCCGGCGCGCAGGCCGCCAACCCGCTGGAACTGAATTTCGGCCTGTTCGGGCCGAGCTATGACGGCCGCGTGGCCGACTGCCAGGCCGGCCTGTCCAGCATCACCTCGCAATTCGCCGAAAAAGAGAGCACGTTCTGGAATTCGGCGCTGCAGATCACCGGCTACGCCAATGTCCGCGAAACCGCGTTCCGCCCCTGGCAGTCCGACAATATCCCGCGCCGCTACTGCAGTGCCAGTGCCATGCTGAACGACGGCAAGCTGCGCACCGTGCATTACTCCATCATCGAGGACGGCGGCCTGGCCGGCTTCGGCCAGGGTGTCGAATTCTGCGTCGTTGGGCTGGATCGCGACTGGTCCTACAATCCGGCCTGCAAGGCCGCACGGCCCTGAGCCTGCCGCGGGCAATTTGCAGCCCGTAGACTGAATTTTTGTTCTTGAAATGTTCTTGATGGCTGACTAGGCTTGCCCGGTCAGGGCTGGGGCGCGCGATGTTTGATCCATTTCGGTTGCTGATTGCGCTGTGGGTTGCCGCGTTTGCGGCGCTGGCCGGCCCGGCAGTGGCGCAGGACCGCCGGCAGAACGCGCCCGGCGAGTTCGATTTCTACGTGCTGTCGCTGTCATGGTCGCCGTCGTTCTGCGAGGCGGCGCAGGAGCGCGGCAATGCGGGACGGTCGCAGATGCAGTGCGGCGGGCGGCCCTATTCCTTCGTGGTGCACGGGCTGTGGCCGCAATATGAGCGTGGCTTTCCCGACTATTGCCAGCGGCCGTCCCCGCGGCTTGACCGCAACATCATGACCGGCATGCTCGATCTGATGCCGGCGCCGGGGCTCATTTTCAGTGAATGGGACAAGCACGGCACCTGTTCGGGGCTGGGACCGCGCGGTT
Organism: Tardiphaga sp.; assembly: GCA_036561845.1. Taxonomy (GTDB): domain Bacteria; phylum Pseudomonadota; class Alphaproteobacteria; order Rhizobiales; family Xanthobacteraceae; genus Tardiphaga. The sequence continues at coordinate 9,261 of DATCUS010000315.1, read as the reverse complement.
ATTTCGAGACCATCCGCAAGGCGCGTTCGGCGGTGAAGATTCCGGCCGAATTCCTCGAACTGGCCGATCCGAAGGCCATCGCGCCGGCGGCGCTCGAAGAGGCTTTCATCCGGGTCAATCCGGGGCTCAGCAGTGCGGCGATCGCCGTCACCTGCGACCGCGCCCGGCTCAGCGAGGTCCGGATCTGCATGAGCAAGGATCTCCAGTTCCGCGCCTGCGAGGAAACCGACCGCCGCGCCTGCCGCCGCGACAGCGTGGTGATGCCGCCGATGCGCGGGGGATAGGGTCGAGCGCCCTTCTTAGCCTCTCCCCGCTTGCGGGGAGAGGTAAAGTAAGTGCCGCTTTGCTGAATCCTCCGGCTTAGCGTAGGGGTTGGCGCATGAATTATCGCCACGCCTTCCACGCCGGCGGCTTTGCCGATGTCATCAAGCACATCGTCCTGGTCCGCATCCTCAGCTATCTGCACGAAAAGCCGTCGGCGTTTCGGGTCATCGACAGCCATGCAGGGGCCGGGCTCTATGACCTCTCAGGCGAGGAATCCCAGCGCACCGGCGAATGGCTGACCGGCATCGCCCGGGTGATGCAGGCGCGTCTGTCGGAGACCGCGCTGCCACTGGTCGCGCCCTATCTGGATATCGTGCGCTCATTCAACCCGCCACGCGAACTCAAGACCTATCCCGGCTCGCCGCTGATCGCCCGCAGGATGCTGCGGCCGCAGGACAGCCTGGTGGCCTGCGAGGTCGAGCCCAAGGCGCGCAAGCAACTGATCGGCGCGCTGCGTCGCGACAAGCAGGCCCGCATCGTCGATCTCGACGGCTGGGTCGGCCTGCCGGCCTTCGTGCCGCCGAAGGAGCGCCGCGGCGTGGTGCTGATCGATCCGCCGTTCGAGGCGAAGAACGAATTCGAGCGCATGGCCCAGGGCTTCGACGAGGCCTTCGCCAAATGGGCGACCGGCATCTATGTGCTGTGGTATCCGGTCAAGAGCCGGCGGGCCACCGACACGCTGGCCCAGCATGTTGCCGCCACGGTGGCCGCCGCCGGCCCCGGCAAGGTGCTGCGGCTGGAATTCAGCGTGGCGCCGCAGGCGCCCGATGCCGGGCTGACCTCGGCCGGCCTGCTGGTCGTCAACCCGCCGTGGAAGCTGATGGCCGATCTCAAGGCGATCCTGCCCGAACTGGAAAAGCCGCTCGGGCAGGGCGGTGCCGGCCGCTTCCGGCTCGAGACCGTCAAGACCTGAACTATACAAAGTCCGGATCCCGGTCGCGCGCCTCGCAGCGCAACCGCCGGCCAAAACCGCATCTGAGCGGTAGTCAATCCGTCAGAAACCGTATTATGCTACGGGCATTGGGACTGGCTTTACGTTCCGTCTCCGCGAATGGGGGCGGCGGAGTGACAAGGCCTCGGGTTCGAGCGAAGCGGAAATTGTCGCTTCGCAGGATGGCCAAGCTTTCCGGCAGTGATGTCCGGTCGCGCCGATACGGGGCGTAGCGGCGGAGCATTGCGGGGAGAGGAGTTTTCCCGATGGCCATGAGCGGGACGGTCAAGTTCTTCAATGGAGAGCGTGGCTACGGCTTCATCAAGCCGGATGACGGCGGTCGCGACGTCTTCGTGCACATCACCGCGGTCGAGCGCGCCGGCCTGAAGGACCTCATCGAAGGCCAGCGCATCACCTTCGAAGTCGAGCCGGACAAGAAGGGCAAGGGCCCCAAGGCGGTCAACCTGGTGATCGCGGCGTAAACGCAACTGTCTGCTGCACACTCCGCCGTCATCCTGAGGCGCCGTCGCGCTTGCGACGGCCTCGAAGGATGGGCCGCAAGCGCCCGTCGCCGCATCCTTCGAGGCTCGCCTGCGGCGAGCGCCTCAGGATGACGACGATGGAGTTTGCCGGAGAGCATAAAAAAATCCCGGCCGCCGCAGCAGCCGGGAGTTCGAATGCATCTTTTTTTATACTTGGAGCTTGGTAGGCTCCGGTTCGGGCGCCGAACCGAAGCCCTGATGACTAGAAGTGATAGTTCACGCCGAGGCGGACGGTGCCGAAGTCGAGGCCGTTGCTCGCATTGGTGAGCGTGTAGTCGTTGCTCGACAGGTTGACGTAGAGATATTCGATCTTGGCGGTCCAGTTCTGGTAGATGCCGACTTCGGCGCCGACGCCGACGGCGTAGCCGGCCGAGGTCTTCGACTGCTGCAGACCGTTCAGCTCCGTCTCCAGGCTGCCGAAGGCGAGACCGCCGGTGCCGTAGACCAGGACGTTGTTGAAGGCATAGCCGATGCGGCCGCGCACGGTGCCGAACCACGGGTTCGAGAACTTGTAGTTGGCGAAACGGTCACTCGCACCGGTTCCCTGCATGTCGCCTTCGAGGCCGAACACGATGTTGCCGCTCTGCCAGTTGTAGCCGCCGGTCACGCCGCCGGCGATGCCGGAGGGCTTGGCGCCGGTGTTGGAGACGTTGCCCCACTCGTAACCGAGGGTGCCACCGAGATACGGGCCGGCCCAGCTGTAGCCGTTGAGCGGCTGGTTCACCGTATAGGGCGCGCGCGAACGGTACGGAAGATCCGCGGCCGACGCTGCTGCGACGCTGGCAATGGTGACGCCTGCTGCCATGACGGCCGCTGCCGCAAACGTGAACTTGCTCATCTTAACTCTCCACAACGCTGACTCGGCGGTTCCGGCGGTCGATCCGGGCTGTGCCCGAACAGATCCTTAGGGTTACGGAACTGCATCTTTTCTCGAGACAAGTTATCGAGAGTTTTAACTTAAGCAGTTCTTAAGCGACGATTTCGCCGCTGTATCGGCGTTAATGAAGTCTTACCTGGGCAGCCCGATGGAATGAGCGCGGCGCTGGCGATGACCCGCGGCAACGCCTAAATTGGACCTATGATTCAGGACCCCACCCCCCTCCCGGCGCCCGCCGAACCCGCGGCAGAGCCGGGTTCCACCGACGGACCGCTCCTGCCGGCCGCGGCGGCGCAGGACATCGATCCGGCCACCGTCACCGCCGAGGACGACGAAGACTCGCGGCTGCCCGACGTGGTCGACGATTCCAGCGAGCCGGTGGCGGAGGGGCCGCTGGCGGTCGGTCGCGCCGCCATCGAGCATGCCGTGAAACATGCGCCCACCTCGCCGGGCGTCTACCGCATGCTCAACGCGGCCTCCGACGTGCTCTATGTCGGCAAGGCCAAGAACGTAAAGAAGCGGCTGGCCTCCTATGCGCGGCCCACCGGCCATGTGATGCGGATCGCGCGGATGATCGCCGCCACCGTGGTGGTGGAGATCATCTCGACCGCCACCGAGACCGAGGCGCTGCTGCTCGAAGCCAACCTGATCAAGCAGCTGCGGCCGCGCTTCAACGTGCTGCTGCGTGACGACAAGTCGTTCCCCTACATCCTGATCTCGGGAGATCATTGGGCGCCGCAAATCCTGAAACACCGCGGCGCGCAGTCGCGGCCGGGGCGGTATTTCGGCCCGTTTGCCTCGGTGGGCGCGGTCAACCGCACCATCACCGCCCTGCAACGTGCGTTTCTGGTGCGCTCCTGCACGGATTCGTTCTTCGAGAGCCGCACCCGGCCATGCCTGCTGTATCAGATCCGCCGCTGCTCCGGCCCGTGCACCGGCGAGATCGACTTTCCCGGCTATACCGAGCTGGTGAAGGAGGCCAAGGATTTTCTGTCCGGCCGTTCTCGCGCGGTGAAGCAGCTGCTCGCCGGCGAGATGGAGAAGGCCTCGGACGAACTCGCCTTCGAGCGCGCGGCGCTGTATCGCGACCGCCTCGCGGCATTGTCCGCGATCCAGTCGCAGCAGGGCATCAACCCGCGTACGGTGGAGGAGGCCGACGTGTTCGCCATCCATCAGGAGGGCGGCTATTCCTGCGTCGAGGTGTTTTTCTTCCGGACCGGCCAGAATTGGGGCAATCGGGCGTATTTCCCGCGCGCCGAAAAGTCCTTCACCCCTGAGGAGGTGCTGGCCTCGTTCCTGGCGCAGTTCTACGACGACAAGCCGCCGCCGAAGCTGATCCTGCTCTCGCACGCCATCGAGGACGCCGACGTGCTGGCCAGCGCGCTGACCATCAAGGCCGGCTTCAAGGTCGAGGTGCTCTGCCCGCAGCGCGGCGAGAAGAAGGAACTGGTGGCGCATGCGCTGACCAATGCTCGCGAGGCGCTCGGCCGCAAGCTGGCGGATACCGCGACGCAGAACCGGCTGCTGCAGGGCATGGTGACTGCGCTCGGCCTGCCGCACGTGCCGAAGCGCATCGAGGTCTACGACAACAGCCACATCCAGGGCACCAATGCCGTGGGTGCCATGATCGTGGCGGGGCCGGACGGCTTCATCAAGAACCAGTACCGCAAGTTCAACATCAAGTCGGAGGGCCTCACCCCGGGTGACGATTACGGGATGATGAAGGAGGTGCTGCAGCGCCGCTTCAAGCGGCTGCTGGCGCCGCCACAGGAAGGCGTGGCCAAGGCCAAAGACGAGGATTTTCCGCAGTGGCCGGACCTCGTCATCATCGACGGCGGCCGCGGCCAGCTCAGCGCGGTGAAGGAGATTTTCGATCAGCTTGCCCTGACTAATGTGACGCTGATGTCGGTGGCGAAGGGGCCGGAGCGTGACGCCGGGCAGGAAACCCTGTTCATGCCGGGCCGGCCTGCGATCAAGCTGCAGCCGCGCGATCCGGTGCTGTATTTCATCCAGCGGCTGCGCGACGAGGCCCACCGTTTCGTGATCGGTTCGCACCGCAAGCTGCGCAAGAAGGATATTCGCGAGGCCGGTCTGCAGGAAATCCCTGGCATCGGCCCGACCCGCAAGCGCGCGCTGCTGCACCATTTCGGCACTCTGAAGGAAATCGAACGCGCCTCAGTGGGCGATCTCGGCAAGGTTCCCGGCATCTCCGCGGAAAGCGCGCGCAAGATTTTCGACTTTTTCCATGCCCAGGGGAGCTGAAACGGCAGCGGAAGGGTTGCCGACCACCGTCCGAAGATGGACGCAAAGTAATGCGCCGGCGGCGCGAATGGCCCGCGCGCTTGTCGTCGGTCCGGCCTATAAGATTCCCGGGGGCGGTTGACCTCCGCGCTTTGGCAGTATTGGTAAGACGGATGACCGCTGCAACCACACGAGGGACTGTGAAATCCGCGCTGTCCCTGCCGAATCTGCTGACCTATGCCCGAATCGCCGCGATCCCCGTGGTGGTAGGCTGCCTGTACGCCCAGTCCGTCCAGGACGGACCGCTATGGCTGCGCTGGGTGGCGCTGGCGGTGTTCATCGCCGCCGGTATTACCGATTTTCTCGATGGCTATGTGGCGCGGATGTGGGACCAGCACTCGGCCTTCGGCCGCATGCTCGACCCGATCGCCGACAAGCTGCTGGTGGCGTCCTGCCTGCTGATGCTGGCGGCGGATACCAGCATTCACGGCTGGACGCTGTGGGCGGCTGTCGTCATCCTGTGCCGCGAGATCCTGGTGTCGGGCCTGCGCGAATATCTCGCCGCGCTGCGCGTCAGCGTGCCGGTTACCAAGCTGGCCAAGTGGAAGACCACGATGCAGCTGGTCGCCATCGGGTTCCTGCTGGCCGGCGAAGCCGGCGACATGGTGCTGCCGTTCACGACTCTGACGGGAATCGTGCTGCTCTGGCTGTCGGCGCTGCTGACCATCTACACCGGCTACGACTATTTCCGCTCCGGGATTCATCACCTCATTGAGGAGGATGCATGAAGGTTCTGTATTTCGCCTGGGTGCGCGAGCGCATCGGCAAGGCAGAGGAGACGGTCGAGCCACCGGCCGCCGTGCAGACGGTGGGCGACCTGATCGGCTGGCTGACCACGCGCGGTGAGCAATATGCCTATGCCTTCGAGACTCCGAAGGTCATCCGCGCCGCCATCGACCACACCCACGTCAAGCCGGAGACCATGATCGCCGGCGCGCGCGAGATCGCATTTTTTCCGCCGATGACCGGCGGCTAGTGCCGTCATGACGACCGCCGCCACCATTCGCATCCAACAAGCCGATTTCGATGTCGCGCAGGAAATCGCCGCGCTGACCAAAAGCCGCACCGATATCGGCGCCGTCGTCACCTTCAGCGGAATCTGCCGCGGCAACGACAGCGGGCAGGGCGACGCCACCACGGCGCTGACGCTGGAGCACTATCCCGGCATGGCGGAAGCCGAGATCGCCCGCCATGCCGACGAGGCGATGGCGCGCTGGCCGCTCACCGGGCTTACCATCATTCACCGCGTCGGGCGCATCGTCCCCGGCGAAAACATCATGGTGGTGCTGACCGCGTCGGCGCACCGCCAAGCGGCATTTCAGGCGGCGGAGTTTCTGATGGACTATCTCAAGGCGCACGCGCCGTTCTGGAAGCGCGAGGAGACCGCCGAGGGCTCCGGCTGGATCGAGGCCAAGAGCCACGACGATGCGGCCGCCGCGCGCTGGACAAAATCCTGATGGCCAAGAAGACCAAGACCGCAGCGAAGAAAGTCGCGCGCCGCAAGACCGGCATGGCGAAGCCGGCGAAAGCTGCCGCGGCGCCGAAGGTCGCCATCGGCGAACTCGTGACGCTGTTCGACTTCGTGCGCTATGCCGTCAGCCGCTTCGTTGCGGCGAAGCTGGTCTTCGCCCACGGAACCACCGATCCTGTCGCGGAAGCCGCCTTCATCGTTGGCGAGGTCCTGCATCTGCATCCAGACCAGTTCGAGACATTTGCGACAGCCCGCGTCACCGCGGCGGAAGCGCGGCAGATTCTCGACGTCATCGAGAAACGCGTTAGCACGCGAAAGCCGGCAGCCTACCTGGTCAACAGGATCTACATGCACGGCCTGCCGTTCTATGTGGACGAGCGCACTATCGTGCCGCGCTCCTTCATCGGCGAACTGCTCGACTCGCATTTTTCCGGCGAGGACGGCTCGCTGATCGACGATCCCCTTGCGGTGGAATCGGTGCTGGACCTCTGCACCGGCTCGGGCTGCCTGGCGATTCTGGCGGCGCGCGCCTTTCCGAATGCACGCATCGATGCGGTCGACCTGTCGAAGGACGCGCTCGCGGTGGCCGCGCGAAATGTCGCCGATTACGGGCTGGACGAGCGCATCACGCTCTATCAGGGCGACCTGTTCAAGCCGCTGCGCGACACCCGCTACGACCTGATCATCAGCAATCCGCCTTATGTGGATGCGCAGGGCATGGCCGATCTGCCGCGCGAATGCCTGTTCGAGCCGCGCATGGCGTTCGACGGCGGCACCGACGGCATCGACCTTGTCAGGCGCATCGTCGAGGAAGCCGGCGATCATCTCAATCCCGGCGGCGGCCTGTTGTGCGAAATCGGTCGATGCCAGCCGGCGCTGGAACAGGCATATCCTGACGCCGGTTTCCTGTGGCTCGACACCGAGGAGTCCGAAGGCGAAGTGTTCTGGCTCGGGGCCGAGGAGTAGGCGTTTTCTTCCTTCTCCCCCGCGCGAAGCGAAGCTTCGCTAGGTGGGAGAAGGTGGCGCGGACCAACGGGTCGGCGCAAGGCGCCGCCCGATGACAAGCTCCGTCCGCGCCGGATGAGGGGTTGTATAAGCGACATAGCTCGCGGCCCCCTCACCCGTCCGCGCTGCGCACGGCCACCCTCTCCCACAAGGGGAGAGGGAAAGAAGAGCCATTGACGGACTTCGCGAAGACGCTCAGCCCCGATCCTACGATCGCCGGCAGGAAGTGAATCATTCCGTCAGCGTGACGGTATCAAGTTGACGGCATCATAGCCTCAACTAAAGTCGTTGCATCATCTGCCCTTCTCTCCACCAGGATGATCGCCATGCGTGCACTGTCTCCCTCGTCGATTCGACCGCCCTTGGCGCGATATAGCCACGGGATCGCCGTGCCGGCGGGCCACCGGCTGGTGTTCACTGCGGGGCAACTCGGCATCGCGCTTGACGAGAGAATTCCTGAGGGCAGCGAAGCGCAGGCCGATCTCTGCTTCGCAAACATCGCGGCGATCCTGGCCGAAGACGGGATGACGCTGGCGAACATCGTCCGCCTCAGCGTCTATGTGACAGCCCGTGAGCACATGCAGGGCTACAGGCTGTCACGCGACCGGCAATTTCCGGGGACGCCGCCGTCGACGACGCTACTCGTGATTTCCGGCTTGGCCCGGCCGGAATTCGTGATTGAGATCGAAGCTATCGCGGCCGCTCCCGAGCGCGTTGGAGAGAGCGCTCTCGAATAGTATCGGCATGCAGGGGTGTTCCGGCTGCTGGCGGCAAGCTAGCCAACCAAGCATCATTGGCACCCATGATCATTGATGGGTTTCGCTAGCGCTCTGCCCATCCTACAAGCTGCCCATGTCCATCATCGATCATCCCAGCGCATTCTCGCGCACGGCCTGGCTCGGCGAATTCCGCGCGATGCTGGCGCTTGGCTGGCCGCTGGTGCTGACGAATCTGGCGCAGATCGCGCTGACCACCACCGACGTGCTGGTTTTGGGTCGGCTGGGCGCCTCGGCGCTGGCGGCCGCGGCGCTCGGTGTGAACCTGTATCTGGCCATCCTGATCTTCGCCATCGGCCTGGTCACGGCGACATCGCCGATGATGGCGGACGCCGTTGGCCGCAAGCTGCATGTGGTGCGCGATATCCGGCGCACGTTCCGGCAGGGCCTGTGGTCGGCAGTCATCATTTCCGTGCCGGCATGGATCGTGCTGTGGCACACGGAGCAGGTTCTGCTGCTGTTCGGTCAGGAGCCGCAGGCCGCCGCCGACGCGCAGACGTTCGTGCGGCTGCTGCAATGGGGCTTTCTGCCGACACTTGGGTTCATTGCGCTGCGGTCATTTGTGGCGGCGCTGCAGCGGCCGACGTGGGCACTGCTGGTGACCGGCGTCACCATCGCATTCAACATTGCCGCGAACTGGGTTCTGGTGTTCGGTCATCTCGGCCTGCCGGCGCTGGGGCTGCGCGGCTCCGGCCTCGCCACCACGCTGTCGAACCTGTTTCTGTTTGTCGCCTTTGCGGTGGTGGTCAGTTTCAATCGCAAATTCCGCCGCTACCATCTGTTCGGGCGCTGTTGGCGCGCCGACTGGCCGCGCTTCCTTAAACTGTGGCGGCTCGGCCTGCCGATCGGTGCGACGATGGCGTTCGAGATCACGGTGTTCAATGCCGCGGTGTTCATGATGGGCCAGTTCGGCACCGCAGCGATCGCTGCACATACCATCGCGATCCAGATCGCCTCGGTGACCTTCATGGTGCCCATGGGCCTGAGCCAGGCCGCCACGGTGCGGGTCGGCCGCGCCCATGGCGCCGGCGACC
>DATCUS010000314.1:0-4912 GCA_036561845.1 Tardiphaga sp. | reverse complement strand
GGGTCGGCGCGCCACCGGTCGCGCCTGAACCACCGATGAGCCGCCCCGCTCCGCGCTCCAGCGAAGTGCAGGTCACGCCCCCGGCGCGCAACGAGCCGTCGCTGGCGCCTCCCGTCGCGGCGCCTTCGGTCAAGACCGGTTTTGAGAACCTCGAAGACGAGATGGCATCCCTGCTGGGACGGCCAAAGAACCTTTCGTGAGATCGGCATCCATCCCGCGTAGAGTATTATTCCTCCTCACTTTGATTGCCGCCGGATCGCTGATCGGTCCGGCGTCGGCGCAGGATATCAGCATCAATCTCGGCGGCGCCGGCGGTGGCGGCGTCACCGAACGCGCGATCCAGATGATCGCGCTGCTGACGGTGCTGTCGATCGCGCCGTCGATCCTGATCATGATGACGTCGTTCACGCGCATCGTGGTGGTGCTGTCGCTGCTGCGCACCGCCATGGGCACGGCGACCGCGCCGCCGAACTCGGTGATCATCGCGCTGGCGATGTTCCTCACCGCCTTCGTGATGGGTCCGGTGCTGCAGAAGGCCTATGACGACGGCATCAAGCCATTGGTCGCCAACGAGATCACGGTCGAGCAGGCGCTGGTGCGCGCATCGGTGCCGCTGCGCGGCTTCATGCAGAAGAACGTGCGCGAAAAAGACCTCAAGCTGTTCATGGATCTGTCCGGCGAACCGATCCCGGCGACACCAGACGAAATGTCGCTCCGCATCCTGGTGCCGGCCTTCATGATCTCCGAGCTGAAGCGCGCCTTCGAGATCGGCTTCCTGCTGTTCCTGCCGTTCCTCATCATCGACCTCGTGGTCGCCTCGGTACTGATGTCGATGGGCATGATGATGCTGCCTCCGGCGGTGGTGTCGCTGCCGTTCAAGCTGATCTTCTTCGTGCTGGTGGACGGCTGGTCGCTGGTCGCCGGCAGCCTGGTGCAGAGCTATAGCGGCTAGTCAAGAAACCGGCGGGCGCCAGCTTTGTGAGCGAGAGCCCGCCGTGGCCGATCTGCCGGAAGACCCGTCTATTTCTGGATGCAAGTGTCGACCGTCGCTCTTGTGCATTCGTCGAGACCGGTGAACACCGGGTCCTCGACCTTCTTGCCCTCGATCAGGTCGATCATGACGGACGGCGCCTTGTACCCCATTTCAAACGGCCGCTGACCGACCAGCGCTTCGACCCGCCCCTCTTTGGCGATCGCCACCTCGTCGCCGATGGTGTCGGCGGCCACGATCACCAAGGCCTTGCTGGCGATCTGCGCCTTGTACTGATCGGTGAGTTGACGGTAAGGCTGCGGCGCGCCGAACAGCGGCCAACCGCCCTCGATCACGAAGGCATCGAGCTTGGGATTTGCGGTGAGAATGTCCGACATGGCCTGGACGCCCCTGGGACCATCGTCATCGGTGAAGACCGGACAGCCCGCGATTTCGGTCCAGCCACCTTCGCCTTTGAGGCGGTCCAGACCCTTCTTCCCCGAGAGTGCGTCGCGCGTCCCTGATGCGCGACGCAGGATGTTATCCGCCGCGGCATTGCCCTCGATCAGGCAGACAGTGCCACCATTCGGTTTGGCCTTCTTGAGATACTCTCCGAGCCGAAATCCCATCAGATAATTGTCTGTGCCCAGATAAGTTCGGCGCAGTGCAACATCTTCCTTCCTCAGATCGGCATCGACCGTCATGACCGGAATCTTGGGCTTGGCGGCCTTGATTGCATTGGCAATCAGCGGGGCATTCGACGGCGAAATCGCAATCGCCGCGGTGTCCGGCTTGCCCAGCATATCCTGCACGACCTGGGCTTCGCCTGCCTCGTCCGAGGTCGAAGCCGGTCCGGTGTAGAAGCAGTGATAGGGCGAGGCGGCGTTCTCCTTGTTCCATTTCTCGCAGCCCTGATGAATCGCCTCGAAGAACGGGTTATCCAGCCCTTTGACGACGATCACGAGCTGCTTCTTCTGCGCCATCGCCGATCCGGCCGACAGGCTCAGCGCTGCGGCGACCAACACCAACAACTTCTTCATCCAGCCCTCCCGTTTGCAGCGGACGTTGCTTCGTCCATTTTCGAATGAGTTACCTGGCTCGGTCCGAACGCCCTCGGGCCGGCACAGCGTCATCGACGACCTGCCAAGCCCTCGCCGAACGGCTTACTATCAACTTCGCGCAGCAACGCGCTCGCTTGGGCTCAGTCGGTGAGCGCAAGGCCGGGCGTTGGAACTTTCAAAAAGACGAACTGTCGTGGCGGTCGAAACAAAGTCGGCACATCGAAGTCAGCTGGCTGAAGGATAGATCGCGGCACCGGACTGTCAACGCATTTATCAAGCAGTGCCGGTGATTGCTACTTCGGTGCGCTGCACACTGATATTGTTTGCACACGTGCAAGCGACACGATTTCGCAACGCGATTGACTAGCTTTCAGCGCTGTCATTCAATATGCGCGGGCATTCGCTCGAACGACCGCGGCATCGTCGACCGGCTAGGCAACAAACATTCCGGCATAGGGCGGATACTGAATGCCTCTCCTCGAACTCGCAAACATCTCGAAACATTTTGGTGCAATTCACGCGCTCAACGACGTTTCGCTGTCGCTGGAAGCCGGCAGCGTCGTCGGCCTGATGGGCGACAACGGCGCGGGGAAATCCACGCTGGTGAAGATCATGGCGGGAAACTTTCGCCCGACCCATGGATCGCTGCGGATGGAAGGACAGGACCTCGCATTGCATCGCCCGGTCGACGCTCGCCGGCACGGTATCGAGATTGTGCATCAGGACCTCGCCCTTTGCGATAATCTGAGCGCAGCCGCGAACGTGTTTCTCGGCAGAGAGATCCGCAAGGGCTTCGGCCCGTTCCAGATTCTCGACTACGCAACGATGTATCGCCGCGCCGGCCAGATCTTCGCCGAATTGCGATCCGAGACCCGACCGCGTGATCTTGTCAGGCAGATGTCGGGCGGGCAGCGGCAGGCTGTTGCGATAGCCCGAACACGGATCGCCGACGCCAGGATCGTGCTGATGGACGAACCGACTGCAGCGATCTCCGTGCGCCAAGTCGCCGAGGTTCTCAATTTGATCAGGTTGCTCCGCGATCGCGGCATCGCCATCGTCCTGATCAGCCATCGCATGCCCGACGTCTTCAGCGTCGCCGATCGCGTGGTGGTGCTACGCCGCGGACGGAAAGTGGCGGACAAGGCTGTTACCGCCAGTTCGCCCGAGGAAGTCACCGGGTTGATTACCGGAGCAATAGAACACGCCTGGTAGCATTGGCCACGACGGATGCGCAGCGAAGGTGCCATAGATGGATATTCAGTTCGACGACGGGATCAGGCGCGGTCGATTTTCGGTGCTGGCGTGGATGGCATCGCGGCAGGCCTTCTGGGTTTTCATCGCGGTCTGCATCGCGTGTGTTTTCCTGTCGTTCGCCACGAATTCATTCGCGACCGCGAACAATCTGTTCAACGTGGCCCGCAACTTCACCTTCGTCGCGGTCATTGCGCTGGGCATGACCATCGTCATCATCAGCGGCGGCATCGACCTGTCGGTCGGTTCGGTTCTCTGCCTGTGCAGCATGATCCTCGCGGTCGTCATGCACGCCGGCTACAGCATCGAGACAGGGATCGCGGCATCGCTGGGAACGGCGCTGCTGATCGGCGCCATCAACGGCGTATTGATCGCATACCTGGGAATCCCGCCCTTTGTCGTGACGCTGGGCATGCTGTCGATCGCGCGAAGCCTGGCGATGGTCGCCTCCAACAATACCGTGGTCTTTCAGTTCGGCCCCGACCACGAAAAGCTGCTGTTTCTCGGCGGCGGCGCCTGGCTGTTCGGCATCGCCAACCCGGTGATCTACATGCTCGCGCTTGCGCTGCTGACCGGCTTCATTCTGCACTTTACCCGGTTCGGCCGATACGTGTTTGCGATCGGGGGCAACGAGCACGCAGCAATCGTGACCGGCGTTCCGGTTCGCCGGACCAAGGTCATCGTGTACATGATTTCGGCGCTGTCGGCCGGTATCGCCGGCGTGATCGAGACGGGATGGCTGGGCGCCGTCACGACCAATCTCGGCGCAGGCATGGAGCTTCAGGTGATCGCGGCCGCGGTGATCGGCGGCGCCAACCTCGCCGGCGGAATCGGCACCGCGTTCGGCGCCCTGATCGGTTCAGCGCTGATCGAGGTGATCCGCAACAGTCTCGGCCTGTTGGGAATCAGCGCATTCTGGCAAGGTACCTTCGTCGGCTCGTTCATCATCATCGCTGTGACGTTCGACCGGATCAAAAGCCTGCGATTGCCGCGGTAGGCTCGTGCCGCGCGGCGAGCTGCCATCATGCTTCGAAGCACGGATGGCTAGCGCGTCATCTCGATCTTGCGGACGTTGACGATCGCCGGCAGCGCGCCGGTCGGCGTTGGATCGGCGGCGGGCACAGTCGCCTTGGCGCTGTGGTCCGGAAAACGAACCTTCATTTCGCGCAGGAAGCCATCGAGCGTGTCGACGCCGGCTGCCATCTTGGCAATCGCGGCGAACTCGGAACTGTTGGCGGAAGTCGGCTTGCTGGCCGTGTCGAAGGCGGTTTTGTCGGCGGCGGCGGTCATCAGCGGCGCATACTTGTCGCGGAACCGGGCCAGGCCCAGCGCGTCCTCGGCCAGCGCATAGCCGACCACGGCGCGGATCACATCGTTCTTTTCCTGCGAATTCAACGGTGTGAAATCGCGCCAGCGATCGCCGTAATACAATTCGATCTGCTCTGATGCCTCGCGCCAGCGCCGTGCCGACCAGAAGATGTCGGAGCGCAGGCGAATCGCCTCGCGGCCGGGGATGTTGGTGATGATGTCGAGCGCGAGGTCGCGGCGGCCGACGTCGCTCTGCGCGCGCGCCTCCAGCAGCAACCGCTGCTGGCGCAGCTCGCCCGCGAGATCGGCGATCCGGGTGGTG
>DATCUS010000313.1:0-9314 GCA_036561845.1 Tardiphaga sp. | reverse complement strand
CAGCACCACCGGCGTCTCGCCGAGGTCGCGCAGCAGCGCTACCAGCGCCAGCGCGGTGGGCGTCTTGCCGGCGCCGCCGACATGATAGTTGCCGACGCAGAGCACGGGAATGCCGACATTGATGCCCTTGCCCCGCATGCGGGAGGCGGCGACCTCGCCATAGATGGCGGCGAGCGGCATCAGCAGCCGCGCCAGCCAGGATGACGGCGCGTGCCAGAACGCCGGCTCATGCATCGCGCGATCCCATCTCCAGCCGCAATTGCAGCAGATAGGGCTGCAGCGCGCCCAGCGTCCGCTCCAGCGCGCCGCCGAGTCGTTCGACCACGCCCACGGCGGCAGCGACCGAGGTCTTTCGTGCCTCCGGATGTCCCAGCAGATGGCCGAGCTGGCGGATCAGGGCGTCGCCATCGTCGGCCTGTTTGGCGCCGCCGGCGCCGTCGAGCGCTTCATAGACATCGGTGAAATTGAACACATGCGGACCATGCACGATGGCGGCGCCAAGCTTGATCGCCTCGATCGGGTTCTGGCCGCCATGCGGCACCAGCGAGCCGCCCATGAACACCACCGGCGCCAGCCGGTAGAACAGGCCGAGTTCACCCATCGTGTCCGCAACATAGATGTCGGTGGTGGAGGTCGGCAATTCCTCGCGCGAGCGCAGCGCCACCTGGGCGCCGGTGGCCGCGATCATCTGCGCGATGGCCTCGCCGCGGCTGGCATGACGCGGCACGATGATCGTCAGCAGCGACGGAAAGAAGCCGGCGAGGTTCTTGTGCGCGGCGGCGAGCAACTCCTCTTCGCCGGGATGGGTCGACGACGCCACGATCACCGGACGGCCGCGCGTCACGGCCATCAGTTTCTCCAGCCTGGCGGCGTCGGCGGGGGGCGCCTGCACGTCGAGCTTGAGATTGCCTGTCGTGATGACGTTGTGGCTGCCGAGCGCGCGGAAGCGGTCGGCGTCGGTGTCGGATTGCGCGAGGCAGATGTCGAAGCGGCCGAGCAGCGCGCCGATGGTGGCAGAGAATTTCTGCCAGCGCGGGAACGAGCGCTGCGACATCCGGCCGTTGATCAGCACCATCGGCAGCCGCCGGGCATGGGCCGAGAGGATCAGGTTGGGCCACAGGTCGGACTCGATGAACAGCGCCAGGCTCGGCTGCCAGTGGTCGAGAAACCGTGCCACGAAGCGCGGCGAGTCATAGGGGATGAACTGGTGGATGATGTCGGCAGGGAAGCGCTTGGCGACGATCGCCGCCGAGGTCACCGTGCCCGATGTCAGAAGAATGCGCATGCCGGCCGCGCGCAGCCGTTCGATCAGTGCCGCTGCCGCCAGCACCTCGCCGACGCTGGCGCCGTGGATCCACACCAGCGGGCCGGCAGGGCGGTCGATCGCGCTGATGCCGCGGCGCTCGCCGCAGCGCGCCGGGTCTTCCTTGCTGTGCTTCAGGCGCTGGCGGATCAGCAGCGGCGCCAGCGGCGCCAGCGCGGACGACAGCCGGCGATAGGCGCGCAAAGTCGCCGGCAGCGACTCTGCCTTGGCCATGGCGCTAGCCCTGCTGTGGGGCATGTTCGGCCTCTTCCGGGCGACCGACCGCGGCGTAAGCGCGCCGCGTGGCATCGTTCAGGGTGGCCTCGAGGCGCAGCCGCAGTGTTTCCATGGTCGCCGCGTCGGCATCGGCGGGCACGCTGATGGGCTCGCCGCCGATCAGGACGCCGCGCCCGAATGGCAGATTGATGGTGGTGCGGTCCCAGTTCTTCAGCTGGATGAAGCGGCTGGTAGCCATCGCGAACGGCATGATCGGACGGCCCGATTCGCGCGCCAGCATGATGATGCCGAGGCCGGCGACGCGGGAACGTTTCGGCACGTCGGCGGTCAGCGCCATGTTGATGCCCTGCTCGAGCACGCGCACCATCTCCTTGAAGGCGCCGACGCCGCCCTTGCGGTGGAATGCGCCGCCATGATCGCCGGAGCCGCGCACCGTGCCGATGCCCAGCCGTTCGGCTGCCAGCGCATTGAACTCGCCGTCCCGATGCCGCGAGATCAGCACCTTGCCTTGATAGTTCTTGCGGCGGATGAACGGCGTCATGAAGTGCTGGCCGTGCCAGAAGGCGAGGATGACCGGCATCTCCGGCTCGACGATGTCATAAACGTTCGGCGGATCCAGGGTGAAGGTGTTGGTCTTCCACACCAGCCGCAGGAATTCGGCCGCGACGAAGCCCGCCGCGCGCTGGACCCAGCTGCTGCGCAGCGCGTTGCGAAGCAGTCGTTTCAACTGCCGGGCTTCGCGTCTTGGCTGGGATCGAGCAGGCGGTGGAGGTGCACGATGAAATAGCGCATGTGCGCGTTGTCCACCGTCATCTGCGCCTTCGACTTCCAGACAGCGAAGGCAGAGGCATAGTTCGGGTAGAGACCAACAATCTCGACCTGGTCGAGATCCTTGAAGGTGGTGCCGGTGAGATCGGTCAGTTCGCCACCGACGACCAGATGAAGCAGTTGCGGCTGCGCATTGTCCGACATGAATGTGTTTCCTGCAGCGTCCCGGCTGCGGTCAGATGAATTCGACATGGTCCTGAGACCGCTCAGACCCGCGGGCGATTGCGGAATTGCTCGACGATATGAGCGTGACGATCGGCCCCCGCCGCCACCAGCAATCCGTGGGTCACTTCCTGGCGATTGTAGAGGATCGGATCGCCGGAAAGCCCGGTCATCCTACCATTCGCTTCGTGCACGATCAAATCGGCCGCCGCGAGGTCCCAATCGCGGCTTTGGCCGCCGGCGAAGGCCGCATCCAGCCGGCCGTTGGCCACCCAGCACAGCCGCAGCGCCAGCGAGCCGATTCGCGGATACAGCGTGATGTCCTCTGCGGGCGCGGCGAGGCGCTGAACCAGCGGCTTCGGCCCGGCGATGCGCGGAAAATGCGTGCCGATGCCGGCGCTGGCGCGAATCGGCCGGTCGTTGCAACGGGCACCCTGGCCGCGCGCGGCAAAGAAGAACTCGTCGGTGGCCGGCGCGAACACCGCGGCCAGGAGAGGCGTGGCGTCCTCCACCAGCGCCACGCTGACGCACCAGTCCTCGCGGCCGGCGAGATAGCCGCGGGTGCCGTCGATGGGATCGATGATCCAGGTCAGCTTCTTGCCGAGCCGCGAACAGTCGTCGGCGCTCTCTTCCGACAGCCAGCCGTAATCCGGGGTCGCCGCCCTGAGCCGGCTCTCGATCAGGTCGTTGACCGCAATGTCGGCTTCCGACACAGGCGAAGATTCGCCCTTGGTCCACATCTTCAATTCGGTGCGGAACATGGCCAGCGCGAGCGCGCCGGCCTGGCGGACGGTGTCCGCGAGCAATGCGGCGTCGCGGGTCAGTGTGGTCTCGCGCCCGAGCGTGGCGCTAGCGTCCGGCAATCGTCAGTCCCTCGATGCGCACCGTGGGCGCGTTGACGCCGTAGCGGAAGGTGAGGTCGTTGGCGGGAGTGAGCGACTTGAACATTTCCAAGAGATGGCCGGCGATGGTGATCTCGCTCACCGCATAGGTGATCTCGCCGTTCTCGATCCAGAACCCGGCGGCGCCGCGGCTGTAATCGCCGGTGACACCGTTGACGCCGGAGCCGATCAGGTCGGTGACGTAGAAGCCGTCGGTGATATCGGCGATCAGCTCGGCCGGCGTCGCGGTGCCCGGTTCGAGATGCAGGTTGTAGGCGCCGGGGGAGGGTGACGACGACACGCCGCGATGGGCGTGGCCGGTGGTGGTCATGCCCAATTCGCGCGCGGTGGCACAATCCAGCAGCCAGGTGGTCAGCACGCCACCGTCGATGATCGCGGTCTTCTTCACGGCCACGCCTTCGGCATCGAAGGATTGCGAGCGCAGGCCGCGCACGCGCAAGGGATCGTCGATGATGCGGATGTCGTTCTTGAACAGCTGCTTGCCGAGGCTGTCCTTGAGGAAGCTGGTCTTGCGCGCGATGGACGCGCCGTTCACGGCGCCGACGACATGGCCGACCAGGGAGTTGGAGACGCGCGGATCGAACACCACCGGCACCTTGCAGGTCGCGACCTTGCGCGGATTGGCGCGCGCCACTGCGCGCTCGCCGGCGAGTCTGCCGACCTTGTCGGGCGCTTCGAGATCGGACGCATGCATCGCCGACGTGTAGTCGTAGTCGCGTTCCATCTTCGTGCCGTCGCCGACGATGGCGGTCATCGAGATGCCCTGGCTGGAGCGCAGATAGGCGCCGTGGAAGCCGGTGGAAGTCACCAGCACCATGCCGCCGATGCCGGTGGAGGCGGAGGCGCCGCCGGACTTGGTCACGCCCTTCACGGCCATGGCGGCTTCTTCCGCCGCGACCGCGCGGCGTTCCAGCTCGCCGACCGAGGGCGTGACCGGATCGAGCAGGTCGAGATCGGGAAAGTCGCGCGCCAGCAAAGCGGGATCGGCGAGGCCGACATAGGCGTCGTCGGGCGCAACGCGGGCCATCGCCACCGCGCGCTCGGCGAGCTGCGCGACGTTGTCGCCGGAGACATCGTTGGTGGAGATCACCGCCTGGCGGCGGCCGACCAGCACGCGCAATCCGACGTCGTCGCCTTCGGAGCGTTCTGACGCCTCGACCTTGCCGTCGCGGATCTCGACGCCGTGCGACACGCCGCGCACCGCGACCGCATCTGCCGCATCGGCGCCGGCGCGCTTGGCGGCCTCGACCAGCCGCTGCGCCAGCGACGACAGCGCGGACTGGTCGAACAGGTCGGATGAGTCGGATTTCAGTGCAGACGCATGTGGTGAAGAGATCACGAACAAATTCCCAACACTTGAAGGAAGGCCGGACGGCGGGGATGAACCCATCAGATGTGCCTATTTTACGCGGACTTCAAGCATGCCGGGCGGATAAACCGAAGAATTGTCGGGCGCATCGCAAGGTCTCGTCAATCATCTCCGCCAAGCTTCTGTCAAGCATGCGGGCCGGTGGCAGATGATTAACCAGCCTTTTTAAGCGATTCCGGAAGCCGCTCTGGCAAGCTCCTCCCATCGACCGGGACAATAATTCCGGCGGGGAGATAGAAATTGGGACGTCAAACAGCAACAGGCGGGAGCGATCCCGCAGGGTCGAGCCGGGCGATACGGCTCGACCCTCACTCACTACCTGTCAGCTTCGAAGCGCACGACCAGCGCGCCGACGGTAGCGTCAGGCATATCGAACTTCATCGCGAACGCGTCATCCTGCGCCGTGCCGTGCGCGGCATGCGCATGGCGGTCAACGTCCGCGTCAGCGACTTCCTCGGCGTCGCCGTGCGCGGCCTCGACGATGCCAAGATGCTGGTGCTCGCGCACCGCGATCCGGCGCTGTCGATTCCGTTGTGCGTCAGTTCCGACCGCGTCGAGATCGACACCGCCTGGCAGATGTGGAGCGCGATCTTTGCGCTTCCGCAATTGCCGGAAGAGAAGGTGCGCGAACCCGCGCAGCGTCGCCGCCGCCACAATGCGATCCGCGCGCGCCGCCCGAAATTCCTGGTGCGGCGTCGCGCCGGCGGGCTGCTCGGCGATGCCGGCATGTACCGCGGCGAGCGCGAGATCATCGCGAGGGATTGAGAAGCAGGATGGGTTGAACGTTTTCGCGAAACCCATCGAGCCAAACACTCTTAGCCGTCATCCTGAGGTGCTCGCCGTCTTCGGCGAGCCTCGAAGGATGCGGCCACGAGCACCGGCGCCTGCGGCCATCCTTCGAGGCACGCGCAAGAGCGCGTGCGCCTCAGGATGACGGTGGAGTATGTGGTTGATGGGTTTCGAAGGGCTCAACCCATCCGACTAAAACAGCGATCCCTGATCGATCTTCGGCGCCGTGCGCTTCGCCGCCGGCTTCGACACCGCCGTGCGGTCGCCATCGGCCGTCGCGCCGACTCGTCCGTCAGAAAATTCGATATTGAGCCGTGTGCCGGGGCCGATAGTGGCTGCGGCATGCACGGCCGCGCCGTGTTCATCCCGCACCAAAGCAAAGCCGCGCGCGAGCACGCCGCGATAGGACAGCGCGCCGAGCAATTGGCCGGAGGCCAGCACGCGAGCCTGCTGGCGCTGGATCAGGGTGGTCAGCGCACGACGCGCGCGCTCGGACAGGCGCAGGGCGCGTTCGCGATCCCTGATGATGGCATTGCGCTGCGCCTGCGCATTGGCGGACTTCGACGCCTGCAGCCGGATCGACAGGCCGGCAAAACGCTCGCGGCGTTGGCGTACGGACGCGCGGGCCGACAGCGCCAACCGTTCGCCGGAGACCGTGAAGCGATGCGTCGCCTGGGCGATCTGCGCGCGCAGCACGCGCAGCGTCAGCCCGGCCGAGGCCTGCGCGAAGCGGCGGTGATGCGAACTGGTGTTGGCCTTCAGCGCGCGGGGCAGCGCCGATGTCGCGCCATCGAGCCGCTGACGCGGGATCGCCAGCAAGCCGCTCAGCGTCGGCAGCGCGCGCGCCGCGGCGCGCAGCTCGTTGCGGCGGGACTCCTGGGCGCGCTGCCAGCACAACATCATGCGGCGCGCATAGGCCTGCACCTCGACGAACAGCTCGGCGCGCACCGGCACCGCCATTTCGGCGGCGGCGGTGGGCGTCGGCGCGCGCTTGTCCGCGGCGAAGTCGATCAGCGTGATGTCGGTCTCGTGGCCGACCGCTGATATCAGCGGGATCATGCTGTCGGCGGCGGCGCGGACCACGATCTCCTCGTTGAACGACCACAGGTCCTCCAGCGAGCCGCCGCCGCGCGCCACGATCAAGAGATCCGGCCGCGGGATATTGCCGCCTTCGGGCAGCGCGTTGAAGCCATGGATGGCGGCGGCGACCTGTTCGGCCGAGCCTTCGCCCTGCACCTTGACGGGCCATACCAGTACGCGGCGCGGGAAGCGGTCGGCGAGCCGGTGCAGAATATCGCGGATGACGGCGCCGGTCGACGACGTCACCACACCGATCACCTCGGGCAGCCATGGCAAAAGCTGCTTGCGCGACTCGTCGAACAGGCCCTCCGCGCCCAGCTTGCGCTTGCGCTCTTCCATCAGCGCCATCAGCGCGCCGACGCCGGCGGGCTCGATGGCCTCGATGACGATCTGGTATTTTGACGAGCCGGGATAGGTCGTCAGCTTGCCGGTGGCGATGACCTCGAGGCCCTCCTGCGGCTTGAACCGCATGCGGCCGTGGACGCCCTTCCAGATCACCGCCTCGATCTTGGCGCCCTCGTCCTTGAGGGCGAAATAGCAGTGGCCGGAGGAATGCGGGCCGCGAAAGCCGGAGATTTCGCCGCGCACCCGGACGTTGCCATAGGCGTCCTCCACCGTCCGCTTCAGCGCCGAGGACAGCTCGGTGACGGTGAATTCGGTGGAATTTGAAAGACTTGCGGCGACGGGCGGCTTTGGCATCGATTCTCGGCTCTCGACTGTACCCGCAAGGTAGGGAGTTTGCGGCGGGAACGCCAATCGGATCTTGCATGACAGATAACTCTGTATTACAGAGTTGTCTGTCAACTCAATCCTTCTGGGAGATGTGCCATGGTCAGGACGATTTTTTCTTTTGTTTTCCGCATCTTCCGGTCGGCGCTGGTCGTCACGGGCCTCGCCACACTGGTTTTGGCGGGCTTGATCGCCACTCCGCTGCAGCAGCCGCCTGAGCTGAAGTCGATTTCCGGCGCCCGCAAGCTGGTGGATTATTCCGGCCTGCCGGCGCTGGAACGCTTCGAGGGCGCTGACGGCACCGCGCTGGCCTACCGGCATTATCGTCCGGCGCAGGCGACGATCGATCGCATCGCCATCCTGGTGCACGGCTCGTCGGGATCCAGCGGCGGCACCATCCATGCGTTGTCGTCGACGCTTATGCAGCGCGGCGTGCAGACCTATGCGGTCGACATTCGCGGCCACGGTTCGTCCGGCACGCGGGGTGACATCGGTTATGTCGGCCAGCTTGAGGATGACCTGGCCCGGCTTGTCGCCGTGATCAGGCGGGACAACCCGACGGCGCCGCTGACGCTGATTGGCCATTCGTCCGGCGGCGGCTTCGCGCTGCGGATCGCGGGCTCCCCGATCCAGAATCTGTTCGACCGCACCATCCTGCTGGCGCCCTATCTCGGCTACGACGCGCCGACCAACAAACCGGACGGCGGCTGGGCCCGCGCGGATGTCCCGCGCATCATCGGACTGCTGGCGCTGAGCAAGCTCGGCATCACCTGCTGCGACCACCTGCCGGTGGTGGCTTTCGCGGTGCCGCCGGGCTCCACGAACAGGCTGGTGGCGACCTACAGCGAAAGGCTGCGCAGCAACTTCGGCACCCATGCTGACTTCCGCACCGATCTGGCTGCGGCCAGCAAACCCATCACCGTATTGTCGGGCACCGATGACGAGTTGATGGAGTCCGGCAAGTACGAAGCGGCGCTGCGCAGCGTATCGCCGTCCGTCAAGGTTCGGTTGCTTGACGGCATCGACCACATGGGCATTGTCGCGGATCCCCGCGCGGTGTCGGTGATCGCCGACGAGGTCGTCAAATCCGAGGTGAGCACGCGATGAGCATCGACCGTCACGAAGCCGCCGCCGCGCTGCATGATATCGACGACATCGTCCAGCGCGTCAAACGGTCCCGCAGCTATCAACTCGCCAGCCTGATGCTGATGCTGTGGGGACCGCTCATAGCGCTGGGTTACGTGGTGTCGTGGGCATGGCCGCGTTATGCCGGTTATGGCTGGGTGCTGATCGATCTCATCGGCGTCGCCGGCTCCTAC
Source organism: Tardiphaga sp. (assembly GCA_036561845.1). Classification (GTDB taxonomy): domain Bacteria; phylum Pseudomonadota; class Alphaproteobacteria; order Rhizobiales; family Xanthobacteraceae; genus Tardiphaga. The sequence goes on along the minus strand of DATCUS010000313.1, from coordinate 596 downwards.
GCCATCAGCGCGCGCGGTCGCGCCGGCGACGGCACACATCGCTTCGATGGCCGGATGTTGGCGGCCCTCGTGCTGTTCTTCGGCTTCGGTCTGTTGTGGAGCATCGGCATCGTGCATTTCACGCCGCGCCAGCTGGGCGCGTTCTGGCCGATCTATTTCATGCTGGTCTACAGCATCGCCGGCCTGTGGCTCGGCGCGGCCTTCGTCGCCATTGGCCTCGGCATCACCGCGCTGACGCTGGTGGGATATTTCTTCGCCGGCCCCTGGTTCGAACTGTGGATGGCCGTGGTCAATGGCGGCGGGCTGCTGCTTGGCGGTTTCTGGATGCGGCGGAACTGACATGGCCGAGCTTGACGAGATCATTCACCAGCCGCTGCGGCTGAAGATCATGGCGGCGCTGAACGCGCTGCCGGACGCTCAGGGGATGGAGTTCGCCCGGCTGAAGAAGCTGACCGGCGCCACCGACGGCAATCTGGGCGCGCATATCGAGACGCTGTCGAAGGCCGGCTATGTCGGCGTCGAGAAGGCCTTCGTCGGCAAGAAGCCGCAGACCACGGTGACCGCGACGGCGGCGGGGCGCGGCGCCTTCGCCCGCC
>DATCUS010000312.1:0-2551 GCA_036561845.1 Tardiphaga sp. | reverse complement strand
CGCCAGCACCGGGTAGCTGAACGGCGCGTCCTTGATCTGGAGCAGCAGCCGGCCGTCGGGCATCGTCTCGGCCAGCACGCGCTCAATGCGCGGCACGCGGCGGCGCAGCACATCGAAGATTTTCTCCAATCGGTCGCCGTGCTGCTCGGCGAGGTACTGGATGACGTTCGCCAGGTTATCGCCAGTCCTGGTCATGCGGTCCTGCGGGCCGGCCTCCGGCTGACCGCGGGCGCTGTCGGCCGACAGATACGACACGTACCAGCCAGAAATGAAGTCGCGCAATGCAGCTACGCGCGGATGCTCGGCAAATTGACCGAGGGCATTGACGGCCAGCAGGTCGGCCGACTTCAGTGGCACGTCGATGCGCGTGTCCTGCTGGTCGGGCTGTTCGCCGCTGACCGTCTTGCCCTTACCCTCGCGATAGTCGAGAAATCGGAACGGCTGCCCGTGGCTGCCACGCTTCCAGCGTAACCACTCCTCCACCACCACCGGAGCGCCGGCGCGTTCATCCACGGCAAGGTGATAGGTGATCAACGGAAAGCCGGGCTCGCGATACTTGATCTCGATGGTCACCGGACCGTCACCGCCGCGCGTCTTCAATTCCTTCGCCCGGCCGCGCTTGTCCCAGGCGCGGCGCAGACCCAGCTCGAAGCATTCGGCGAGAAAGGCGAAAACGTCGAACACGGTCGACTTGCCGCTGCCGTTGGGCCCCAGAAGCACCGTCAGCGGCGTCAAGTCCTTGAACTCGACCTCTCGCAACGCGCGGAAATTCTGGACCTTCAGGTACTCGATACGTGCCAGGCCCGGCGGGGCCTTTGTTCGCTTCGTTTTCATGCGGTCACCTCGATCAATCGCTCGGCATCGTTCACCCGCAGCTCTCCGGAGATGAGCTTGGGCAGCAGTGCGTCACGCAAGGCAGCAAGTGCTTGGGTTTCATGCTCGGTGACTTCGATTCGACCATCGACTGGTGCAAGCCGCCGTTCGAACTCCACCACGAGGTCATGCGGCGGCACCACGCATGAAATGGCGTGGAAGTCCTTCTTGCCAATCGAGCCGAAGACAGTTCCCTCTGCCTCGAAGCGATCAAAGACCTCCTCCTGCGAGCGCATGAACTGGTAGGAGTAGGAACGACTTCCCGTCTTGTGGCGAGCGGCCGCCACGCCCCGCCCGATCGCGCAATCCTCCGCGGCCATGTTGATGTCGCCAACCGGGGCACGCACGCTGATGAGAGTGTCGCCCCGCTTCGCGAGCCTAGTCGGAGCCGTGCAGTACACACGACGGGTCGGGAAACGGAAGCCGAAGTCTGTTCGTCCCTGGTAGAACGGCAATCCATGCCCGGCCTCGTTGTACGTGTCGCCGGGCGGAGATTGCCCCATCGTCAGGCCGAATTCGTCATCGACGCAGCCAACCCGCCACCCACTCGGAATCTCCTCCAGCGCCGAGTCCTCGAAGGAATCCGGAAAGAGGTCGGCGAGGGGCTGGGGGAGGCCGGGGTCGCGGCCTTCGGCCTTGGCGCGGACGGGGTCGAAGTCCACGAACCACGACTTGAAGAGCGCCCGCGCCATCGCCTCCAGCGTCTCGTTCATCCGCCGGTTCAGTTCAATCTTGTCGTCCAGCGTGCCGAGGATGTGGGCGATGGCGCGTTGTTCGGCCTTGTCCTTCGGGGCACGAAGTGGCGCCTTGGTCATCGTTGAGGCGCTGGCGTTCGGCTGGGCCGACTTGTCGCCAAGAACGCCGCGGATGAACGTCCAGAAATCCTCGGACCTGAGGTAGTACGCGAGAAAGCGCGCGTCGAACTCGGGCTTCGCTTGCAGGCGAACCAAGTACGACGCGAACATGGCCGGCGGCGGATTCTGCACATAAGCGCTGGCACCCGTTGACGCGCCGGTCCTTGCAAGCACGATGTCGCCGTCGTGAAGCCGGTATTTCGCAGCGATCGCTTCGTTGGCGGCGACATGCGGAACGGCATTCCAGTCGATGTGCCCGGTCACGATGTCGGTGATCCGAAGAAACCGAGGCCCGACCTCGCGATCTGACGCAGACGCCGTCAGCCTGTAGTCAATCGAGCTACAGGCGTCGGCGAGCGCACACTCAATCCACTCACCCGCCATACCCAAGCTCCTTCAGATTGGCAGCGATCGCGGCATCGAGCTTCGCGGCCTCGGCCTGTTGCTCACGCAGCGTCGCGGTGAGCCGCTTCATCTTCTCCTCGAACGGCTCGCCATCATCCTCGGCGGCTTCGGCGCCGACGTAGCGGCCGGGCGTGAGCACGTGGCCGTGCTTGCGGATGTCCTCCAGCGTGGCGCCCTTGCAGAAGCCGGGCACGTCGGCGTACTCGCCCGCGTCCTTGTCACCGCGCCAGGCGTGGTAGGTGCCGGCGATCCTGGCGATATCGGCATCCGTCAACTCACGGTGGGTGCGGTCGGCCATGGTGCCGAGCTTGCGCGCGTCGATGAAGAGCGTCTCGCCGCGGCGGTCGCGGAAGCGGCCCCCAGGCCCCGCGCCAGCGGGGCCGTTTGAAAGACCGCGTTTGTTGCGGGCGAGGAACCAC
>DATCUS010000311.1:0-6577 GCA_036561845.1 Tardiphaga sp. | reverse complement strand
GTGGCTGCGCGCGCAAGTCACCGCCGCGCCGCGCCGGGACAACGTGCTGCGGCCATCGGAGGCCGACGCCGGCGAGCGCCGTCTCAATAACGGCGAGTCCGATCGGGAACGCAAAATGGCGTTGCAGCGCGGCACGCTGGTGCACCGGCTGCTGCAATCTCTGCCCGATGTGGCCATCGAGCGCCGCAACGATGCCGCTTTGCGCTTCCTGGTCCGCAACGCCGCAGACTGGAGCGAAGCCGAGCGCGCAATGCTGGCCGCGCAATTGCTGGCATTGGTCGGCGACGCCCGCTTTGCGCATCTGTTTGCGCCGGGCAGCCGCGCCGAGGTGGCGATCGCCGGCCGTCTCGGCCCGCGCAAACGCATCGTCTCCGGCCGGATTGACCGGATGGCCGTGACTCCGAGCGCGGTCTGGATCGTCGATTACAAGACCAACCATGCGCCGCCACGCCAGGCGACCGAGGCGCCCGACAGCTATGTCAGCCAATTGGCCCAATATCGCGCGGTGCTGGCCAAGCTGTATCCCGACAGGCCCGTGCGCGCCGCGCTGCTCTGGACAGAAAGCCTTGAAATGATGGAGATTTCTTCCCCCGCGCTGGACGCAGCACTGGTCACCGTCATCTCGCCGTGAGCAAACCTTGACCCGGCAAGGGTGCGTTCATAGGTTGGATGCATCATCCCAGCGCGATTGATTCATGCGACGCGCTCTCCACGGAACACAACGAGGACACCATGGCCGTAGGCAAGGTTTCAGACGCCGATTTCGATGCGGAAGTGCTCAAGGCGACCGGCCCGGTGGTTGTCGATTTCTGGGCCGAATGGTGCGGTCCGTGCCGCATGATCGCCCCGGCGCTCGACGAGATTTCCGCGACACTGGGCGACAAGGTCACGATCCTGAAGCTCAATGTGGACGAGAATCCGAAGACCGCGTCCAAGTACGGCGTGATGTCGATCCCGACCCTGATGATCTTCAAGGGCGGCGAGATGGCCTCGCGCCAGGTCGGCGCCGCCCCGAAGCAGAAGCTGCAGCAGTGGATCACCGCTGCGGTCTGATCGCTTCCCGCTGATTGTTTTGACGGCCGGTGACCATGTCGCCGGCCGTTTTGTTTGCGCAGACCTCATCCTGAGGAGCGGCCTCTTGGCCGCGTCTCGAAGGATGGCCGCAAACTCGGAGCGCAACATCCTCATGGTTCGAGACGCGCGCCAGAGGCGCGCTCCTCACCATGAGGGTCAGCGTCTCTTAGAATCCTACCGGATCCAGCCCGTCGCCAGCGCGCTGGCCCGAAGGAGTTATGTCGGCGGCGTGCCGTTTTCGGCCAGCACGTGGCCGGCAAGATAGAGCGAGCCGGTGATGAGAATACGCGGCGGGACCTCATAGGCAAGCTGCGTCAGTGCATGCAGCGCCGCGGCGACGCTCGCGGCGGTCTCGATCCGCATGCCGAGATGCCGGGCCGCATCGACCAGCGCATCGACACCCATGGCGCCGTCGCGATCCGGGATTTTTACCGCGATGATATGTCGGGTCAGACCGGCGAAGTTGGCGAGGAAGCCACCTGCGTCCTTGTTGGCCATCATGCCGACGATGACCACCAGCGGCCGCGACACGCGCTCCTCGAGGTCGCCCAGCGCCGCGGCGACGATGCGGCCGCCATCGACATTGTGACCGCCGTCGAGCCACAGCTCGGCATTCGCCGGCGCCAGTTCCAGCAATTTGCCGGAGGTCAGCCGCTGCATCCGCGCCGGCCATTCGGCGCGGGCGATGCCGGCCTCATAGGCGGCGGCATCGATCCTGAAAGCATCGATGGCTCGCAACGTCGCGATCGCCAGGCCGGCGTTATAGAATTGATGCCGCCCGAACAGTTTTGGTGCGGACAGGTCCATCAGGCCGCGATCGTCCTGGTAGACCAGCCGGCCGCGCTCGATGCTGACATGCCACTCCTGGCCGGCCGAATGCAGCGGCGCGTGCATGCGGCGCGCCTGGCGTTCGATGATCGCGGTGGCTTCGGGCAGTTGCTCGGCCGTAATCACCGGCACCCCGCGCTTGATGATGCCGGCCTTTTCGGCGGCGACCTTCATCAGCGTGTCGCCGAGAAACTCGGTGTGATCGATTCCAATCGGAGCAATGACACAGGCCGCGGGCGTCTCGACCACGTTGGTGGCGTCAAGCCGGCCGCCAAGCCCGACCTCCAGCAGCACCACATCTGCCGGATGCTGCGCGAACAGCAACAGTGCCGCCGCGGTCTCGATTTCGAACAGGGTGATCGGCGCACCGGCGTTGATGCGTTCGCAATGCTGCAGCGTCGCCAGCAATTCGTCATCGCTGACCAGCGCTCCGGCCAGGCGAATGCTCTCATTGATCCGCACCAGATGCGGCGAGGTGAAGACGTGGACGCGCAGCCCGGCGGCCTCGAGGATCGCGCGCAGAAAAGCGATGGTCGAGCCCTTGCCGTTGGTGCCGGCGACATGGATGACATCAGGCAGCCGCTGTTCGGGGTGATCGAGCTGTCCCAGCAATCGCTGCATTCGATCCAGGTCGAGATCGATACTGCGGGGATGCAACGCCGACAGCCGGGCGAGCAGGTCGCCGAGCGCCGTGGGCTGCCCGGCGGCGGAGGCGCTCACGCGTGGGGCGCAGCCGGCACGGTGTCCGGGCTGGCAACGATCTCGGCCGGAATGGTGATGGGTTCCAACACCGGACGTGGCGCCAGCACCGTTTCCACCGCCGGCGATTTGGTGAGCAACCGGCACAGCCGCGCCAGCGTCGGTCTCAGATCGTGGCGATGCACGACCATGTCGATCATGCCGTGTTCCTTGAGATATTCGGCGCGCTGAAAGCCTTCCGGCAGCTTTTCACGAATCGTCTGCTCGATCACGCGGGCACCGGCAAAGCCGATCAACGCGCCGGGTTCGGCGATCTGTACGTCGCCCAGCATCGCGTAGGAGGCGGTGACGCCGCCGGTGGTCGGATTGGTCAGCACGACGATGTAGGGCAGCTTTGCTTCGCGCAGCATCTGCACACCCACGGTGGTGCGCGGCAACTGCATCAGCGACAGGATGCCCTCCTGCATACGGGCGCCCCCGGAGGCTGCGAACACGATGTAAGGCGACTTCTTTTCCACCGCGAGTTCGAAGCCGCGGACCAGCGCTTCGCCGGCGGCCATACCGAGCGAGCCGCCCATGAAGTCGAAGTCCTGCACGGCAACCACAACGCCAGCGCCTTCCAGTTTGCCGTAACCCACCTTGACGGCATCATGCAGGCTGGTCTTGGTGCGGGCATCCTTGATGCGATCGACGTATTTGCGCTCGTCGCGGAATTTCAGCGGGTCGGCGGTGACCTCGGGCAGCGCGATGTCGAACCAGGTCTCGTTGTCGAAGATCGACTTCAGCCGCGCTACCGCGCCCATGCGCATGTGATAGTTCGAACCCGGAATGACGAACTGGTTCTGCTCGACGTCCTTGTAGAACACCAGCTGCCCGGTATCGGGGCACTTGATCCACAGATTTTCCGGGGTCTCGCGGCGCAGGATGCTGCGAATTTTCGGCCGGACGACGTTGGTAAGCCAGTTCATCTCAATCTCCGCGTCGCTTGAGCGTCGCTCTCGTTATATGGCCGCCCGATCGGGACCGGACAACCCGCTGTTTGAGCCGTTCTATCGGCCGCAATTGTGGCTTATTCCGCAGCCTGCTTCGCCGTGTGGACGCCGCGGGCCAGCGCGGACACCAGATCCGCCACCGCGCTCACCGTGGTCGTGGTGGCGCGATCCCCGGAATCCAGCGTGGCACGCAGCGCGTCGATCAGCGCCGAGCCGACCACCGCGCCATCGGCATGAGCGGCGATGTCGCGCGCCGCGTCCGGCGTGCGGATGCCAAAACCGACGCAGACGGGCAGATCGGTGTGCCGCTTGATGCGGGCGACCGCGGCGCCGACATCCGCCGATTTCGCGCTCCCTGACCCGGTGATGCCAGTGATCGACACGTAATAGACGAAGCCCGAAGTGTTTTCGAGCACAGCCGGCAGCCGCTTGTCGTCGGTGGTCGGCGTCGCCAGCCGGATGAAGTTCAGGCCGGCCTTCAGCGCCGGCAGGCACAGTTCGGTATCTTCTTCGGGCGGCAGGTCGACGATGATCAGGCCATCGACGCCGGCGGCTTTCGCATCGACGAGGAACTTGTCGACGCCATAGATATAGATCGGATTGTAGTAGCCCATCAGCACGATGGGCGTGGTGTTGTCGTCCTTGCGGAACGTCGCCACCAGCGCCAGCGTCTTCTTCAGCGTCGTGCCGGCCTTCAGCGCGCGCAGGCCGGCGGCCTGGATCGCCGGGCCGTCGGCCATCGGATCGGTGAACGGCATGCCGATCTCGATGATATCCGCACCAGCTTTCGGCAATGCCCTGACGATCTCCAGCGAGGTGGCGAGATCCGGATCGCCAGCCATCACGAAGGTCACGAACGCCGCGCGGCCTTCGGTCTTCAACTGGGCGAAGCGGGTATCAATGCGGGTGGTCATGACTTCTTCGCGCCCTTCAAAATTTCCGCCACCTGCGGAATGTCCTTGTCGCCGCGGCCGGAGAGATTCACCACCATCAGGTGATCCTTCGGCAGCTTGGGCGCCAGTTCCATCACCTTGGCGATGGCATGCGCCGGCTCCAGCGCCGGGATGATGCCTTCGAGTTTCGACAGCAGCTGGAAGGCGGCCAGCGCTTCGTCGTCGGTGGCGCTGAGATAGGTGACGCGGCCGGTCTCGTGCAGCCAGGAATGTTCCGGGCCGATGCCGGGATAATCGAGGCCTGCGGAGATCGAATGGCCTTCCTGGATCTGACCGTCTTCATCCATCAGCAGATAGGTGCGGTTGCCATGCAGCACGCCGGGTCGGCCACCGGCGATCGAGGCGGCGTGCAACTGGGTCAGGCCGTGGCCAGCCGCTTCCACGCCAAAGATCTGCACGGTGGGATCGTCGAGGAAGGGATGGAACAGGCCCATCGCATTGGAGCCGCCGCCGATGCAGGCGATCAGCGAATCCGGCAGCCGGCCTTCGACCTCCTGCATCTGCGCCTTGGTCTCGGTGCCGATGATCGACTGGAAATCGCGCACCATCATCGGATAGGGATGCGGGCCGGCGACGGTGCCGATGCAATAGAAGGTGTCGTGGACGTTGGTGACCCAGTCGCGCAGCGCCTCGTTCATGGCGTCCTTCAGCGTGCGCGCCCCGGCCTGCACCGGCACCACTTTGGCGCCGAGCATTTCCATGCGGATCACGTTGGGCTGCTGCCGCTCGACGTCGACCGCCCCCATGAACACGATGCATTCGAGCCCGAACCGCGCGCACAGGGTCGCGGTGGCCACGCCATGCTGGCCGGCGCCGGTCTCGGCGATGATGCGCTTCTTGCCCATGCGGCGCGCCACCATGATCTGGCCGAGCACGTTGTTGACCTTGTGCGAGCCGGTGTGGTTGAGCTCCTCACGCTTGAAATAGATCTTTGCGCCACCGAGATGATTGGTCAGGCGCTCGGCAAAATACAGCGGCGACGGCCGGCCGACATAGTCCTTGAGGTAGCCGTTCATCTCCGCCTGGAACGACGGGTCGGCCTTGGCGTCCTCATAGGCCTGCTGCAGGTCGAGGATCAGCGGCATCAGGGTTTCGGCGACGAAGCGGCCGCCGAAAATGCCGAAGTGCCCGCGATCATCGGGGCCGGAGCGAAACGAATTGGGCAATGCTGGATTCATGGGATCGTCAACTCTTCGCTGGCGCGCGCGGCGCGGATGAAGGCGCGGATCATGTCGGGATCCTTGATACCGGGCGCGCTCTCCACGCCGGAAGAAATATCGACGCCGCCGGCGCCCGTCACCCGCACGGCTTCGGCGACATTGCCGGCGTCGAGGCCGCCAGATACCATGAACGGCACCGGCAGTTCGAGGCCTGCGAGCAGATGCCAGTCAAACGCCGCGCCGAGACCGCCCGGACGCGTGGCATCCCTTGGTGGCTTGGCATCGAACAGGATGCGGTCGCACACCGCGGCATAGCCCGGCAGCGACGCCAGATCGGCAGAGGTTTCCACCGCGATCGCCTTCATCACCGGCAGGCCGAACTTCTGCTTGATGTCGCGGATTCGCGCCACGGTCTCCTTGCCGTGCAGTTGCAATAACTGCGGCTGCAGGGCGTCGATGCTGTTGGCGAGCAGCGCATCGTCGGCATCGACAGACAGCGCGACCTTGACGGCGCGGCCCTTGGCCTGTTTGCCGAGGACTCGCGCCATGTCGAGGCCGATATGCCGCGGCGACGGCGGAAAGAACACGAATCCGACCATATCCGCGCCGGCCGTCAGCGCCGCGTCGAGAGTCTCGTGCGTCGACAGGCCGCAGATTTTGACGATCAGGGACATGCTCGGGAACGTCTGCTCAAATTCGGGATCGGGCTGCGCCGCAGCCTGCAATGTGGCGCGACGGTGCGGGTTCTACAACGTCGCGTCGTGCTTGTCTCGCGCCGGGAGCCCGTATGCTGCCCCCTGCGGCAGCGGGGCCGGAAGCCGCTGCTGCTCGTTGCGCGGCGCAGTCGCGGCACGGACCCGCCAATCGGCCA
>DATCUS010000310.1:0-31116 GCA_036561845.1 Tardiphaga sp. | reverse complement strand
CGGACGAGCCGCCATTGCGGCCGCTGCGGCTGTTCGAACGTCCGGAGCCGATCGATGTCGGCCTCGTCGAAGCGCCCGACAAGCCGCCGAAACATTTCACCTGGCGGCGCGCCTTTCACCGGATCGTCCATGTGGAAGGGCCCGAGCGGGTCAGTATGGAATGGTGGCGCGCGCAGGACGCGATGCCGACGCGCGATTACTTCCGGATCGAGGATGAAGCCGGCCAGCGCTTCTGGTTGTTCCGCGACGGCCTGTATGGCGAAGTGGCCGAACCGAAATGGTTCATGCACGGATTGTTCGCATGAAGGTCCCCGGCGGCGCCAAAACGCCTGGCGATATGAAGGCGTCCGGCTATGCCGAGATCGGCGTCACCAGCAATTTCTCGTTTTTGCGCGGCGCATCGCATCCTCAGGATTACGTGCACCAGGCCAGCGAATATCGGCTGCATGCCATCGGCATCGCCGACCGCAACACCCTGGCCGGCGTGGTGCGGGCTTTCGCCGAACTGGACAACAAGGACCTGGCCTGCAAGCCGAAGCTGCTGATCGGATCGCGCCTGGTGTTTACTGACGGCACGCCGGATCTGCTCGCCTATCCGCGCGACCGCGCCGCCTACGGTCGGCTGTGCCGGTTGCTCAGCCAGGGCAAGCTGCGCGCCGGCAAGGGCGAATGCGATCTGCAGCTCGGCGATCTCGCCGAATTCAGCGAAGGGCTGCTGCTGGTGCTGATGCCGGCCTATCGCCTCGATGCCGAGGGGACGCAGCAGACGCTCGACGCCTTGTCACGGCTGCCCGCGGATGGCGTCTGGCTCGGCGCCAGCCTGTTTCATCGCGGTGACGACAAGCGCCGGCTGGCCAAGCTGCATCGCATCGCATCGACCGCAGGCGTGCCGGTCATTGCGACCAACGATGTGCTCTATCACGCCTCCGACCGCCGCATGCTGCAGGATGTGGTGAGCTGTATCCGCGAGAAGACCACCATCGAAACCGCCGGCCGGTTATTGGAGATGAATGCGGAACGGCATCTGAAACCGGCTGCGGAGATGGCTCGCTTGTTTCGCGATTATCCCGACGCGATCCACGAGACGGTGCGCTTTGCTGAGCGCATTTCGTTTTCGCTCGAGCAGTTGCAATACCAGTATCCCGACGAGCCTGTGCCAGCAGGAAAAACCGCGCAGCAGCATCTGGAGGATCTGACCTGGGCTGGCCTGAAGAGACGTTTTCCAAATGTATATGACGAGAAGCTCGAAGCCACCTTGCACAAGGAGCTCCGCCTCATTGCCGAGCTCGACTACGCCCACTACTTCCTGACGGTGCACGACATCGTGCAATACGCGCGCAGCCAGAACATCCTGTGCCAGGGGCGGGGGTCTGCGGCGAATTCGGCGGTCTGCTACATGCTGGACATCACCGCGGTCAATCCGGCCGAGGTGAATCTGCTGTTCGAGCGCTTCATCTCCAAGGAGCGGCTGGAGCCGCCGGATATCGACGTCGATTTCGAGCACATCCGGCGCGAGGAGGTGATGCAGTACGTCTATCGCCGCTATGGCCGTCATCGTGCGGCGATCATCGCCACCGTCATTCACTACCGGCCGCGTTCGGCGATCCGCGATGTCGGAAAGGCATTGGGCCTGACCGAGGATGTCACCGCGGCACTGGCCGATACCGTGTGGGGAAGCTGGGGAACGGGCCTCAACGAGATGCAGGTGAAACAGGCCGGGCTGGATCCGCACAATCCGATGATCGGACGCGCCATTGCGCTGGCCACGGACCTGATCGAGTTTCCCCGCCACCTGTCGCAGCATGTCGGCGGCTACGTGCTGACGCAGGATCGGCTCGACACCTATGTACCGATCGGCAATGCCGCAATGGAGGACCGCACCTTCATCGAATGGGACAAGGACGACGTCGCGACCATGAAGATGATGAAGGTCGACGTGCTGGCGCTGGGCATGCTGACCTGCATCCGCAAATGCTTCGACCTGATCCAGTTGCACAAGAACCAGCGTTTCGAACTCAGGGACATCAAGGCCGAAGCCGAGGATGCCAGGCCGGTTTTCGAAATGCTTCAGCGCGGTGAATCCCTCGGCGTCTTCCAGGTCGAAAGCCGCGCGCAGATGAACATGCTGCCCCGGCTGAAGCCGAAGACGTTCTACGATCTGGTCATCGAGGTCGCCATCGTGCGGCCCGGCCCGATCCAGGGCGACATGGTGCATCCCTATCTCAAGCGCCGCTCCATGAGGGAGGAGGACATCGAATATCCTTTCCCCAAGGGCGGAAACAAGAACGAACTGCGTGACGTTCTCTGCAAGACCCTTGGCGTGCCGCTGTTCCAGGAACAGGCGATGCGGATTGCCATCGAAGCCGCAAAGTTCACGCCGGAGGAAGCCAACGGACTGCGGCGGGCGATGGCGACATTCCGCAACATGGGCACCATCGGCACTTTCGAAGTCAAGATGGTCGGCAACATGATCGAGCGCGGTTACGATGAGGCGTTCGCCAAGAACTGTTTTGAACAGATCAAGGGCTTTGGCAGCTACGGTTTTCCAGAAAGCCATGCCGCCAGCTTCGCCCAGCTGGTCTATGTCTCGTCATGGCTGAAGCATTACCATCCGGACGTGTTCTGCTGCGGCCTGCTGAATTCGCAGCCGATGGGATTTTACGCGCCGTCGCAGATCGTGCGCGATGCCCGCGAGAACGGTGTCAAGATCGGGGCTATCGATGTCTCCTTCAGCCACGGGCAGAACACGCTGGAAGATCATGGCCGGAGATATCGCGACGTTCGCCTCGGCTTCCGCCAGGTCGACGGTTTCAAATGGGCCGATCCCGACGAGGCGCGGGTGCGGGAGGAGGCCGGCAAACCTCCGGAAGAGGACTGGGCCAAGCGCATCGTCGATGCGCGCGCGCGCCGCGGCTTCACCTCGCTGGAGGATTTCGCCCGCGACACCGCGCTGCCGAAGCGGGCGCTGATCCTGCTGGCGGATGCCGATGCGTTCCGTTCCATCGGGCTGGATCGCCGCGCGGCGTTGTGGGCCGTCAGGCGGCTGCCCGATGACGTGGCGCTGCCGCTGTTCGAGATCGCCAGCGCGCGCGAGCAGCCCGACGAGCAGGCCGCGCCATTGCCTGTGATGCCGCGTTCGGAACAGGTGGTGGCGGACTATCAGACCATTCGGCTGTCGCTGAAGGGCCATCCGATGGAATTTTTACGCACGATGCTGACAGCGCAGCGGATCGTATCCTGCGCCGAGATCGTCCATGCCAATGACCGGCGGCGCGTGCGCTGTGCGGGCGTGGTGCTGGTACGGCAGCGACCTGGCAGTTCAAATGGTGTTGTCTTCATGACGCTGGAAGACGAGACCGGCATCGCCAATGTGGTGGTGTGGCCGGCGATCATGGAGCAGTTCCGCAAGGAGGTGATGGGCGCGCGGCTGATCATGGTCGAGGGCCGGATCCAGAGCAGTCCGGAACAGGTGGTGCATCTCGTCGCCGAACGGCTGTTCGATCGCTCGGAGGATCTGAAGCAGTTGAGCAACGAAGCGCTGGGCCGAAATTCAGACTTGCTGACCGGTCCGACCGCCGAGCCGCTCAACGACGACCGCCGCGAACATCCCGAAACTCCCGCACAAAAAATCCGTCATCCCCGCGATGTCCGGATCCTGCCGCGGTCGCGGGATTTTCACTAAGGTCTGCTTCAGCTCGTTGGACTCGTGTCCCGGACGCGGTGCAGCGCTCTTGCGCTGCTCCGCAGATCCGGGATCCATTAAAATGAAAGGAGTGGGCCCCGGATCTGCAACGCACCACGCTGCAAAGGCAGCGCGTTGCGCCGCGTCCGGGGCACGATCTACGCCGGATCGTTAAAAATCCAGCGGCCGGTTGTCGACGACTTCCTTCATCACGAAAAACGTCCGGGTCTGCCGTACGCCAGGCAGGGCAATCAACTGCTCGCCATGCAGGCGGTTGAAATCGGCGATGTCGCGCGCGCGGATCTTGAGGAAGAAGTCGAAGTCGCCGGCCACCAGATGGCAGTCGAGCACGAAGGGCAGCTTGGCGATCGCGGCCTCAAAGGCGGCGAAACTTTCCCGGGTGGAGCGGTCGAGCACGACGCCGACGATCACCAGCGCACCGCGGCTGACCTTCTCGGGCGCAATCTCCGCCCGGACCGAGCGGATGAAGCCATTATCGAACAGCCGTTGCGTGCGGCGATGGCAGGTCGCCGGACTGATGCTGGCCGCCTTGGCCAGTTCGGCGTTGGTCAGCCTGCCATCACGTTGCAGACGATGCAGGATTTTCCGGTCGATGCGGTCGAGCGCGGTGTCGTTGGAAGATTCTTTCATATAGACTCAGTATGCGGAAGAAATACGCCGTTATCTTCGCAACATGGCGCGCCGATGTAAAGAACAGCAGGCATCTTAGAGAGCACCTTCCGGGGGCCCCGTGCTATTTTCGTGGCCTGCACAGACCCGGAGATCGACATGCTCAGACTCGACAAGTTCGAACGCTATCCGCTGACCTACGGCCCCACGCCCATCGAGCACCTGCCAAGGATGACCGAGGCGCTCGGCGGCAAGGTGCAGATCTACGCCAAGCGTGACGACTGCAATTCCGGCCTCGCGATGGGCGGCAACAAGCTGCGCAAGCTCGAATACATCGTGCCCGATGCGATCGCTTCGAACGCCGACACGCTGGTGTCGATCGGCGGCGTGCAATCGAACCATACGCGCCTGGTCGCGGCCACGGCCGCCAAGATCGGCATGAAGTGCGTCGTCATCCAGGAAAGCTGGGTGCCACACGAGGACGCCGTCTATGACCGCGTCGGCAACATCATGATGACCCGCCTGATGGGCGCCGACAGCCGCATTGTGCCCGACGGTTTTGATATCGGCATTCGCAAGAGCTGGGAAGACGCCATCCAGTCCGTCAAGGACGCGGGCGGCAAGCCTTACGGAATCCCGGCCGGCGCCTCGGTGCACAAATATGGCGGCCTCGGCTACGTCGGCTTCGCCGAAGAGGTCCGCGCCCAGGAAGCGCAGATGGGCATCACCTTCGACTATATCATCGTGTGCGTGGTCACCGGATCGACCCAGGCCGGCATGATCGTCGGCTTCGCCGCCGACAACCGCGCCGACCGCGTGATCGGTATCGATGCTTCGGGCACGCCGGCCCAGACCCGCACCCAGGTCCGCGAGATCGTCGACCGCACCGCCGAACTGGTCGAACTCGGTCGCGCGGTCCGTGACGACGAGATCGTCATTCTTGAGGACTATGCTTATCCGGCCTACGGCGTGCCGAGCCCTGAAACCAACGAGGCGATCCGCTTCGCCGCAAAGACCGAAGCCATGATCACCGATCCGGTCTACGAGGGAAAGTCGATGCAGGGCATGATGGACCTCGTCAAGAAGGGCTACTTTCCGGACGGCTCCAAGGTGCTCTACGCCCATCTCGGCGGCGCCCCCGCGTTGAACGGCTACAGCTACACCTACCGCAACGGGTGATGCGGCGCGGCTAGAATGCGGGGCGCAGTCGGGCAATCCAGACGGTGTGTCGCCCGCAGTCGGGGTCTTCGATCATATGGTCGACGACGGCAAATCCATTGTCGTCGAGCAGTTGGCGATATTCCTCGCCGTCGAGACTGGCATGATAGAGCGGCTCGCCCTCGAGCGATCCCATGGCCTCTCCAGAAGCCGGCCCGCTCGTGAACATCAGCGCCGCTCCGTCTGCCGCGTGGCGGCGGAAGATCGGAAACATCCGACGCTGGTCGACAGGGGTCAGGTGAAAGAAACTGTTCCAGGCAAGTAAACCGTGAAACACGGCGTCGATGGAAAGCGTCCGCATATCGGCGACCTGCCAGTTGCCGCCGGGGAGGGCGTCTCGTGCGATCTCGATCATCTCCGGAGCAGAATCGACTCCCGTGACTTTGCATCCCTTCTCGATCAGATAGCCGGCGATGGGCACGCCCGGGCCGCAACCGATATCGAGCACTTTGGGGTTGGGAGGTTGAATCGCAAGGAACTTGTCCAGCCACTTGCGCTCCTGCAAATGCGTCCCCCTCGATTGCCGCCAAGCGCTTGCGTAGCGACGGTAGAGGTCGATGATATTTTTCGCCTCGGCAGGCATCAAAATCTCCGTGGATACGACCGGGCGCGATGCTATGTCATTGCAGGAAAACTGCAGCGGTTCATGTCGCTACGCTGCTCACGATATGTCGGAAAAGTTGCCATGCAAACGCCCCGTGACCTTCTCGCCGATCTGTGGACCGACGCCGGCGGCGACGTTGCCGCGCTCGATAGCGTCACGCTGACCGGCGACGAGCCGCAACTACCGTCGTCATTTCGCGTCGGCGCGGCGGCGCAGGTCGGGATCGCGGCGGCCGGGCTGGCTGCGGCCGAGGTCTGGCGATTGCGCAGCGGGCAAGCGCAGCGCGTCAGTGTCGATATGCGCCATGCCGTGGTCGAATGTCGTTCCGAGCGCTACCTGCGTCGCGACGGCCAGCCGCCGCCGCCGGCCTGGGACGCCATCGCCGGCGTCTACAGGACGGCAGACGGAAAATTCGTCCGGCTGCATACCAATTTCCCGCATCACCGCGACGCGGTCTGCGCGGTGCTGAATTGCACGCCCGAGCGCGATGCGGTGCAGGCCGCGCTCATGCGTTGGGACGGCGAAGCCTTCGAGACCGCAGCCTATGCCGCGGGTGGCGTCGTGGCGCTGATGCGGTCGTATGAGGAATGGTCGGCGCTGCCGCAGGCCGCGGCCATCGCCGGGGTGCCGCTGATCGAGATCTCCCGGATCGGCGATGCCGCGCCAAAACCCTGGCCGGCAGGCGATCGTCCGCTCGCGGGCTTGCGCGTGCTCGACCTGTCGCGGGTGATCGCCGGGCCGGTTGCCGGCCGCACCCTGGCGGCGCATGGCGCCGAGGTGATGCTGCTCTCCAGCCCCGAACTGCCGGCGATCCCGTGGCTGACCATCGACACCGGCCGGGGCAAGCTCTCGAGCTTCGTCGATCTCGCAACCGAGCAGGGCCGCGACACGTTGCGCGGGCTACTGGCGCAGGCCGACATCTTCTCCCAGGGCTATCGCCCGCAATCGCTGGCGGCGCGTGGCTTCTCGCCGGAGCAGGCTGCCGCGATCAGACCGGGCCTCGTCTATGTCTCGCTGTCGGCCTATGGCCGCTCCGGGCCGTGGGCCGGGCGCCGCGGCTTCGACTCGCTGGTGCAATGTACCACCGGCTTCAATCACGCCGAGGGGCAGGCCGCAGGTGTGGAGGGACCGAAGGAATTGCCGGCGCAGATGCTCGACCATGCCACCGGCTACCTGATGGCGGCCGGCGCCATGCTGGCCCGCGCGCGCCAGGCGCGCGACGGCGGCAGCTGGCACGTCCAGGTATCGCTGGCGCGCACCGGCAAGTGGCTGTGGGACATGGGCAGGCTCGCCGACGGCCTCGGCGCGGAGGATCTCGACACCGAGGCCATCAGGCCGTTTATCGAAAAGACGCCGTCCGGCTTCGGTTCGCTGTCGGCAGTTCGTCATGCCGCCATGCTATCGACCACGCCGGCTCGGTGGGCCCGGCCGGCGGTCCCGCTCGGAAATGATCCGGCGCAATGGCCGCAGGGTCATTGAAGGCTCGCAAACCTTTAACTTAAAAAACCGATGGCTGACGCGTTTTTAGTTGTTTGAAGCACTGAATGCGCACTATTAGCGGACAGGTGAGACAAATCGCCGCGGAAAACGCGCGCCTCCGAGATGGATTTTGGGTGTGACGAATATTAGTGAACAGTTTCAGTCGCTTAGAGGGCGTCGCCTGATTGTGGGGGCTGTCCTGGTGGCGGTCGTTGCAGCGGCCGGGTACGGCTGGACGCGCCACGTCGAGCCCTCGCAGGGCCATTCCGAGGTCTCCAGCCAGTCGCGCCGGCTGCTGCCACGCTATGCCACCACGCCGGCCGAATGGGCCAGCCTGACCATCGAACCGGTGACCGCGCGGGCGTTTCGCGCCGAACATGTCACCGAAGGCAAGATCGCGGTGGACGAGGATCGTTCGACGCCGGTGTTCTCGCCCTATGCCGGTCGCGTGACCAAGC
The DNA here is from genome assembly GCA_036561845.1 of Tardiphaga sp. GTDB lineage: Bacteria > Pseudomonadota > Alphaproteobacteria > Rhizobiales > Xanthobacteraceae > Tardiphaga. The sequence continues at coordinate 23,045 of DATCUS010000310.1, read as the reverse complement.
TGCTGGCGCGGCCCGGTGACAGCGTCACCCAGGGCCAGCCGCTGTTCGTCATCGAGGCCGCCGACACGGTGCAGGCGCAGAACGATTTCGTCACCGCCGTGACCGGCCTCAACAAGGCGAGGTCGCAGCTCGAACTGGCTGTGATCCAGGACAAGCGCGCCAAGGATCTGTTCGAGGGCAAGGCGGTGCCGCTGAAGGATTACCAGCAGAGCCAGGCCACCTTGTTACAGGCGCAAAACGATCAGCGCTCCGCCGAGACTGCGCTGGAGGCCGCACGCAACCGGTTGCGCATTCTCGGCCTGACCGAAGAGGCGATCACCGCGTTTCAGACCAAGGGGCAGATCAATCCGAACACCACCATCTTCGCGCCGATCGCCGGTACGGTGGTCCAGCGCAAGATCGGCCCCGGGCAATATGTCTCCGCCGGCGCCAGCGATCCGGTGTTCGTGATCGGCGATCTCTCTACCGTCTGGATCACCGCTTTCGTCCGCGAGACCGAGGCGGCTGCGGTGGCGGTCGGGCAGGACATGACCTTCAGTGTGCTGGCATTGCCCGGCCGCGAACTGACAGGGCGCATCAACTATGTCGCCACGGCCATCGATCCGGCGACGCGCCGGCTGCTGGTGCGCGCCACCATCGACAATCCCAACGGCGCGCTCAAGCCGGAAATGTTCGCCACCGTGACCATCTATTCGCCGGGCGACCAGCCGTCGGTCGGCGTCCCCAAGCAGGCGCTGATCTATGAAGGCGACCAGGTGCGGGTCTGGGTTGCCCATGACGACAAGTCCATCGAACTGCGCCAGATCAAGGTCGGGCTTGCCAACGGCAATCTCGTCGAGGTGCTCGGCAATCTGAAGCCGGGCGAGAAGATCGTCACCAAGGGCAGTCTGTTCATCGATCGTGCTGCCACAGGCAGCTAACTCCAGCTTCGGCTCGTCACATAAGGTCCGATCTGGATGAATCGCCTCGTTGCCCTTGCCGTCAACCGCCGTTTTTTGATGGTGGCGCTGTTCGTCGCAGTGTTTGTCGGCGGTCTTATCGCCTTCAATCAGCTCAACATCGAAGCCTATCCCGATCCGACGCCGCCGATGGTCGACATCGTCACGCAGTCGCCCGGCCTGTCGTCGGAGGAGATCGAGCGCTACATCACCATTCCGATCGAGACCCAGGTCGCCGGCATCAAGAACCTGAAGACGATCCGCACGATCTCGCTGTACGGCCTGTCCGACGTCAAGCTGCAGTTCTCCTTCGATTACACTTACGACGAGGCGCTGCAGCAGGTGCTGAACCGGCTGTCGCAGCTGTCGCCGCTGCCCGGCAACGTGCAGCCCGGCATCTCGCCGCTGTCGGCGATCGGCGAAATCTATCGCTACCGCCTGGTCGGGCCGCCGAACTACAGCGTGCTCGATCTCAAGACTTTGCAGGACTGGGTTCTGCAGCGCCGCTTCCGTTCTGTGCCGGGCGTCATCGATGTCACCGGCTGGGGTGGCAAGACCAAGACCTATGAGATCCAGGTCGACTTCAACAAGCTCGTCGCCTTCGGCCTGACGCTGCCGCAGGTGCTGACCGCGGTCGGCAATGCCAACATCAACGTCGGCGGCAACACGGTCAACATCGGCGCGCAATCCGCGGTCGTGCGCGGCGTCGGCCTGATCCGCTCGATCGAGGATCTCGCCAGCACCATGATCTCGCAGAGCAACGGCAATCCGGTGCTCGTCAAGGACGTGGCCACCGTCACCGTCGGCGAGAAGCCGCGGCTCGGCATCGCCGGTCTCGACCAGTCCGACGATATCGTGCAGGGCATCGTGCTGATGCGGCGCGGCGAGAAGAGCTCGCCGACCATTGAGCGCGTCCACGCGCTGGTCGCGTCCATCAACAGCTCTTCGATCCTGCCGCCGGGGGTCAAGATCGAGCGTATCTACGATCGCAAGGACCTGATCGACCTGACCACCCACACCGTGCTGGAAAACATGGTGGTCGGCATCATCTTGATCGTGCTGCTGCAGTGGCTGTTCCTCGGCAACCTCAGAAGCGCGCTGATCGTCGGCGCCACGATTCCGTTCGCGCTGTTTTTCGCGGTCATCATCCTGGTGCTGCGCGGCGAGTCCGCCAATCTGCTGTCGGTCGGCGCCATCGACTTCGGCCTGATCGTGGATGCCACGGTGATCATGGTGGAGGCGATCTTCCGCCGGCTGTCGCATACGACCGAACTGTCGGAGGCCGAGCGCAGCCATATCTCGCGCGACACCGTGATGGGCATGAAGAGTCATGCCATCCTCAGCGCGTCCGCCGACGTGTCGCGCTCGATCTTCTTCGCTGCAGCGATCATCATCGCCGCCTTCCTGCCGCTGTTCACCCTGTCGGGCGTGGAGGGCAACATCTTCGGGCCGATGGCACGCACCTATGCCTATGCGCTGGCCGGCGGTCTGCTCGCGACCTTCACCGTTACGCCGGCCCTGAGCGCCCTCATCCTGCCGTCGCACATGCAGGAGACCGAGACCTGGATCGTGCGCCAGTTCCACAAGCTCTACATGCCGGCGCTGGCGTGGTCGGTCGATCATCGCAAGCTGGTGATGGGGGCCGCCGCCGGTCTCGTGGTGCTCACGGTGATCTGCGCCCGGCTGCTGGGCCTCGAATTCCTGCCCAAGCTGGAAGAGGGCAATCTGTGGATCCGTGCCACGTTGCCGCCGACCATCTCGCTGCAGGAGGGCAACACCTACGTCAACGAGATGCGCAGAATGATCCGCGCCCGGCCCGAGGTGGAGTCGGTGGTGTCGCAACATGGCCGTCCCGATGACGGCACCGATGCGGCTGGTCTGTTCAATGCCGAATTCTTCGCGCCGCTGAAGCCGGTCAAGGATTGGCCGAACACCAAGGACAAGGAGAAGCTGACCGCCGAACTGCTGTCTGACCTGCAGACCAAATTCCCCGGCGTCGAATTCAACTTCTCGCAATATCTGCAGGACAACGTCTCGGAGGCGGTGTCCGGGGTGAAGGGCGAGAATTCGATCAAGCTGTACGGCAACGACCTGCAGGCGCTGACCGACACCGCCAACAAGATCAAGTCCGTGCTGGCCACCGTGCAGGGCGTCACCGATCTCGCGGTGTTCACCTCGCTCGGCCAGCCCACCATCCAGATCGACATCGATCGTGCCAAGGCCGCCCGCTACGGCCTGTCGCCCGGCGACATCAACGCGACCATCAAGGTGGCGATCGGCGGCGACACCGCCGGCGATCTCTATGAGCCAGGCTCCGACCGGCATTTCCCGATCATCATTCGCCTGGCACCGGAATATCGCAAGAGCGCCGAGGCGATCCAGAACCTGCGCATCGGTGCCCCCGGTCCGAACGGCAGCATCACGCAGATTCCGCTGAGCGAGGTCGCCAATATCTCGCTGGTGTCGGGCGCGGCCTATATCTACCGCGAAGGTCAGGAGCGCTATCTGCCGATCAAGTTCTCGGTGCGCGAGCGCGACCTCGGCAGCGCCATCCGCGAAGCCCAGGACAAGGTCGCCGCGCAGGTCCAGCTGCCGCCGGGATCGCGGGTCGAATGGGTCGGCGAGTTCGGCAATCTGCAGGATGCGATCAAGCGGCTTTCGATCGTGGTGCCGATCAGCCTCGTGCTGATTGGCGTGCTGCTGTTCTTCAACTTCGGATCGATGGTCGACACGATGCTGGCGATGAGCGTGATCCCGATGGCGATCTTCGGCGGCGTGCTCGGCCTGCTGATCTCCGGCATTCCCTTCAGCGTGTCGGCGGCGATCGGCTTCATCGCGCTGTTCGGCATCGCGGTGATGGACGGCATCATCATCCTGTCGCAGTACAACCAGCTGATCGACGAGGGCTATGAGCGCATCAAGGCGGTGATCCGCACCGGCGAGCTGCAGTTGCGGCCGGTGCTGATGACCTGCATCGTGGCCGGTATCGGCCTGCTGCCGGCAGCCATGTCGTCCGGAATCGGCTCGCAGGTGCAGAAGCCGCTGGCGGTGGTGGTTGTCACCGGCATGATGCTGGCGCCGCTGGTGATCCTGATCACGCTGCCGGTGCTGATCTCGTTCTTCTCGCGGCGGACACGCTGATTCGGCGGTCGCTGTCGGGTGGGGAAGCGTTTTTCTTGGCGTTTGGGGATCCAAACCGGCGACTTTGCCGTTATGCTCTTCCCGCAGGATCGACCGGCGCTCCTCGCACCCCGGCGAATGGAAGCTCGCGGCATGTTCAATGCCGCGTTCAGAGATCAATATGCATGAAACGCCCCAGACCGCCGTCGATCTGACCAATTGCGATCGCGAACCGATCCACGTGCCCGGCAGCATCCAGGCCCATGGCTGCCTGCTGGCCTGCGACAGTTCGCTGGGCACCGTGCGGCGGCATTCGCTGAATGCCGCGCAGATGCTCGGTCTCGACAGCGCCGAGGTCAACGGACGCACGCTCGACGCGTTGATCGGCGCGACCGCCGCCCACGACATCGGCAACGCCATCGCCAAGTGGGGCAACATGACGCGCGCCGGCCTGCTGCTCGGCGTCAGCGTCGCGCACTCGCCGCTGACATTCAACATCGCGGCGCACCGCTATCAGGGCGTCAACATCATCGAATTCGAACCGGTCGACGCGGCGGACGCCACGCCGCCGCTGGAACTGGCACGGCTGCTGATCGGCCGGATCGGTCAATGTTCGACGCTTGATACGCTATTCGCCACCGCGCCGCGGCTGCTGCGCGCCGCGCTCGGCTACGACCGGGTGATGGTCTATCGTTTCGCCGAGGACGGCTCCGGCGAGGTGATCAGCGAGGCCAGGCGCGGCGATCTGGAGAGTTTTCTCGGCCAGCACTTTCCGGCCAGCGACATCCCGCAGCAGGCGCGGGTGCTGTACCTGCAGAACACGCTGCGCATTGTTGCCGACTCCAATGGCGAGCGCATCGCCATCGAGCCGGTGCTGGACCAGTCCGGCGAGCCGCTCGACCTGTCGCACGCGCACCTGCGCAGCGTCTCCGCCATCCATTGCGAATATCTGCGCAACATGGGGGTCGGCGCCTCGATGTCGATCTCCATCGTCGGCGACGGCAGACTGTGGGGGCTGATCGCCTGCCACCACTACGAGCCGCGCACGCTGTCGATGGAAAAGCGCGTCGCCGCCGAGATGTTCGGCGAATTCTTCTCGCTGCAATTGCAGGCGCTGGTGCAAAAGCGCAAGCTGGAAGCCAGCGAACGGGCGCAGCGCTATCTCGACCGGTTGCTGCACAGCGTGTCGCACCATGCCAACGTCGAGGATCTGCTGAAGAGCAGCATCGGCGATTTCGGCGAGTTGATGCCGTGCGATGGCGTCGGCCTGCTGTTCAACAAGAGCTGGACCTTTCACGGCAGCGCTCCGCCGGCGTCGGCGGTGCCGGGGTTGATGGCCTTCATCAATTCGGTGGCCGATGGGCGGGTATGGGCGACCAGCGCGCTGTCGGAACGCCTGCCCAGCGCGGACGATTACCGCGCTGCGGTGTCGGGGGTGCTCGTGGTGCCGCTGTCGCAACTGCCGCGCGATTATCTGCTGTTTTTCCGCCGTGAGGTCGCGCAGACCGTCAACTGGGGTGGCGATCCCAACAAGACATATGAGAGCGGTCCGCTCGGCGACCGGCTGACGCCGCGCAAGAGCTTTGCGATCTGGCGGCAGGAAGTTGAGCGACAGTCGCTGCCGTGGCTGCAGAGCGAGCGCGACAGCGCCGAAGCGGTCCGCGCCGCGCTGGTGGAAGTGGTGCTGCGGCATAACGAGGTGCTGGCTGACGAGCGGCACAAGGCCGACCTGCGCCAGAAGATGCTCAACGAGGAGCTCAACCATCGCGTCAAGAACATCCTCGCTCTGATCAAGTCGCTGGTGTCGCATCCGGTCGCCGACGGCCGCAGCATCGAAGACTACGTGACGTCGTTGAAGGGGCGCATCCAGGCGCTGTCGCTGGCCCATGATCAGGTGATCCGCGGCGCAGGCGGCGGCGCGTTGAAGGCGCTGCTCGACGCCGAACTGTCGCCGTATCGCGGCACGGTGGCGGAGATTGCGGTGGACGGCCCGGACGTGCAACTCGACGCGCGCGCCTATTCGGTGCTGGCGCTGGTGCTGCACGAACTGGCCACCAACGCCGCCAAGTACGGCGGGCTGTCGTTCCATGCCGGACGGCTGGCGCTGCGCTGGGAGCGCAGCGGCGAGGGCGATTGCGTCATTCACTGGATCGAGCGTGGCGGACCGCCGGTCGCGCCGCCTCTGAGCACCGGCTTCGGCTCGATGCTGATCGGCCGCAGCATTCCCTACGATCTCGGTGGCGAGAGCGAGGTCGACTACGCGCCGGCCGGGGTCAGCGTCCGGCTGCTGATCCCGGCACGCTTCGTGACCTGGCCCGAGCAGGCGCCTGCCGTGGCGCCACCACCGCGCCCGGTCGACGACAAGCCGATGGCTTCGATGCGCGGCCTCAGCGTGCTGATGGTCGAGGACCAGTTGCTGATCGCCATGGATGTCCAGACCATGCTGGCCAGCGAGGGCGCCGCCAATGTCGAGACGGCGTCGTCGGTCAAGGAGGCGCTGCACAGCCTGTCGATCATTCGACCCGACGTCGCCATCCTCGACGTCAATCTTGGCAACGGCAGTTCGCTGCCGGTCGCCCACGCCTTGATGGAGCAGGGCATCCCTTTCGTATTCGCGACCGGCTATGGCGAAAGCAGCCTGATTCCCGCGTCGCTCGCCGAGGTGCCGATCGTGCGCAAGCCCTACGATATCGACGGGCTGATTGCGGCGCTGACCAGCGCCATGGCCAAGGCAAAGATGCGGTAGACCAAGGCCCGGCCGTGGCGGTGCGGTCAGGTCGGGTGAGCGGGAATGTCCGTCGGCAGCATGATATGCACTGCGAGGCCGGGCTCGGCCGCCTGCAGGCGGATCTCGCCGCCATGGCGCTTGACGATTTCCTGGGTGATGGACAGGCCGAGCCCGAAGCCGCTGTTCTTGCCGTTTCGTGCGCTGTCGGCCTTGAAGAATGGCTCGAACACCCTGTCGCGCAGTGGCGCGGGAATTCCCGGACCATCGTCGGAAATCTCGATTTCGATGCCGCCCTGCGGCATGCTGCGCAGCGCGACGGTGACGGTACCGCCGTGCTTGACGCCGTTCTCCACGACATTGGTGAGGGCGCGGGTCAACGAGCGCGGTCGCACGGTCCACGCCATCCGGGCCGGGCCGTCATAGGCAACGGCGTGGCCCATATCGACAAAATCCCAGCAGATGGTCTGCAGGATGCTCGGCAGGTCGACGCGGGATATCGCTTCGGACCGGCCGTCCTCGCGCAGATAATCCAGCGTTTCGTCGAGCATGTGGCTGACGGTGCCGATGTCGCCCAGCATCTTGTTCCTGAGCGCATCGTCGCTCACGCGCTCGACGCGCAGCCGCAAACGCGTCAGCGGCGTTCGAAGGTCATGGCTGATGGCGGCGAGCATACGGGTGCGGTCCTCGAGCAATGCGCGAATCCGCGTCCGCATCTCGTTGAGTGCATCGGCGACCTGGGCGATCTCGCGGGGGCCGCGACGGCTGATGACCTGATCGTCGCGCGGCGAGTAGCCGAATGAGAGGGCTGCGTTGGCGAGGCCGGCCAGTGGAGCGATGATCCATCTGACCGCATAGAGCGAGAGCAGCAGAACGAAGATCAGCACGATGGCCAGGACCAGTGCGGTCGGCGTCAGGATCAGGCGCCAGAGATCGTCACTGGCGAGCGTATCGAACACCAAAGCGTGGTCGGCGTCGAGCTTGACCACCATCTGCTGCGCGGGGCCGGCAGGAGAGAATGACTGCTTGAGGACATCGATATCCGGTTCGGCCTCCAGAATACGGAACGAAGCCCAGCGCTTCGGCGACATGCCGGGGTTTGGGGGCGGCGCGACGAGCTCGGAGAGCGCGATCTTGTCAACCCCGATACCAGCCTTCCGGATCGTCGCGAGCATGCGATCGGCCTCGGCCGGCCCGCCCGCCGCGCGAATGATCCGTGTCACATCCGCGATGCGCGACGTCACCGCAGAGGGCGTATCGTTTGGCGGTGATTGCTCGGACAGGAAAATGACGATCAGGATCGTCAGGACCATCCCCAGGATCGTCGATGCAGCAACGATCCCGGTGATCTGCGCTGTGATGCCACGTGGGCGCAGGCGCTCGAACACGCTCATCATCGTTGCTCCACGATCGGCGTAAAAACATAACCGCCGAGCCGCACGGTCTTGATCATCAACGGATTGCGTGGATCGTTTTCAATCTTCTGCCGGATCCGGCTGATGTGGACATCGATGCTGCGGTCGAGCGATCGGACCGCGCCGCCGTGGATCAACTCGCTGAGCCGTTCCCGCGACAGGATTTCCGCCGGATGGTGGCAGAACGCCAGCAGCAGGTCGAATTCGACGCTGGTCAGCGCAATCCGCGTGCCTTCGGAATCCGACAGTTCACGGGCCGTGGGGTCGATCCGCCATCCGGCGAAGAGAAGTGGCGCGGCGCGGGGCCGCGGGCCCGGCGCTGCTTCCGTTCGCCGCAGCAGCGCGCGGATGCGCGCGACCAGTTCGCGCGAGCTGAACGGCTTTGCGACGTAGTCGTCGGCGCCGATCTCGAGGCCGAGCACGCGGTCGATCTCCTCGCCACGCGCCGTCAGCATGATGATCGGGATTGCGGATGCCGCGCGCAGTCTCCGGCAGATACTGAGTCCGTCCTCGCCGGGCAGCATGACGTCGAGCAGGACGAGATCGACGTGATCCCGTTGAAGGACGGCGTCCATTTCCGGCGCCGATGTCACGAAGAACGTTTCGAAGCCGCTCTCCTTCAGCGCCTCGTTCAGCATGCCGGCAATGTCGTTGTCGTCCTCGACGCACAGGATGCGTGGCGCAACGACTGCTGAAGGTGGCGGAGAGAGCAACATGGTTTCCCGTAAGGCTGGCATCCGGGCACGTTACGCGCGTCGGACATGAAGATCTGCACGCCAAATGTGAATTCTTGTTGCTGTGTATTTCTCGCCGCCGCTCGTCATGGCGCGACCGAAACATCTCTTAATATGATTCATCCGAAGGAAGGTTTGCGCGAGACTATGGTACCGTTCTATCTCGCGGGAGGTCCGATGCGGGCGCTGAATTCGATGATGTCCGTGTCCGTTTCCATGACCCTGCCGGCGGCTGCAATGGTGGCAGATGCGCGCAGTCGGCATGGAAAGAACATGTTGCCCCGCCGACGATCGCAATGGCGAGCTGCGTTCGTTGTTTCCCTCGCGGTCGTCCTGTCGGGATGCAGCACGGCGCCGATGACGCGCAGCGGATCGCTGTCGTCGTACGACGACCTGGTCCCGTCCGACGGGGTGCTGACGAAATCGCAGATCCGGGTCGCCAGGGACAAGGTCCTTGCGGCAAAGACGGTGCGGATCGTGACCACCGGATTTTCTGAAACGGCGTCGCCGGCGCTGTCCGCGAAGCAACGCACGCTGGTGGCGAATGTCGTCGATCGTTCGCTCTGTGCCAGCCTCAGCGATCGTTTCCAGGTGGTCGGTCCGAACGAGCCCGCCGATCTCACGGTCCGCGCCGTGGTGACGCAGGCGGTCGACACAAATGAGTTGGCGGCCGGCGCGTCGAAAGTCGCGTCCATCGTGCCAATGGCGCTGGGGTCGCCGATCCCGGTGCCGCGCATTCCCGTCGGGCTCGGCAGCCTGACCCTCGAAGCCGAAGCGCTGGACAGCACAGGCAAGCAGCAGGCCGCGATGATCTGGGCGCGCGGCGCCGATTCGTTCACGACGTCGGCGACGGTGTCGAAGGCCGGCGACGCCTACGAACTCGCCAATGCGTTTGGTGGCGATTTCAGCCGCCTGCTGGTCACCGGCAGCAGTCCGTTCGGTGCGGCGCCGAGCGCGCCATCGCTGGAGAAGATGAGTTCGTCGCTTGGCGGAAAGCCAAAATACGCTGCCTGCGAAGCCTTCGGCCGCGGACCGGGCGTCGGCGGAATGATCGCCGGACGCGTCGGGCTTCCGCCGGAATGGTCCGACGAGGGCGCGCCGCCGGCGAATCCGCAATAGGCGTCGCGCCATCAGGCGGCCGCAGTCGACGCGGGTTGCCGGAGGCCTGTCCGGCATGCATCATGCATGAATTGCCTCTGCAATTGCCTGCCTGTGACCCCCGCCTGAACTGGACCTTGCCACCGATGCTCTGGGAATCGATCCTGACCGAATGGGGCAGCCTTATTTTTCGCTGGCTGCACGTCGTTGCCGCCATGGCGTGGATCGGCAGTTCGTTCTACTTCATCCACCTCGATCTCAGCCTGAAGCCGGGCCACGATCTGCCCGATGGCGTCAAGGGCGAGGCCTGGCAGGTCCATGGCGGCGGCTTCTACCGCATCGTCAAATACATGGTGGCGCCGAAGGCGATGCCGGACGAACTGACCTGGTTCAAGTGGGAAGCCTATACGACCTGGCTGTCCGGCTTCGTGCTGATGCTGATCGTCTATTATCTCGAGGCCGACCTGTTCCTGGTGGACAAGTCGGTGCTCGACCTCACCGCGATGCAGGCCGGCCTGTTCAGCTTCGTCAGCCTGGCACTGGCGTGGCTGCTGTATGAAGCCGCGTGCCGCTCCGGGCTTGCCCGCCACGAACTGGCGTTCTCCATCGGCGGCTATGTCTTCCTGGTGGCGCTGACCTATGCCTTCACGCATGTGCTGAGCGGCCGCGGCGCCTTCAACCAGATCGGCGCCATCGTCGGCACCATCATGGTGGCCAACGTGTTCGCCACCATCATTCCCAACCAGAAGAAGATCGTCGCAGCCTTGCTCAAGGGCGAGACGCCAGACCCGGCGTGGGGCGAGGCCGGCAAGCTGCGCTCGGTGCACAACAACTACCTGACGCTGCCGGTGATCGTGCTGATGATCAGCAACCACTATCCGCTGCTCTACGCCACCCGCTACAACTGGGTGATCGTGGCCATCGTGCTGGCGCTCGGCCCGGTGATCCGGCACTTCTTCAACCAGCGCCATGCCGACAGGCCGTCGCCGTGGTGGGTGTGGGGCGTTGCCGCCGCCGGCATGATCGCGATCCTGCTGCTGTCCGCGGCCGGGCCGCGCACGGCGAGCAGCGGCGCGGCGGCGACGACGACGCCGACCTTCGCCATGGTGGAGGAGATCGTCTCCACCCGCTGCAGCATGTGCCACGCCGCCGAGCCGTCCTGGTCGGGCATCGCCACCGCGCCGAAGAACGTGCTGCTGGACGATGCCGCCCACATCAAGCGCTACGCCCGCCTGATCGGGCGCAACGCCGCCTGGTCGAGCGCCATGCCGCCAGGCAACGTCACCGAGATGACGCCCGAGGAACGCGCTACCATCGCGGCCTGGCTGGCGGCGGGCACGCCGAACTGACGGCCCGCCGTCAGCACCTTCGTCAGCGGATCGCCACCGGATTGACCATGCTCTGCACGCCGCCCTTGAAGCGCGGCTGGCCGAGCACGAACAGGAATTCGTAGGCCTTGTCCTTCGCCAGATCGGCGGTGTTCATCACTTCGAGAATGTAGGTGCCGTTCATTGCCAGCAGGATCTGGTGCACCTCGAACACGTTCTTCGTCTCGAAGGGCACCACTTCGACGCCCCAGGTATCGGCGCCGACGGCCACGACGCCCTTGCCGGTGAGGTATTTGGCGCCCTCGACGCCAAGCCCCGGTTCGCCGGCGCCGAAGCGCGTATTGTCCTTGCCGATCAGGCCGGCCCAACCGGTGTGAAACAGCACCACGTCGCCCTCGCGGATCTCGACGCCCTGCTTTTTCGCGGCCTCCTCGATTTCCTTGGTGTTGAAGGCGGTGCCCTCCTTGACCACATCGGTGCCGAAATACGCAGCCATGTCGAGCAGCACCCCGCGGCTGACGAGCGGCGGCACCTTGTCGATGCCGAGCTTCTTCAGCCCGTTGGGATCGGCGAAATCCGCGAGCTTGTTGCCGTTGTAGTAGACGTGTTCGATGCCGAGATGGCCGAGGCCGTCCATCTGGCTGCCGACGCCGACCCAGCCCTGCAGCATGTCGTCGTTGTAGGTGGCCTTGTTCGGACCAAGGCCGGGGATGCCGGCCTGGCCGGGCTGCAGCACGGTGATCTTGAAGCCCCGCGGCGGATAGGCGGGCATCTCCGCGCCGACAGGAAAGCCAAGCGCATAGGTCTTGCCGGTCTTCACCAGTTGCGCGGCCTTCATCACCAGTTCCGGCTTCATGTAGTTGGCGGCGCCGATCTCGTCGTCGGGGCCCCATTTGGATTTGGTCCAGTCCTGCGCACTGGCCGTCGTGCAAGCGAGCAGAGCGACGGCGCAACCAAGTGTCCATGCCTTCAACATGCGGATCCTCCCCATTTTTTACCCCGGTTATGCTCCGGGAGTGTCAAATTACCAGAGGGCGCATGTCTGCGGAAGCGCGATCAGGCCATGCGGCGCGCTTCTTCGATGGGCCCGATCACCTGGAGTGGCCGCTACTTTCCGTCCGGCGTGCGCAACCCGTGCCAGGCATCGCGCACCTGGTGATAGTGCACCTCCGGCAGGTAGTCCGGCGTGTTGAGGCCGAGAGTGCGGACGTCGAGCTTTCCAACCGCCGCGAGCAACTGGTAGGAGGCGATGACGCGGTCGCGTTGCGCGCCGATCAGCCGCGCCTTGGCGGAGACCAGGTCCTGCTGCGAATTCAGCACGTCGACCGTGGTGCGCTGGCCGCCCTGGGCCTCACGCTGCACGCCCTGCAAAGCCACGCCGGCGGCGCGCACCTCGGCTTCCGCGGCGGTGACCGCGGCCTTGGCACCCTCGTTGGAGACCCATGCGCCGGTCGCCGCGGTGCGGGCCTGGTTGCGCACCTGTTCGAGCACCAGGCGGCTTTGCGTCGACAGTTCCTTGGCCTGCCTGGTCTGCGCCGCGGCGAGGCCGCCGTCATAGAGCGGCACGCTGGCCTGGCCGAGGATCGAGGCCTGGTCGGTGCGTTTGGTGCCCAGTGTCGTGTCGGTCTCGCTGGCCCGGCTGGCGTTGGCCTGCAGAGTGACGATGGGATAGAGGCTGCTTTCGGCGACGCTGATGGTGGTGGTGGCGACGTCCACGTCATAGCCGGCGGCCAGCACCGCCGGATTGCCCTTGAAGGCCTGCGCGGTGGCTTCGTCGCGGCTGCGCGGCAGCAGCCGGTCGACCGGATCGGCGGGGCTGAGCCGCGACGGCGTATTGCCGATAATCTGCGCATAGGTGGCCTGGCTGATCGCCAGGTTGACCTCGGCGGCGTTGAGATCGGCCTGGCCGCGCGCCAGCCGCGCCTCGGCCTGCGACAGATCGGTGGGGGTCACGTCGCCGGCATTGAGCCGCTTCTGGGCGATGCCCTGCGTCTCGCGCAGCGAGGTGACGTTGGCGCGCTGGGCCTCGACCAGCGACTGGTTGGCCAGCACGTTGGTGTAGACCGTGACGGCATCGAGCAGCACGCCCTGGCCGACATTGCGCAGCGCCTCGCGGCCGGACTTCACCTGGAATTCGGCGACGCGCACGCTGTTGGCGGTCTTGTAGCCGTTGAACAGCGTCTGCGTCACGGTCACGCCGATGGTCCAGGGCTTCAGCGTCGCGCCCTGGATGGTATTGTCCGGCAGCAGGTTGCGCACCGCCTGCAGGCCGACGCCGAGGGTCGCGGTCACCTGCGGGCGGTAGCCGGCCATCGCTTGCGGCACGTTTTCATCGGTGGCGCGCTGCCGGGCGCGTTCTGCATTCAGTTGCGGGTTCGACTGATAGGCCTTGGCCAGCGCTTCGGGGACCGTCTCGGCCCGCGCGCCGGTTGCGCATAGTCCCGCCAAAGCGGTGACGCCGAGGGCCAACGCCCCGATCGTGAGGTTCGTTCGCGGCACGCGTCTTGCGACGAGGCCACATCTCTCGTGATGACGCACCATGTTATCCTGAACAATCCCGACATCTGCCCCCGCCGACGTCTGCCTTGATGTTTAGAGGGGGTTGCCTTCACAGGCAAACCATCCGGTGAACAACCCGGGCCTTTGGCGCTCTTCCCCACAGGGCATTTCGCGGCCCCGATTTGCTTGATTGACCAAGACCCTAGGGGGAAAAGCCGGAGCGCGGAATGCGACAATAAACCCGCGCTCACACGGCGCCGTGTGTTGCGCCGCCGCCACATTTCTGAATAGAGGCGGAGGGGTGGTAACAACGTGCGGTGCTCGCCCCATGGTGGCTGGAATTGCGATGCGGAAATCCTGGCCGCCCGGCGTGTCGCGAGAACGTGGATGCCCGGCACAGGGCCGTGCGCGTGACGGCGTCCGTCAGCCGCGCCTCGTCTTGCCAGTCGCTTGTCCGGTCACGCTCTCAGGATGACGGCGACCGAGCTAGCGATTCCTGTTCACCGGCTTGCGCTTCTCGATGAACGCGGCCATGCCTTCTGAGCGATCTTCCAGCGCGAAGGTGGCATGGAACAGGTCGCGTTCGACCTTGAGGCCCTCGGTCAGCGGCGTCTCGAAGGCGCGGTTGACGGCGCTCTTGGCCATCGTCGCGACCGGCCGCGACATGCCGGCGATCTTCTCGGCCATCGCCATGACTTCGTCCATCAATTTGTCCGCCGGCACGATGCGGCTGACGAGGCCGGAACGCTCGGCTTCCGCGGCGTCCATCATGCGGCCGGTGAGGCACAGGTCCATCGCCTTGGACTTGCCGATGGCGCGGGTCAGGCGCTGGGTGCCGCCGATGCCGGGAATGGTGCCCAGCGTGATCTCCGGCTGGCCGAATTTCGCGGTGTCGGCGGCCACGATGATATCGCACATCATCGCCAGCTCGCAGCCGCCGCCCAGCGCATAGCCGCTCACGGCGGCGATGGTCGGCTTGGTGCAGGTGGCGACGCGGTCGCCGCCGATCTGGGTGAAGTCGCTGCTGAACATGTCGATGAAGCTTTTGGGCTGCATCTCCTTGATGTCGGCGCCGGCGGCGAACGCCTTTTCGCTGCCGGTCAGCACGATGCAGCCGATGTCGTTATCGGCCTCGAGCTCGTCGATCGCGACCCTGATTTCGGCGAACACGCCGAACGACAGCGCATTGAGCATCTTCGGACGGTTGAGGCGCAGCACCGCGACGGCACCGGTACGTTCGACGATGATGTGTTCGAAGCTGCTCATGTTTCATCCCGCATTGTTCTGACGGCCAAGTGGCCGCGCGCAATGTGCCCGCTGGCGGGATGGGCTTCAAGGGGGAGGGCACCGGATGCATCGCGTCCGGATCCCGGGATTTCTAGGCGATGAACATCCGTGCCGCGGATGCCAGCGTCAGCAGGCCACCGAAGGCGATGAAGATCTTGCCGATCAGCGAGGTTTGGTCCAGCGTCGCGCTGTTTGACTGGCTCACGACCACCGGCCCATCGATGGTCGCGGAGGCAAGGGTCAATGCCGGCTTGGCATCGGTCTTGTCATCACTGATGGCGCGATCGAGCTCGTTGAGCTGATCGGCTGCCACGATCTGGGCTCCGGCGTCGGCGGCAGGTTCGGTGATGTCGGCGGCGCCACCGATGCCCTTGAACACGCTGTCGGCCTTGGCCGATACGGACTGCGGCGTCTCGGTGGGTCCATTTGCCGGCAGCTGCGCGTTGGCGTTGGCCACTGCGTCGGGAATCGGCGCGGCGTTGCCCTTGGCGTCGGCTGTATCTTTGGCGTCGGCTGTATCCTTCGGCGCGGTGTTCGCGGCCGCCTTGTCGGATTTGTGCGGTTTGACCGCAGCCTTGCGCGCGTGGCGCGGCTTGGCAAATTTGTTCAGCGCGATCGGCTTGTCCGGGGTGCTATCGGCCTTCGCCGACGAATCGGCCGGGCGCGCATCGGATTCCGTCGCGCGCATCGGCCCGGCAACGCAAAGCCACAGTCCCGCTGCGAGAATCAAGGCCGAACGCCCGCTGGCTGTGATGGTCATGGATGTCTCCCCAAATTGTCCGTCCCCAACGACGCCAAGGGAGACTGCGGGCGTGTCCACAGCGGGGCAAAAAAAGGGAATCTTCGGGCGAGTCCGGCGAAAACGCGGCAGCGAGAACCGCGTATCCGAAATTTACCTTTGGAATCAAGCAGCGAGCAGGATCGCGGGAACGGTGCTAGGAGAAGCGTCGGGCCTGGTTTTTTCGCCGGGGCGGGTAACAAATCCACGGTCGAGCCGAATAGTTTGTGAGGGCGCTTGCACGGACGCGACGACGAATGGACGGACCTGATGCTGGCGGCCAATGCGGGCGACAGCGTTGCGTACCACCGTCTTCTGAAAGCCGTGACGCCGGTGCTGCGCGCGGGCGCGCGCCGCGGTCTGGCACGCGCCGGGCAGCCTCCCGACCAGGCCGAGGACATCGTGCAGGACATTTTGCTGGCAGTGCATCTGAAGCGGCAGACCTGGAACGTCGAGGCGCCGTTCGCGCCGTGGTTGTTCGCCATTGCGCGCAACAAGCTGATCGACGCGCTGCGCCGCCGCGGTCGCCGGGTGTTCGTCAATATCGATGATTTCGCCGACGTGCTGCCCGGCGAACCCGCCGCCGAGACCCTGCCGGCCGGCGAGATCGCGGGCCATCTCGAGGCGCTACCGGCGCGGCAGCGCGAGGTGCTGCAGTCGATCGCCGTGAACAGCGCGTCGATCAAGGAGACCGCCGCAAAGCTGACCATGAGCGAAGGCGCGGTGCGGGTGGCGCTGCATCGCGGGCTGGCCAGCCTTGCGGCCAGGCTGCGGAAGGAATGACGATGGACACCGATCGCCTGATCCAGACCCTGGCTGCCGACAACGAGCCCCGTCCACGCCCGGTCGGCGTGATGCTGGCGATGGCGCTGCCGGTCGCCGTTGCGATTGCGCTGGCGCTGCTGCTCGGCACCATCGGCCTCCGTCCGGACATCCGCACGGCCATGCGCAATCCATTCTTCGATCTCAAATTCGTGGTGACGCTGGCGCTGGCACTGCCGGCCATCGCGCTCAGCCTGCACCTGTCGCGGCCGGAGGCGTCACTGCGCGGCTGGGCCTGGTGGCTGGCGCTGCCGCTGGTGGTGCTCGTGCTCGGCATTTTTGGCGAGATGATGATGCCGGAACGGCTGCCGATGCTGACGCGGCTGATCGGCCACAACGCCATGCTGTGCCTGAGCGCCATCCCGCTGCTGTCGTTGCCGATCCTGGCGGCGGCGCTGCTGGCGCTGCGCCACGGTGCACCATCCCGTCCCGCCGTGGCCGGCGCGCTTGCCGGCCTGCTGTCCGCGGGGCTGGCCGCGACGCTCTACGCCGCGCACTGCGTCGACG
Source organism: Tardiphaga sp. (assembly GCA_036561845.1). Classification (GTDB taxonomy): domain Bacteria; phylum Pseudomonadota; class Alphaproteobacteria; order Rhizobiales; family Xanthobacteraceae; genus Tardiphaga. The sequence continues at coordinate 5,794 of DATCUS010000310.1, read as the reverse complement.
ACTCGCCGCTGTTCGTGGCGACCTGGTACACGCTGGCCACCGCATTGGTGACCGCGATCGGCGCACTCGCCGGCGCGAAACTGCTGAGATACTGAAGCTCTGACGAACCCGGATGAGGCGGCGCTACGCTCCGCCTGGCTACGACATCCGGGCAGCCCCATGGCGATGGGCCCGCCCCGGATGTCGTAAGAGCTCGCCCAGGCTACGGGACCGCCGCGTGCACCCGACTGCCGCCATTGTTCAGAAAACATGTTTTGTCGAACAGTGTCAGGTCGAGCGGATTGGGGCGCCGCACGTCTTGCAGGTCGGGATATGGCTTCTTCGCAGGATCATACCTGCGATCGATCTGAGAGATAAAAACGATCACCAGCCCGCGCGCCCGCGCGAATGACTTAAGGGCGACAACTTGCTCGGCCAGAGGAGGGCTTTCGCGCCTTTGATCGAGCAACTGAAGGTAATCGATGACGACCAGCGTGCCCGACGGCGCCGATTGCAGCATCGCCACGATGTAGTCGGCAGTGATGGCGTCGGAGCAATCAAAGGTGAACTGGCTGGCAAACTGTGCGGGTTTGACGCCAAGCGCATCGAACCGATTCAGGATATCTTTCTCGGTATATTCCAGCGTGAAAAAGACGCCCCGATGGCCGGACTTCATCGCCTCGATGGCCAGTTCGAGCGCCATCAGCGTCTTGCCGTGGCCAGGCCGGGCGCCGACCAGCACAAGATCGCCTTGCGTCAACTGCGCGAACAGCTTTGCAGCGGGGAAACTGGCGGCATGCCGGGCGGCAAGCAAACTCCAGCCGCCATAGCCTTCCTGGCTGGCGATGCGATCAAGCGCGTCATGCAACGGAATTGCGCGTTCGCGAGCCAACAGCTTCGCCTTGCGCTTCAAGAAATAAATCGGCGCGGATAGCTTCATCAAAACCTCCTATCGCGAGCGGTATTCGCAATCCCCCCTTTGCTTTGGCTCGAACAGTCGGTTTGTGATCGATGACCCCCGTATGAATTCTACTTTCCCGAGTGGGGGGAGGGAGGCGTGGGCCGCGCCAGAATCAAACTCTAACCCAAACCCTGTGCGTTGAAAATCTCGTCACAGGGCGCTGCCAGAAGAATCTGCAGGTCGGCTGGCGCAGATTGGGCTGACGCGGGGTCAGGCCGGGGTGCCGGATGCAGCCTGCTGCATGCGGTGAAAGCGCAAGACCTGTTGCGCGGTGGAGAGCCGCAGCCGCTCATAGGTCTCGCGGTCGTCTTCGTCTTCGCGTGGATCGGCTCCGGCCAGGTGCTGGCGCATCCGGATGATGACCCTGACTGTCGACCAGGAAAAGCCGGCCACCTTGGACAGGATGAAGATTCCTTCGCTGCGGGATTCAATCATCATGGTCTCGGCAACGGCGACCGGGACATTGGCGAGGCAGGCGATCGCGGCGTTGGTTTCATCGAACTTGTTGGCTTCGGCAAAGGCCCCGACCTGGAGTTCGTCCAGCCGGCCGTCCGCGAACAGCGACCGCACCAGGCCATGGGCGATGGTGGTTTGCCTGTTGAGCGCCGACGGTGCCGACCGGGCGCGCCGGGCGACTTCCTGGACCGCCAGCGACACGTCGCCGGACCATTGCGGATTGGCGGCGTCGAGACGCGCGCGCACCGAGGCCGAGGCCCTGGCGATCAGCTTCAGGTAATGGTGGCGGGGAATTTCGGGTTTCAGACCGACGCAGGTGGCGATGGCGTCGTCTTCTTCCGCGCGCGACAGCAGGGTCGTGTAGCCTTGCTCGGAGATCTCCGCGCCGGAATTGCTGACGGTGCTCTCGACCACTTCCTGGTTGCCGCGCGCTACCAGAACGTCGGTCACCGCGCCGCTCAGCACCTTGCGTACGGATATCGCCAGCAAATGGGCCTGGCTCTTGGTGCGTGCGTTCTCGATCAGCGAACTCTCATCCAGCCGTTCGGATTGCGCCAGCACCGGTGCCGCGACTTCGATCAGGTCGTCGAAGGCCAGCGCGCGGATGGCGCGCGGCGGCGCCGCCGCGATGGGCGCCAGCCGCTCGGCCAGCAAGGCCCTGGCAGAGGCTTCCATCTGCTCGATCAGGCAGCCGAACACGTCGTCGAAGACGCCGATCTGTTCGGGGGAGTAATCCACGGCGTGGTTGAGGAACAGCTCGGTGACCCGGCGCAGCGTCTCGACCCGGCGCGCCACCGTGCCGTGGGCGAGGGTGGCCTGTAGCTCATCGAGCAGGTTGATGGCAGCGGATTTCGACGTCATGACTCTTTCCTGGAGTTTGGCAAAAACGACCGGCAATGTTTCTTGCTGCCGGCGATAGTGAAAAAATGAGATCAGGCGCTGGCAATACGGTTGCGCCCACGTTTCTTGGCTGCGTAAAGGGCACTGTCGGCGCGCGCAAGCAGCGCGTCGGCTGTATCGTTGGGGCCGAGTGTCGCAACCCCGGCCGAGATGGTGACGGTCAGTCCGTCGGAAAACGCGCTCCAGTCCAGCATGGTAATGAGGGCGCGCAGGCGGTCGAGCATCTGGACCGCCGTCTCGTGGGACGTATCGGGCAGCACCAGCAGGAATTCCTCGCCGCCGTAACGGCCGAACCTGTCGGCGCTGCGAATGTTGGCGAACACGGTGATGGCAAAGGTCCTGAGCACCTCGTCGCCGGTCGGATGTCCATAGGTGTCGTTGATGCGCTTGAACCAGTCGAGGTCGATCAGCGCGACGCAGCACGGAGCCTTGAGGCGCTGCGCGCGCTGGATCTCGTCGTCCAGCATGCGCATGATGCAGCGCCGGTTGAACGAACCTGTCAGCTCGTCGAGTTCGGCGAGTTCCTCTATCCTGCGATTGGCGACCGTCAACTCCACGCCGCGCTGGTACAGCGAAGCGCTCTGCGAACTGGCGAAAATTCCGAGGAACATGCAGCGCCCGGTGGTCGTCGCGAGCATCAGTACCGTCACCAGGCGTTCGAACCAGGTGCCGTGCGGAAGCGACACCGGCAGGTCGCTGACCAGGAACAGCACGGCCAGGCCGCCGCCGACCACTGTCCATAGCGCCGCGCTTTGTGGCAGCGTCGAGCGCAGCGCACTGAAGCTGATGACGATGAACTGGGTGCAGATGAACAGTGCACCGACCTCGGGCGCCAGATAGATGAAAGCCAGGATTTGCAGCGAGCCTGCGATCGCCTGCGGGCCCACGAAGTAATGGTCGTGGAAGCGGTCGTTGATGCCGGTTTCCGACAGGGTGCCGAACACCGCCACGAAAGCCACGCCGCAGGCGGCATAGGCTGCGGCAATGGATGCGGGCACGGTGCCGGCGGCGGCGTAGAGCGACAACAGAACGACGTCGATCAGGTAGGAGGCGGCGATCATTTGCAGGATGCGCCGCCGCCGATGGGTGCGCCGCCTGAGAACCTCGGGCGTCAATACGGCTGGCGCCGTCTCAAAATCGCCGTCCGCCGCGTTCTGGAGGATGTGATGAGCCGTCGGCATGGTCTCGCCATTGAGGGATGCAACGCCGGTACCATAAACGGCAAGCCTTTAGGTTTGGTATCTATTGGCGCGTGGACGGCTCGCCGCGATAGCGGCTACCTCGTTTATTTCAAAAGAGAATTTCCTTTTTTAACTGTATTGGGGTACAGTCCGATGGCGGACATAAGATTTCGCGCCTTGGCGGGCAGCGGCCTGCCGGCCGAGCCACCGACGGTAGCGCCGAAAGCGCATCCGGATGCAGTCCCCCGGTGCTGAACCTTTTTTCGGCTGGCACAGACATACCGGTGCTGGGGATTGCAGGGCCCAGAGTCGAAGCAGTGCCGCTGAGCATGAATTGCGCTTGGCGGCATTGTGCTTTTTGGCCCCAAATGTCGCGAAGCGGCCCGTCGCGGCTGTCCGCCCTGTACGACTTGTTAAGCTTAGCCGGTTGTAGGGATGCGGGGCGGTTGTGATACCGTGATGAACTTCAATGGCCGGACTCCCAACTTGGCGAGTTGTGTGCGCTTGATCACAGACGCGGCCCGCGCAGTTCTTGTAATTTGAGAAGATTTTGCCTTCTTTATCGAACCTCCGGTGCCTTCATCTCGACCAACCTGACGAGACGGCCATTGATTGCGACACAGGCGACCTCGGATGACATCCTGATCGCGCGGATCGCGCAGGGCGACAGGCTTGCGATGCAGGTTCTCTATGGCAGGCATCATGTCCGGATTTTTCGCTTCGGCCTTCGGCTGGTGCGGAACGAGCAGATCGCGGAAGACTTGATCAGCGAGGTGTTTCTCGACGTGTGGCGTCAGGCCGGTAAATTCGAGGGCCGGTCTTCGGTATCGACCTGGCTGCTGGCGATTACGCGTTTCAAGGCGTTGTCGGCGTTGCGCAAGCGCAAGGATGCCGAATTGGACGATGAGACCGCCAACGCGATCGAGGATACCTCCGACGATCCGGAAGTGGTGGTGCAGAAGAAGGATACCAGCGTCGCGTTGCGCAAGTGCCTGACCGCGCTTTCGCCGGACCATCGGGAAATTGTCGATCTCGTCTACTACCATGAGAAGTCCGTGGAGGAGGTGGCGGAGATCGTCGGAATTCCCGAGAATACCGTGAAGACGCGGCTGTTTTATGCACGCAAGAAACTGGCCGATCTGCTCAAGGCAGCCGGCGTGGAGCGAGGCTGGCCATGATGGCAACGAGCAAGCAAGTCCAGACCGAGACGGCGCCCGGCGAGATCGAGGCGCTGCTGCCGTGGCACGCGGCCGGCACGCTGAATGCGCGCGACACGCGGCGCGTCGACGAGGCGCTGGCGCGCGATCCCGACTTGGCCCGGCAGTATGTCGCGATCCAGGAAGAATACGCCGAGACCATCCTGCTCAACGAAAGCCTCGGCGCGCCGTCGTCGCGGGCGATGCAGAAGCTGTTCGCCGCGATCGACGCGGAGCCGGCGCGCGACTCCTATGCGTCGTTCAACATTTCGGCGCGGGTCGCCGGCTTCTTTGCCCGGCTGTCGCCGCGCACGCTGGCAACCGCTGCCGCGGTCGGCGCACTGGCGCTGCTGGTGCAGGCCGGCGTGATCGGCGCCGTGCTGACGAAGCAGCAGGGGGCCACGTTCCAGACGGCGTCGGCCCCGAAGACCGATCGTCAGCCGATCGATGCGCGACCCTATGCGCTGGTGCGCTTTGCGCCCGACGCCAAGGTGTCGGACATCACCGCCTTCCTCGACAGCTATCAGGCCTCGATCGTCGATGGCGCCAGGGGCGGCATGTTCCGGCTGCAGTTCGGCGACAAGGCGATGTCGAAGGACGAGGTCGCCGCGCTGATGGGCCGGCTGCAGAATGAGAAGATCATCAGCCTGGCGGTCGCGGCGCAGTAGACCGGCGCCGGCGACCGGCCGTGCCGGTTGGAAGGCGTGATGCGCGTGCGAGGAGGTCCCATGGCCAACCATCGTGACACCGGCAGGCGTCTGGCGCCGTCGCGTATTTCCGCGGCGCTTGTCGCTGTATTGCCGCTGCTGCTGGCCGGCAGTGCCGGCCATGCGCAGGGCATGATGCGCTCGCCGACCATCAACATCGGCGCGCGCGTTCCGACCATCGCGCCGAACGCCGCGGCGCGGGTCAATCCCAACATCGCCGGTCGCCCAGGCGTCGGGATGGCCGCATCACCGGGACGCATCGGTATCACCGCGGTCACGCCCGCAGTGACAGGCCGGATGCCGGTGCTGGTGCCGAGGATCGCGCGGCCGTCCATCGGCGACGTGCGCTATTCGCCCAACACCTATCCAGGCTGCGCCGCTGCCAATCGCGACGCCAGCGGCGCGTGCAAGGAG
>DATCUS010000309.1:0-4613 GCA_036561845.1 Tardiphaga sp. | reverse complement strand
CAGCGCCGGCTTGCGCAGCGGCTTGGCGAGGAAATCGGTCATGCCGGCGTCGCGGCACAGTTTCATGTCGTCGGCGTAGGCATTGGCGGTCAGCGCGATGATCGGCAGCGTGGCATATCTTCCGCCGCGCGCCCGGATCGCCCGGGTCGCGGCGAGGCCGTCCATGTTCGGCATCCGCACGTCCATGAACACCATGTCGAAGTCGGCACCGTCGAGCGCGACGGTGGCCTGGATGCCGTCCGAGGCGATGGTCGTTTCGGCCGCGAATTCCTGCAGCATCTTCATCACCACCATCTGGTTGGTGAGATTGTCCTCGGCAATCAGGACGCGCAGCGGATGCCCCAGCATGGCCAGCCGGGTTTGCAGATCGTCGGCTTCGAGGCGATCATGGCGCTGGTCGGAGACGATGGCGTTGCTCCACGGCAGCGGCAGGCTGAATCGGAACGTCGCGCCTTCGCCTTGGACGGAACTGACGTCGATCTCGCCGCCCATCTGTTCGACGATGCGGCGGCTGATCGCCAGGCCGAGGCCGGTGCCGCCGAACCGCCGGTTGATGGAGACGTCCGCCTGCGCGTAGTCGGTGAACAGCCGGTCGATACGGTCGGGCGCGATTCCCGGACCGGTATCGCTGACACGCCATTCCACCCTTGCCTGTGTGTCGTCGCGCCACGTGCAGGTGACGGTGATCTCGATGCTGCCCTGCTCGGCGAACTTGACGGCATTGGACACCAGATTGAGCAGCACCTGGCGGATTCGTCCGGCGTCGCCGCACAGCGCCGGCGGGACGTCGGCGTCGATGGTGCTCCGCAGATCCAGGCCCTTGGCCCTGGCGCTGGCCGCGACGATCGAACTCACCGCGTCCAGCAGCGCTGCAGGGGAAAAATCGGCGGGATCGAGGTCGAGCTGGCCGGCCTCGAGCTTCGAGAGGTCGAGAATGTCGTTGAGAATATGCAGCAGGTTGTCGCCGGACTCGCGGATGGTGGCCACGGCGTGGCGCTGATCGGGATCCAGGTCGGTTTCCATCAGCGCGCTGGCCAGACCCAGCACGCCGTTCATCGGCGTGCGGATCTCGTGGCTCATCATCGCTAGGAAGCGGGACTTGGCGCGGCTTTCCGCCTCGGCCTGCTCGGCGCGCCAGCGCTCGGTGACGTCGCGGCCGACGCCGCGGTAGCCGACGAAGACGCCGTCGTGGTCGTGCGCCGGCTTCGCCGTCAGCGACCACAGCCGCGGCTCGCCACCGGCCACCACATGCAGCACGATATCGTGCATCGGTTCGCGCCTGGCCATGTGAGCCGTGACGGTGGCGATGGCCGACTGGTCGCTGATGCAAAGCATGGTCAGCGCTTCCGCGAGGCCCGCGCCGCGCAGCAGGTCCGGCGGCATCTGCGCCGCCTCGGCAAAGCGCTCCGGCACATGAATCAGCCGGCCGTCGGCGTCGGTCTGCCACAGCCAGTCGCTGGCATTCTCCTGGAATTCCTGCAGCAGCAGCGAGATGATCTCGGTCTGGCGTTCGAGCTGCAACTGGGCGCGTAGATTCTGCAGAAACAGCTCGCCATGCGACACCAGGTTGCGCGACAGGAACGCCGCGTAGAACACCAGGAACAGCGCTGTGACCCAGTCGGCCTCGCGGTTGGCGATCACCAGCGCTCCCGCCGAGGCCAGCACCAGGGTCCACATATAGACCAGGCCGGCTTTCGGCACCGTCGAGAGCGCGAAGGCGCCGCCTGAGATCATGCCGGTCATCAGGCATGCGATCACCAGTTGATGCGCCGGCGCGGCCGTCGGAAACAGCATTAACGGTAGCAATCCCCAGGTCATGCCGAGCATGAAGGCCTGCGCCACCATATTGCGGGCCGCCCGTGCGGATGCTTCCCGCGGCGGCTTGCGGCGGGTGCGGAGCCAGGAGCGCAGCGCCAGCACCGCCGCCAGCACGATCGCCGCCGCCCAGATCGCCAGAAAGACGTGCGAACCGGAGGTCCAGAACACCGCCAGGACCAGTGCTGCGTTCAGCAGGTTGATGGTCATGGTCATCGGCACCAGGCGCGCGACGCTGTTGACCTGGGCGGCCCGGATCCTGCGCATCTCCTTCTCGGTGATGGTGCCGGGATCGATCAATATTGCGGCGGGCGGGCCCTGCGGGACAGGTGCGTCACCGGTGCTTCTGGACGGTTCGGCCATCGCCTGGTTGCTTGCCGGAGTCATCTTGCACCGACCTTCTGGACGGGCGCCGGCCTGACTGCGACATCGCCTGACATGATTCGCCCGGCTTTGTCGCGTTGCACCGGTACCGGCAATTTACATATCACATCGGGACTCATTGAGACGCGCTGGCGAGAGTCCACGGCGGGTCTCGCGATAAATCGAGGATGCCACCGAACCGGTCCGGGTCGTGTCGCCCGAGGGATCAGTCATGTGGTCAGGCCGGGACGGCTGGGCCGTGCTGCCCGCGAGCATGTAATGGCGTACCTCTGCATCGTGTTAAGTTTCGGTTCCGTAGGAACACGGGGTGCGGCTCACGCGTATCGTCGATTCCAGCCAGACGTCCTCGCGTCGCGATGCCGCGTCCGCTAGACCAGCGGGCGTCGGCGATGGTGCCGCGTTTCAACGCCGCTACAGTCAAGGCAATGGTCGGCAGGTCTTCCGCATTTGACGCCGGCCAGCGCGGGAGTTCCCGTAAGCTGGCCCGGCCTCCAGCCGGGGATCGTGGCTCGGGCCCGATCTACGGACGCTTGCTGACCCGGCCGTCGGCGACGTCGAACAGTTCGCCGGACGCGCCGATGTCGGCGAACGCCGCGGGATCGGCGCCGGTCATCCACACCTGGGCGCCGAGTTTTGTCAGTTCGCCGAACAGCGCGCGGCGGCGGTCGGGATCGAGATGCGCCACGACCTCGTCGAGCAGCAGCAGCGGCGTGATGCCGGTCATCTCGGCGACCAGCGTGGCATGGGTGAGGATCAGCCCGATCAGCAACGCCTTCTGCTCGCCGGTGGAGGCGTCGCGCGCCGGCATGTTCTTTGGTGCGTAGATGACCTGCAGGTCGGTGAGGTGCGGGCCGTCCAGCGTGCGCCCTGCCGCCGCATCGCGCGCGCGGCCGTCGCGCAGGATCTGCCGGTAGCGATCCTCCACGGCGGTGGCGGGCTCGCTGACCAGCGCGTTCTCCATCCAGCCGTCGAGCATGATCATCGCTGAGGGAAACACCGAGGTCTCGAAGCGCGCGCGCAGCATGGCCGCGAGCCGCGTCACCGTCTGGCCGCGCATGGCCGCGACGGCGACTGCCAGCTCCGCGGTCTCGCGCTCGACGGCGTCGAGCCAGTGGCTGTCGGTGTTGCGATCCTCCAGCAGACGGTTGCGCGAACGCAGACTGCGCTCCAGGGCCGACACCCGGCCGGAATGATCCTTGTCGATGGCCAGCACAAGGCGGTCGAAGAACCGCCTTCGCTCCGAGGCGGCGCCCATGAACAGCTGGTCCATGGCCGGCGTCAGCCACACCATGCGCAGGTGATCGCCGAACGCCGTGGCCGAACTCACCGGCTCGCGGTCGATGCGGCAACGCCGGCTGACGGAAGCGCCTTCGGTGGGCGGATCGATGCCGGTGCCGAGCGTGGCGAGGCCGACCTCGCCCTCGACTTCCGCCGACACTGCCCAGGAGCCGTCGCCCTGGATGTCGGCGACCTCTTCCAGGGTGGCGCGGCGCAAGCCGCGGCCGGGCGACAGAAACGAGATCGCCTCCAGGCAATTGGTCTTGCCGGCGCCATTGGGGCCGACCAGCACCACCATGTCGCCACGGATCTGCAGCGCCGCCGAACGATAGTTGCGGAAGTGCGTCAGCGTCAGGCGATGGATGCGGGAGACGGTCATGGATATGTCGGCGTCCGTATCCGCAATAGCGGCTCTTCCTTCCTTCTCCCCTTGTGGGAGAAGGTGGCGCGGCCGAAGGCCGCGACGGATGAGGGATTACTAGGCTCGGAGCGTGTGGATACCCCTCACCCGTCCGCGCTTCGCGCGGCCACCCTCTCCCACAGGGGGAGAGGGAAGAAAGCAGAGCAGAACAATCACACCCGCATCGGCATCAGCACGTAGAGCGCGCCCTTGGAATCCTTGTCCTGCACCAGGGTCGGCGAACCGGGATCGGCGAGGCGCAGCACCGCCACGTCGCCCTCGATCTGCGCTGCGATGTCGAGCAGATAGCGCGAGTTGAAGCCGATATCGAGCGCGTCGGAGGCGTATTCGACCTCGAGTTCTTCCGTCGCGCTGCCCGAATCCGGGTTGGTCACCGACAGCACCAGCTTGCCGGCGGACAACGCCAGCTTGACGGCGCGGCCGCGCTCGCTGGAGATGGTCGAGACGCGGTCCACCGCGGCCTCGAAATCCTTCTTGTCGACGATCAGTTCCTTGTCGTTGTTCTGCGGGATCACGCGGCCATAGTCCGGAAACGTGCCGTCGATCAGCTTCGAGGTCAGCACCACATTGCCGAGGGTGAAGCGGATCTTGCCCTGCGACAGCTCGATGCCGACCTCGGCCTCGGCGTCCTCGATCAGGCGCTGCACTTCGCCGACGGTCTTGCGCGGCACGATCACGCCGGGCATGCCCTCGGCGCCCTTGGGCTGCACCAGAT
>DATCUS010000308.1:0-5652 GCA_036561845.1 Tardiphaga sp. | reverse complement strand
AGCCGGTGGCCGTCGGTGGCCACGGCCCTCAGCGTGGCGGCGGCCGCGGTGCCGGCGGCGTGCAGATAGATGCCGTTGAGATAATAGCGCGTCTCCTCGGTGGAGATCGCGAACTGGGTGCGGTCGATCAGCCGCTTCACGCCGGCGGCCGGCAGGCTGAAGGAATGCGTCATCTCGCCGGCGGCGAGGTCGGGGAAATCGTTTTCCGGCAGCGTCTGCAGCGTGAAGCGCGAGCGGCCGGCGCGGATTGCCATCACCGAGCGGTCGCCGTCGGCTTCGAGCACGATCTGCGAACCGTCCGGCAGCTTGCGCACGATGTCATAGAACATGTGCGCCGGCACGGTGGTGGAGCCCGCGGTGCCGACGTCGGCGGCCAGGGTCTCGGTGACTTCGAGGTCAAGGTCGGTGGCCTTCAGTGACAGTTTGGCGTTCTCTGCGCGGATCAGCACGTTGCCGAGAATCGGGATCGTGTTGCGGCGCTCGACCACGCGATGCACGTGGCTCAGCGATTTCAGCAATTGCGCGCGTTCGACGGTGACCTTCATAGCAAACTCGCCCGATCCAGTTCGACATCGTGGGATGGAAGCCGGGCAGCCCGAACAGGCGCCGCGGTGATTGACGCCCGCAAGCTGGCTCAAACGGATTTTGCGCAAACCCGCGGGGGTCCGCAAGGTGGCGCGATTGCAGGCGAAGTGCAAGGGGAGAGGCGGTCGCACTCCCCACGTTTTGGGGAGTAAAGAGCGATACATGCGCCGGCGTTGATGGCTCACCTCCCCCCTCGTGGGGGAGGGTGGCGCGTAGCGCCGGGAGAGGGGGCACACGCGACGGCGCTCTTGGCTCCCCCTCTCCTGGCCCTCCCCACGAGGGGGGAGGGGACACTACGGCCTGCGTTTCAGATTATTCCTGCAACTGCCGCTTCAGCGATTCCACCTCGTCCTGCAAAGCGACGTCCTTGCCGACCAGCGCCTCGATTTTGCGCACGGCATGGAGCACGGTGGTGTGGTCGCGGCCGCCGAACCTGCGGCCGATTTCCGGCAGCGAGCGCAGTGTCAGGGTCTTGGCGAGATACATCGCCACCTGGCGCGGGCGCACAACATTGGCGGTGCGGCGCGACGACAGCAGGTCGGAACGGCTGACATTGTACTGGCGGGCGACGACGCGCTGGATGTCCTCGATCTTGATGCGCTTCGGCTCCTGCGGGCGGACCAAGTCGCGGACCTCGCGCTCGGCCATTTCCAGCGTCACCGGCGTGGCGTTGAGCTTGCTGTGGGCGAGCAGGCGGTTGACCGCGCCTTCGAGGTCGCGGCCATTATGGGTGATGGTGCGCGCGAGATAATCCAGCACCGGCGCCGGCACGTCGAAGGTGGCGTGGTGGGCGCGGGCGGCGGCGACGCGCGACTTCAGGATGCCGAGGCGCAGGTCTTCGCCAAGCGATCCCATTTCGACCACCAGGCCGCCGGCAAGGCGCGAACGAACCCGCTCGTCGAGGCTTTCGAGGTCCGATGGCGGACGGTCGGCGGCGATCACCACCTGGCGGCCGGCGTCGATCAGCGCGTTGAGCGTGTGGCAGAACTCCGCCTGGGTGGTCTTGCCCTGCAGGAACTGGAGGTCGTCGATCACCAGCACGTCGATGCCGCGCAGCGCTTCCTTGAAGGCCAGCGCCGTCTGCGTCTTCAGCGCGGCGACGAAGCCGTACATGAACTTCTCGGCCGTCAGATACAGCACCTTGCGTTCGGTGCCGGAATTGCCGGCCCAGGTCACCGCCTGCAGCAGATGGGTTTTGCCGAGACCGACGCCGGCATGGATGTAGAGCGGATTGAACATCACGCTGTCGCCGCGGCGTCCTTCCGCGACCTGGCGGGCGGCGGCATGGGCCAGCGTGTTGGAGCGGCCGATCACGAAGCTGCCGAAAGTGAGGCGCGGATCGAGCGGCGAGCCGCCCAGCGCTTCATGGCTGGCGGAGACCGGCGCGATGGCGGTGGCGCGCAATTCCGGCGTCTTGCCGTCGCGACCTTCGCTGCGGCGCGGCTCGACCGGTGCGGGGGCTTCCTTCGCCGGCGCCGCCACGCGCATCGCCGTGCGCACGGTGACGTCGACGCGGTGCACCTGCGGCATCTCCGCCTGCCAGCAGCTCAGCACGCGCTCGGCATAATGCGCCTGGATCCAGCTCTTGAGAAATCGCGTCGGCACCGACAGGTGCACGCTCTCGTCGTGAACGCTCTCAAGGTCCATCCGCGCGAACCAGCTGGAGTAGACATCTTCCCCAACGCTCGAGCGCAGCCGACCTTTGACCCGGGACCAGCGATCTTGTTCGATATTTGACATTGTTTGACGACTTTTCCGGTGAGTTGGTATTCGGCACTCGCTGCCGCTGTATGTCCGCGCGGTTGCATGCGCGGCGCGACCTCGGGCGACGCCTCGTCTTCAGGCACAGGCCAGCCGTTCGGCAAAACGCCGCGCGCCGGTCAGTGATGGTGAAGATGAAGCTTTCGCGAGGTCAGCGCGTACTCGAGCGCCCGTCGGGGCCGCGTGCAGTGGGCCGCGCAATGGCGCGGGCGTTGCGATTGTCGGCAGCAGCCGATGGCACGTGTTGAAAGGCCGTGGTGGTCCCGTTGCGCATAAAGCCTCCCCCACTCGCTGCGATCGCACGCAGCAAGCTGTCATTCCAAATCTGTTACAAGGTCAGTCCGCGGCGCCCAAATATCAGACGTTGGATGCCGCAACACTTGTATCTTGCCCGCTCTTCAACCCTCTTGTGTCCTCGCCTTCAAGCTTCCCGGAGCCACGTCGTCCTGCGCGCATTCTCTTTTGTGAGGCGTCCATCTTTGGACGCCGACAGAGAAATTTCGACACAGAACATCTGTTCCCATATTGCTATGAGTGCCAACCCGACCGAAGCTATGAAAGCGTCGCTAACCTGCACACCGCCGCTGATCTGCATGTCCGCCCTGGTTCCTCAATCGCACTGATTTGAAGAACCGTGGGCGCCGCGAACGAGCTAAGAAATACACGATGGCTTATTTCTCGCAACGGATTGATTCTCGTCGCGCGGCGTGGAAATCGGCGGCGCATTCCGCAAAATCGTCGACGGCGTTTGGCGCGTTGAAGCAAGGTTTTGAATCCACGCACTGAATCGAAATGTGAAGGCTCTGTTGCAAGTCCGACGACCGGCAAAAATAAATTCACAAATCGTTTACGTTTGAAGGTAGCCGTGGCGCGTTTTCCAACTGCTCTTCCTCGCTATGCCGATAAGTGACTACGCGCGCGCGTTTTTTCCTGTGCGCTGAGTCAGGGTAACCCTCGACACGCGATTCCGAATCGCAGCAGCGCGCTGTTGCTATTTTGAAAGTGAGCGCGGGTGACGATGCGCGTCTTTTTCTCCCGTAGTTCTACGGCTGCTCCGCGAGTCGCAGAGGCGACATTGCGCGATGCGCAATCCGCACGAACGATTTGTTCCGCTTCATTGAAAGCGATTGGGACATAACGCGCGCAGCAGCGCGCAAAAAAAAGCCCGGCTGAGCCGGGCTTTCGCAACGTCGAAAATCTTGCAGGCCGTTCTACTTTGCGGCGAGCTTCGCGATCTGGTGCACGAGGCGCGAGACTTTTCGGCTCGCGGTGTTCTTGTGGACGATGTTGCGCTGCGCCGCCTGCATCAGTTCCGGCTCGGCCAGGGCCATCGCCTTCAGCGCCGCTTCGCGGTCGCCGAGCTTGATCGCTTCCTCGACGGTGCGAACCGAACCGCGCATCTGGGTGCGGCGCGACTTGTTGATGATGGTGCGGCGGGCAATCTTGCGCGTCGCCTTCTTGGCGGAGGTCGTGTTGGCCATTCTCTCAATCCTTCAGCAGCGACCCGCACGCGGGTGCCGGGCTGATTGACGTCTGCCGTTCGAAATGGCGGCCGACGTTGATGTTGTTTCCGGGGTGTTCCTGAAAATGCTATCCTCGGAGCTAACCAGCTCACGGGGCACGCCGCTCAAAGAACAGCGGCGGCAGGATTTCGCCCGCCGCCATTGGCGCTCCTTATAGAGGGCGGGGTTTTGGGCGTCAACGCTTTCCGGGGGCCCGGGAACGACCGTTTTTGCCCCCAAATGTGCCTAAGCTGCTGGCGAGGTTGAATTTCCCCTGCCTTGCGGCTAATGCCGGGCCAGATTGACGAGAGGGTGACGCATGATCCGGGGGTTTTTCCGTCTGGTGGGGCTGCTGCTGCTGGCCGGCGGGTTCTTTTTCCTGGTCTATGACGGTGCCCGCTCGATCGCCGACCAGGCGCTGCGGCTGACCCGGCTGGGCGAGTTCTGGAACGACGTCCACCAGGCCAGCCAGGCCAGCTTTCGCGCCATGGTGGAGGGGGCCTCGCCATGGTTGTGGAACGGTGTGGTAAAAATCATCCTCAACCAGCCGGCCTGGGCGGTCATGGGCGTGTTCGGCATCCTGCTGCTGCTGCTGTTCCGGCCGCGCAAGCCGCTGATCGGCTATTCGCGCAACTGACCGGTCATTGCGCCGCGCTTGCCGGCTGTCGCCGGCACGTGCCGTAACAGATCTGCCGTTTCCTCCGTCAATGCCTATATTGCAGATTGAGTTCAGGGCGCCGCCGGCTGGAGTGATCCGGTCCTGCCGTGGGGCGCTGTCGTCCGTCAGATGCGCGCGTTCGTCCAGCGAACCGGATTCCACTTCGCTGGAGAACGTGCAGGGAGATGATCATGCTGTTCATGCGCAAGACCACCGCGTTGCCCACGGCCGACGAGGCGCTGCCCGGCCGCGCCACCCCGATCGCCACCGCCAAGACGCACTTCGTCAACGGCCGCCCGATCCAGCCGCCTTTTCCGGAAGGCCTCGAGCAGGCGGTGTTCGGGCTCGGCTGCTTCTGGGGCGCGGAACGCAAGTTCTGGGAGCTCGGCGACGGCATCTACACCACTGCGGTCGGCTATGCCGGCGGCCACACGCCGAACCCGACCTATGAAGAGGCCTGCTCGGGCCGCACCGGCCACACCGAAGCGGTGCTGGTGGTGTTCGATCCCCGGAAGATCTCCTACGAGCAGTTGCTGAAGACGTTCTGGGAAAGCCACAACCCGACCCAGGGCATGCGTCAGGGCAATGATGTCGGCACCCAGTATCGCTCGGCGATCTACACCTTCAGCGATGCGCAGCGCAAAGCCGTCGACGCGTCGAAGGCGGCCTATCAGAAGGCGCTGTCGGCCAAGGGTCTCGGCGCCATCACTACCGAGATCGCGCCGGCCGGCGAATTCTATTTCGCCGAGGACTATCACCAGCAGTATCTGGCGAAGAATCCCGCCGGCTATTGCGGCCTCGGCGGCACCGGCGTGTCGTGCCCGATCGGCGCGGGCGTCAGCGCCTGAGACCGTAGCGCAGCCTCTGCCACCCAACCCGCCCGCGGATCGCTCCGCGGGCGGTTTTTTGCTGCCTGCGCGCGGCCAAACGGTTTTTTAACCATAATCGGTCAAAACCGGGGCTGTCTCGCAGTGAGGGATATCCTGGTGTTTGGTGTACGCGCGTTTCGATTGACCATGATGGCTGTGCTCGCTGCGCTGGCGCTGTCGGGCTGCATGGGCCGGTCCGGGCCGGTGGCCATGGTTCAGCCGCGCAGCGATCTCGACGCCCTGGCCTATGGCGCGCCGGCCGCGCCGCCGCAGGCCA
>DATCUS010000307.1:0-12052 GCA_036561845.1 Tardiphaga sp. | reverse complement strand
CCATCGCGCGCAAGATCGTGCCCGGCATGACCGTGCGCGCCGCGCTGGTGCAGATGGGCCCGCACAGGATCGACCGCGCCAACTGGGACTGGAACGAGGTCGCCAACAACCCGTTCTTCTGCCCCGACAGGGACAAGGCCGCGTTCTTTGCGGATTATCTCGACGGCATCCGCAAATCCGGCTCGTCGATCGGCGCGGTGATCGAGGTCGTCGCCGAGGGCGTGCCGGCCGGGCTGGGTGCGCCGATCTACGCCAAGCTCGATGGCGAACTGGCGGCGGCGCTGATGAGCATCAACGCGGTGAAGGGTGTCGAGATCGGCGACGGTTTTGCCGCCGCGGAGCTATCTGGCGAACAGAACGCCGACGAGATGCGCATGACCAATCACGGTGCCTCGTTCCTGTCCAACCATGCCGGCGGCATTCTCGGCGGCATCTCCACCGGCCAGCCGGTGGTGGCGCGCTTCGCGGTGAAGCCGACCTCGTCGATCCTGTCGCCGCGCAAGACCGTCGACCGCTCCGGCGCCGACACCGACATCCTGACCAAGGGCCGCCACGATCCCTGCGTCGGCATCCGCGCCGTGCCGGTCGGCGAGGCGATGATGGCCTGCGTGCTGGCCGATCACTTTTTGCGCAACCGCGGGCAGGTCGGGTAGGCTGCGGTTTCCCGGCCGCGCCCCGCGAGGCCCAACCGAAGCGTTGCGCCATTGGCCGATGACATCACCGCCATCACCGACTGGCTGACCGACGGCGCGCGATCGACGCCGACGCCTGCTGCCATGATGGCGGAGTGCTGCAACCGGCTGGTCGCCGCCGGCCTGCCACTGTGGCGCGTCGGCGTGTTCATTCGCACGCTGCACCCCGAGATCTTCGGCCGCAATTTCATCTGGCGTCCTGGCGAGGAGGTGGCGATCGGATCGGTGGATTTCGATATCCAGGAAGCGCCGGAGTTCAAGAGAAGCCCGCTGGCGATCGTGTTCCAGGAGGGCGCCGAGGTGCGCTGCCGACTCGACGATCCCGGCAACAACAGTTTCCCCTTCTTCGATGACATGCGCGCCGAGGGGGTCACCGAGTACATCGCGATGCCGCTGCTGTTCGTCGATGGCATGGTTCATGCGTCGAGCTGGACCACCAAACGGCCGGGCGGCTTCACCGATGCGCAATTGGCCGACCTCAAGCGGGTGGTCCCGCCGCTGACCCGCCTGATCGAAGTGATCGGCCTGCGGCGCGTCGCCTCGACGCTGCTCGATACCTATGTGGGCAAACGCGCCGGCGAGCGCATTCTCGCGGGGCAGATCCGCCGCGGCCATACCGAGACCATGGAGGCCGCGATCTGGCTGTCGGATTTGCGCGGCTTCACCGCGCTGTCGGACCGGCTGCCGCCGGAGCAGGTGGTCGAGATTCTCAACCTGTACTTCGATTGCCAGGTCGCCGCGATCCTCAAGCATGGCGGCGAGGTGCTGAAGTTCATGGGCGACGGGCTGCTCGCGGTGTTTCCGATCGCCGGCGATGGCGATGCGCAGGAGGTATGCAGCCATGTTCTCGAAGCGGCGAGCGAGGCGCGCGCGGCCGTTGATGCCATGGAGTTCCTGACCGGCGAGACGCGGGAGCGCTTCCGCTTCGGCGTCGCCCTGCATGTCGGAAAAATTCTCTACGGCAATATCGGTGGCGGCAACCGGCTCGACTTCACCTGCATCGGCCCGGCAGTCAATCTCGCGGCGCGGCTGGAAAAGCTCGCCGGAAGACTCGGCCGCACCATCGTGGCTTCCGGCGCGTTTGCGGATATCTGCAGGGGAGGCTGGCACGAACTCGGTGAATTCCCGATCACTGGGCTTGCAAAGGTCGAGCACGTCTACGGGCGGTTGGACGAGACGTCGAACCGCTGACCTCCTTTGCCCGGACGCGATGCAATACTCCACCGTCATCCTGAGGCGCTCGCCGACTTCGGCGAGCCTCGAAGGATGCATGTTCAAGCGCATGCGGTCCATCCTTCGAGGCGCGCAAGAGCGCGCACCTCAGGATGACGGCGGAGTATGCTGATCCACAGTGCTACTCTTCCGGCTCCGTCGTGAACAGCAGGGGGTATCCCTTGGCGCGGCCGGCGTCGGTGGCGCGGGTGGCCTTGGTCTCGGCAATGTCCTTGGTGAACACCGCCACCACGCAGACGCCGAGCCGGTGCGCGGTGATCATCACCTTGTGGGCCTGGTCCTCGGTCATCTTGAATTCGCCCTGCAGCACGCGCACCACGAATTCGCGTGGCGTGAAGTCGTCATTGACCAGGATCACCTTGTAGAGCTTCGGCCGTTCGACCTTCGGCTTGGCCTTGGTGCGCGGTTTGACCACGGTTTCGGACATTGCGGCGGCAACTCCAGCACGCGGAGCGGTAGGCTGCGCATTATAATCGCACCGCCAGGGGCTGTCGATCCGAGGCTGTCGCCCGGCCTCCCATGCATCCCTGACCTGAATGTGAAGGCGGGCGCGGGTTCCCGCTTTGCGGGCCGTCATTTGCGTGTCACGATCTGGCTCTCGACGGGAGGACCGCTATGCGTTGGTGTGTCTCGATTGGAGCTGTGCTTGTCGCCGGAGCGATAGCCGGAGGCGACGTCGCAAGCTTTGCCGCGCCGAATCCGAAACTGCAGCCGGTGCAGGACCGGCCGGACCCGACCGTCGATGTCGAACTGATACTCGCCGTCGACGTCTCCTACTCCATGGACATGGAGGAACTGGCGATCCAGCGCGAGGGCTATGCCCAGGCCATCGTCTCCAAGGAATTCCTATCGGCACTGAAGACCGGACCCAACGGTCGCATCGCCGTGACCTATTTTGAATGGGCCGCATCGAGCGACCAGAAGATCATTATCCCGTGGCGGCTGATCGACGGGCCGGAATCCGCCGATGCCGTGGCTGCGGAGATCATGAAGACGCCGATCCGGCGCGCGTCGCGCACCTCGATTTCCGGCGCCATCAATTTCGCCATGCCGCTGTTCGACGCGGACTCCTGGCATGGCCTGCGTCGCGTCATCGACATTTCCGGCGACGGCCCCAACAACAACGGCTCTCCGGTGACCATCGCGCGCGACGAGGCGCTGGCGAAGGGCATCGTCATCAACGGCCTGCCGATCATGGTGAAGGAGCCGTCGTTCTCCACCATGGATATCGACAATCTCGATCTGTACTACGAGGACTGCGTGGTCGGCGGCCCCGGCTCGTTCGTGATCACCATCAAGGACCGCGACAAGTTCAAGGAGGCGATCCGCACCAAGCTGGTGATGGAAGTCGCCGGCCGCACGCCGGAACGCCGCGTCGTGCCGGTGGCTGACGCCGGCAAGGAGCCGCGGGTCAGCTGCCTGATAGGAGAGAAGATCTGGCAGGACAGGTGGGGGAGGTAGGTTTTCTTACCCTCCCCTTGAGGGGGAGGGTCGACGAACAGCGCGCGAAGCGCGTGTTCGGCGGGGTGGGGTGACAGCGCCAGTGCTCTGCACGAACACTTCGCACACCGCGCGACTTTCACCCCACCCCGACCGCGCCTGACGGCGCAGTCGACCCTCCCCCTCAAAGGGGAGGGTGAAGTAAGTTCGCCTACCTCCTGAACCTCGCCACGAGCTCGACATGGGGGGTGTGACGAAACTGGTCGACCGGGGTCACGCTTTCCAGCTTGTATCCGCCATCGATCAGGATCCTGGCGTCGCGGGCAAAACTCTGCACATTGCAGGACACCGCGACCACGGTCGCGATCTTGCTGGCCGCGAGCTTCTCCGCCTGGGCCTGCGCGCCCTGGCGCGGCGGATCGAACACGACGCAATCGAAATCGCGCAATTCCTGCGGCACCAGCGGCCGCCGGAACAGGTCGCGGGCTTCGGCCTTGATCGGCTTCAGGCCCGAGGTGTCCTTCGCCGCCTGCTGCAGCGCCACGATGGCGCCCTCGTCGCTGTCATAGGCCGCGACCCGTGACCTGGCCGCAAGCCGCAGCGTGAACGGGCCGACGCCGCAGAACAGGTCGACGATCTGTTTCGATCCCTTGCAATAGGCCAGCACCAGTGCGGCGAGGGCTTCCTCGCCGGCCTTGGTGGCCTGCAGGAACGAGCCCGGCGGCAGCACCACCTGAGCGGTGCCCATCGAGATCACCGGCGGCGCGCGCATCAGCACCAGCTCGCCATGGCGGGTCAGCCGCGCGAGCTTGTGTTGTTCGGCGATTCCCGAGAGTTTGGCGATCAGCGGCGTCGGCAGCGGGCCGGATCCGCGCACGTCGACGTCGAGGCCGTTATTGGCGGCGGTGATCTGGATGTCGAGCGGCTTGCCGTTGGCGAGCCCCAGCGGTTCGGCCAGCGCCCAGGCGGCGTTGAGTGCCCCGTCGAGGCCGGGATCGAGAATCGGGCAATGGTCGATCGGGACGATGTCGTGGGAGCCGGCGGCAGCGAAGCCGACCTTGAGCACGTCATGGGTGCCCTTGCGGGCATGCACGGTCATGCGACGGCGGCCGGCGCCGTGCGCATCGATCAGCGGCGCCACCTCGCAGGCGATCTTCGCATGGGCCAGGGTGTCGACCACGATCTGGCGCTTCCACGCCTGATAGGGCGCGGCCTGCCAGTGCTGGATGGCGCAGCCGCCGCAGGCGCCGAAATGCGGGCAGAACGGTTCGATCCGCTCCGGGCTCGCCACATCCACGTGCAGCAGCGCACGGCGGTCGGGATGGCCGTGCACCGGCCCGGCCTCGATGGTCTCGCCGCCGAGCGTATAGGGCACAAACAGCGTGTCGCCGCCGGCATAGGCCACGCCGTCGCCACGCTGGCCGACGTGATCGATGGTCAGGTGCTCACCCACGGCGCGCTCCGAGAAAGAATTCAACATTGCCGTCGCCGCCGGTGATGGAGGAAGGAAAGATTTCGATGTCGGTGCAGCCCAGCGTTTCCGCGAAGGCGCGAATGTCATCGCACACTTCCTGATGGACGGCGGCATCCTTGATGATGCCGCGCTTGGAATGTTTTCGCGGCGCCTCGAATTGCGGCTTGATGAGTGCCAGCAGATGCATCGGCGAAGCGGCGAGCGACAGCGCCACCGGCAGCACCGCCTTCAGCGAGATGAAGCTGACGTCGATCACCACCACATCCGGCCGCGCCGGCAGCCGCCTGTTCTCGTAGCCACGAATGTCGGTCTCTTCCATCGAGACAATCTTCGGGTGGCCGTGCAGGGAAGGGTGCAGCTGGCCGCGGCCGACGTCGATGGCGAACACCATGCTGGCGCCGTTGGCCAGCAGCACCTCGGTGAAGCCGCCGGTGGAGGCGCCGACGTCGAGGCAGACATGGTCCTCGATCTCGATCGGATAACGCTCCAGCGCGCCGGCCAGCTTGACGCCGCCGCGCGACACGAAGGGATGTGCGGGTTCGGCCCGGATCACCGCATCTTCCGGAATGTTCTCGGAGGCCTTCGCCACCAATTTGTCGTCGGCGGTGACGAGGCCAGCCTCGATCGCCGCCTGGGCGCGGGCGCGGCTCTCGAACACCCCGCGCTCGACCAGCAGCAGGTCGGCGCGTTTTCGCGAAACGGGGGTGTTGATGCTGCGCCTGGCCATGGTCAAAGCAACGAACGTGCAGCGAGCTGCACGCAGGCCTCGAACGCGGTGAGGTCGTGCCAGAGATCGTCGGGCCGGACGTGCGGCAGGATCAGCGGCGCGCCGTACAGCTCCAGCGCATGGATCATCATCAGGTTGTCGGTGTGGCCGAAATCTTCCACGGTAAGGCCGTCGGCATCGACGAGGCGGCCGTCATGGGCCGTGACGTCGCCCAGCCTGCGCACGCGAGCCGGATGGAGCGCGGGGTCATTCGAATAGCCGAAACATCGTTTGCCGCGCCCGGCCATGTAGCCGAGCTCATAGACCGTGCCGGCATCGGCGCCGGGACCGCGAAACGGCGTCAGGTTGGCGATGATCGCGTCCGCCTCGTTCATCATGGCCTCGTTGCCGCGAAAGATTCTTAGCGACGCATCGCGGGCGGAGAGATCAATGACGTTGTCCAGCGGGTACAGGCCGGTGAGACCGTGGCGTGCGCAAACCGCGACCTTGCGATGCCCCATATCAACGGCGTTCGGCAGGAAGACGTCGGGGCCTGCGAGGTAGATTTTCATATGTCTCGCCGTCGTCACGTGAAGCACGCCTACCTTGACGCGGCGAGTCCAGGAATCGGCAGAAGGCTGCGTGCCGACTGGCCGCCGGACTCATTTGTCGTCACCCGGCTTGACCGGGTGACCCAGTATACGCCGAGCTATCCGAATTTACTGGATCGCCCGGTCCTGGCGCGCAATTGCGCGCAGGCCGGGCGATGACAACGGAGTATGCGTCGTACTCTTTAAGCCAGCTTGACCGTCTCGGCCTTGAAGTCCTTGCCGAGCGTCTCGAACACCTTCTTGACGATGCCCTTGGCGTCGAGTCCGGCGCGGGCGTACATCGCGGTCGGCGAATCGTGGTCCTGGAATTCGTCGGGCAGCACCAGTGAGCGCATCCGCAATCCGCCGTCGAGCATGCCGTTGTCGGAAAGCAGCTGCATCACATGGGAGCCGAAGCCGCCGATCGAGCCTTCCTCGATGGTCAGCAGGATCTCGTGGTCGCGTGCCAGCTTCAGGATCATGTCCTCGTCGAGCGGCTTCATGAAGCGCGCGTCGGCGATGGTGGTGGACAGGCCCAGTGCCGCCAGTTCGTCGGCCGCCTTCTCGCATTCGGCGAGACGGGTGCCGAACGACAGCAGCGCGATCTTGCTGCCCTCGCGGACGATCCGGCCCTTGCCGATTTCCAGGGCGACGCCGACTTCCGGCATCTCGACGCCGCGGCCTTCGCCGCGCGGGTAGCGCACGGCGCTTGGGCGGTCGTTGATGGCGACCTGGGTGGCGACCATGTGCACCAGTTCGGCCTCGTCGGAGGCCGCCATGATGACGAAGTTGGGCAGGCAGCCGAGATAGGCGTTATCGAACGATCCGGCGTGGGTGGCGCCGTCGGCGCCGACCAGACCGGCGCGGTCGATGGCGAAGCGCACCGGCAGGCTCTGGATCGCCACGTCGTGAACGATCTGGTCGTAGCCGCGCTGCAGGAAGGTGGAATAGATCGCGCAGAACGGCTTGAAGCCCTCGGTGGCCAGGCCGGCGGCAAACGTTACCGCATGCTGCTCGGCAATGCCGACGTCGAAGGTGCGCTTCGGGAAGGCCTTGTTGAAGATGTCGACGCCGGTACCCGACGGCATCGCCGCGGTGATGGCGACGATCTTGTCGTCCTTCTCGGCTTCCTTCACCAGGCTCTGGCCGAACACGTTCTGATAGGCCGGAGCATTGGGCTTGGATTTGGCCTGGGTGCCGGTGGCAACGTCGAACTTGACCACCGCGTGGTACTTGTCGGCGGCGGCTTCGGCCGGACCGTAGCCCTTGCCCTTCTGCGTCACCACATGGACCAGGATCGGGCCGGTCTGCATGTCGCGGACGTTCTGCAGCACCGGCAGCAGGTGGTCGAGATTGTGGCCGTCGATCGGGCCGACGTAATAGAAGCCAAGCTCCTCGAACAGGGTGCCGCCGCCGGCCATGAAGGCGCGGGAATATTCCTCGACGCGTTCCGCGCGGTCGGCGATCACCTTCGGCAGATGCTTGCCGAGCTGCTTGGCGGCTTCGCGCAGCGAGCGGTAGGTCTTGCCGGAGTACATGCGCGACAGGTAGGCCGACATGGCGCCGACCGGCGGCGCGATCGACATGTCGTTGTCGTTGAGGATGACGATCAGGCGGGAATTCATCGCGCCGGCATTGTTCATGGCCTCATAGGCCATGCCGGCCGACATCGCGCCGTCACCGATCACCGCAATAACGTTGTTCTTGCCGCCCGACAGGTCGCGGGCGACCGCCATGCCGAGGCCGGCGGAAATCGAGGTGGATGAATGCGCAGCACCGAACGGATCGTAGTCGCTCTCGGTGCGCTTGGTGAATCCGGACAGGCCGCCCGGGGTGCGCAGGGTGCGGATACGGTCACGGCGCCCGGTCAGGATCTTGTGCGGATAAGCCTGGTGGCCGACGTCCCAGATCAGGCGGTCGCGCGGCGTGTCGAACACGTAGTGCAGGGCGGTCGTCAGCTCGACGACACCGAGCCCGGCACCGAAATGGCCGCCGGTCACCGACACCGCGTCGATGGTCTCCTGACGCAACTCGTCGGCGACCTGGCGGATCTGTTCGACCTTCAGCCTGCGCAGGTCTTCCGGAGTCCGGATGGTGTCGAGCAACGGCGTCTTACTAAAATCGGTCACGATGATATTCCAATTTTACATGTCTTGAACTGCGTCTGGCGTCGGATGATCTGCCGCGGGGCAGGATCGTCCGGACATTCGCAGCCCGTGAACTGGGAACCTGATCTCGAAGCTTTATAATGTGCTCCGGTCGGTCAATGTGATAACTATCACTCTTAGCAGCTTCGTCGTCCGAACATTTTCATCAGCTGGTTGAAGCGCTTATCAACGTTAACGGCCGGCGGCTTCGCCAGACCCTCAGCGCATAGTCCCGTTCGCTTTACACCAAAGTGGCAGCCAAAGCCAACCGTCGTGCCCAACCGTTCGGCACGGCCAAGGTTGCATGGGGTTGCCCGGATTTTAGCCAATTCGTCGGATTGAGGGTTCCAGGGTCGTGGAACCGGCGATGCCCAGGCATTCAGGGCCCAGATTCAGCCGGTTCCAGGCCTTGCTGCGCGTTTCGCCATCCCCGGTCACCAGTTTCAGGGCCGCCGTCGGGTTGCCCATCCGTTCCCTCAGCGGAACCGGACCGCAGACGATCATGAAAAAATCATAGGCATGGGGCCGCTCATTGGCCATCACGAACTGGAAATGCACCCGGAAGAACTTCCAGCGGAAGCGGTTGTAATGCTCGGGCCGGATCACTTCGCGAAACCGCACCGGGACGATGATCGGATTGCGCCGGTTCGGGCCGGCGTCGATGCCCTGGCCGGCGATCGGATCGAACGGGAAGAAATTCATGACGTCCTTGCGCGACTGGCAATCGATCCAGTCGATCGATGGCTCGACCGCGAGTTGCCGCAGCTGTTCGCGAAACGCGGTCGCCGCCTTGTGGAAGCCGACAATCGGCATGTTGCCGCCCAGCGTCAGAAGCACGATGCGCGGGCCGTGACGGCCGAGCTCGGGATCGAGCCGCAGCGCGCGGGCCAGGATCGCCGCCCCAAGGAACGACCCGGAGCTGTGGCCCACCAGCACGATTTCCTCGGCGTCGCTGCTGCCGGCGACCTTGACGAGGTGCTGCGCGAAACGGTCGATCCGGGCATCCCAGTCCGGTCGGTTGCCGTGCGAGAACTGCCAGGTGAAGATGGTGTCGGACATCAGATAGAGCAGGTAGGTATAGTTTTCCGTGGACTTCAGCAGGGCGCCCAGCACGGCGACGAACACCGCACCGGCACCGGCGGCGACCAGGAAGCCGTGGATGCCGAGCGCCTGCAAACCCCATCCAAATGCCCAGGCGATCCCGGCCGACCAGATCGCCTCGTTCAGCAGCAGGACGTGCGGGTAACTGATGAAGGTGGCGAAGCGCCAGTGCGCCGACCAGAACCGGCCCATGGTGCCGGAAAATACCAGCCGCCAGTAGATGGCGATGGCATAGGCCAGGGTGCGCCAGATCGGCCAGGCAAGGTCGCGCTGGATCAGGTCTTCCCAGCGCAGGAAATCGTAATCGGTGCGGGTCTGCCAGCCGGCGCCGGTGGTCTCGATGCTCCAGGACGCGGTCTCGCCCTCCGGCGGCCCCTTGGGCCGGCTGACGGTGGTGGCGAGGTCATAGAGTCGGCCGAACTTGCGCAGTTCGGTACGAAACATGCGGTAATATTGTGCCAGACCGCGCGGATCGTAGCCCTGCACGTAGATGATATGGCGGTGCTGTACGCGCACGCTGATGTCCCGGGTCCGAAGTTCGCTTCACGCGCCGCCGCCAGCGAGGGTCGCCGGAGTGACGCCGACTATAACAGCCCGCGCCGCGTGCCATATCCCCAATTGTGCTGCAGCCGTCGTCCCGCAGTGCCGAAATTGGCTTATTTCTCAGGGTGATGCGTTTCTGCCGCGGCGCAGACGCAGGCGGCCCTACTGGACGTCGAGCGGTTCCGTGCCGGTCACCTGGCCATTGGCGTCGGTGGTGATCTTGTCGACCCGGGCTTCGGCCTGACGCAGCAGCTCGTCGCAGCGCCGCTTCAGGGCCTCGCCGCGCTCGTAGATCGCCACGGATTCCTCGAGCGGCACCTTGCCGTCCTCGAGCCGCTTGACGATCGTCTCCAGCTCCTCGATGGCGCGCTCGAAGCTCAGCTTCCTGACGTCTACATGGGTGTTCTCGGCCATTCGCATTCCCGGAAGCGCGTTCGTGTTCGCGCGGAGTCAAAGACAGGTTTGAGGACCTATTGTGGCGGGGAGGTCAGGCACCCATCAGCGCGGTGACGTGCTCACCGACCGATTCCTTGAGGCCCTGCAGATCATAGCCACCCTCGAGCACCGAGACAATGCGGCCGCCGGCCGTAGAGTCGGCGACATCCATCAGTCTGCGGGTGACCCAGCCGAAATCGGCGGCGTCGAGATTGAGGGTCGCCAGCGGGTCGCGCCGGTGCGCGTCGAAGCCGGCGGAGATGATGATCAGCTCCGGAGCGAACTTGCGGAGCTGCGGCAGGATCAGGTTCTCGAACGCCGCGCGAAACTTGATGCCGCCGTCTTCCGAGGCCAGCGGCGCATTGACCACGGTGTCGTGCTCGCCGCGCTCGCCCGACGCGCCGGTGCCGGGAAACAGCGGCATCTGGTGGGTCGAGCAATACATCACCGTGGGGTCGGCCCAGAAGATGTCCTGGGTGCCATTGCCGTGATGGACGTCGAAATCCACCACCGCGGCGCGGGCGATGCCATAGGTGCGCTGCGCATAGCGCGCCGCGATCGCCGCATTGTCGAAAAAGCAGAAGCCCATCGACTTGTTGATCTCGGCGTGGTGGCCGGGCGGCCGTGTGGCGACGAAGGCGTTGGCGGTCTCGCCCTTCATCACCGCATCGGTAGCCGCCACCGCGCCGCCGACCCCGCGCATCACTGCTTCCCAGGTGCCCGGCGACATCGAGGTGTCGCCGTCGATATAGGCCATGCCGCTGGTCGGCGCGATGTGGCGCAGCTCGTCGATGTAGTGGTTGTCGTGGCACAGCGCGACCGTATCGAGATCGCCCTCCGGCGCCTCGCCGCGGCTCAGCGCACTGAAGCGATCTTCTGCCAACGTCAGGGCAACCGCACGCATCCGGTCCGGACGTTCGGGATGGCCGGGCGGCGTGAGGTGGTTGATAGCCGCGGGATTGGACAGGAGCAGGGTCATGCAAATGATCCGGGCGCGGGACATGCGCGGTTCGATACGGATAATCTAGTTGCTAAACGCCGGTTCCGAAAGGGCGGTTGTCGCGCGCCGCGCGGCCGATGGCCTCCGCTCACCGGGCCTCGGTTGCGCGCGCGATCCGGTCAGCCGGTCCCGGCGATACCGGGCTGTTGGCCTTGAAGTAGGCATACAGCGCATCGACGTCGTAGACCCCGACCTGTTGCGCGGCGCCATCCTTCAGCGCGGTGAAGCCGTCGCCGCCGGCGGCGAGATAGGCGTTGATGGTGACGCGATAGGTCTTGTCCGGCTCGACGCGCTGGCCGTTCAGCAGGATGCGCTCCGCGGCGACGCGGCTGCCGAACGGCCTGGTGTCGTCCCAGACATAGCTGAACCCCTTCGACACCGGCAGCATGCGCGGCCGCTTCGGATCGAGCCACTGCTGCTCCAGCGCCAGCTTGATCTGCGCGCCCGACAGCGTCGTCGTCACCAGCTGGTTGCGGAACGGCTGCGCCGCGAATACGTCGCCATAGCTGACGGTGCCGTCGGCGGTCATGGCGACGTCGCTGCGGATGCCGCCGGGATTGGTGATGGCGATCACCGCGCCGCCGTCCTTCTCCGCGGCGGTGGCGGCCAGTTGCGCATCGGCGATGATGTCGCCGAGCGGGCTTTCGCCGGCAGCGTTGGGCACGCGCGTCAGGGTCGCGGTGACGGCGCC
>DATCUS010000306.1:0-20570 GCA_036561845.1 Tardiphaga sp. | reverse complement strand
CCCCCCCGCCGCAGGCGAACTGTTCCGCGCGCCCGGCCACGCCTATTCGCTGCGCCTGATCGCCGAGAGCCGCGGCGCGGCCTTCTATCGCGGCGAGTTGGCGCGACGCATCGCCGCCTTCGCACGCGAGCACGGCGCGGCCCTCGACGAAGCAGATCTCGCGGCGCATCGCAATGACTGGTGCGGCACCATCCATCAGGATTTCGGCGACGTCGCGCTGCACGAGATTCCGCCGAACGGCCAGGGCATCGTGGCGGTGATGGCCCTCGGTATCATCAAGGCCGCAGGTATCGAGGGACTGATCCTCGACAGCAGCGACGCTTTCCATCTGCAGATCGAAGCCGCCAAGCTGGCTTTCGCCGATGCCCACGCGTATGCCGCCGATCTCGACCACATGCGCGACGTCACGGTCGCACACCTGCTCGACCCGGCCTATCTGGCGTCACGGGCGACGCTGATCGACCGCCGCAAGGCACAGGAATTTGGCGCGGGTGCGCCGACCACCGGAGGCACCGTGTGCCTGTCGACCGGCGATGCGGACGGCATGATGGTGTCCTATATCCAGTCGAACTATTCCGGCTTCGGCTCCGGCGTCGTGGTGCCGGGCACCGGCATCAGCTTACAGAACCGCGGTTTCGGCTTCACGCTGAAGGAGGGCCACCCCAATCAGGTCGGCCCGCGCAAGCGGCCGTTCCAGACTATCATTCCCGGCTTCGTCATGAAGGGGAAGCAGCCGCTGATGGCGTTCGGGCTGATGGGGGGCCCGATGCAGGCGCAGGGCCATCTGCAGATGATGCTGCGCATGCGGCTGTGGAATCAGGACCCGCAGACGGCGGCCGACGCGCCGCGCTGGCGCTATGTCGCTGGCCTGAAGGTGGCGATCGAAAGCGCGGTGCCGGACGACGTCGCCGCGGATCTCGTCAGCCGCGGCCATGAGATCGTGCGCGAGCCGCCGGATTCGGCTTTCGGGTTCGGCGGCGCGCAGCTCATCTGTAGGATCGACGGCGGCTACGTTGCCGGCTCCGATTCGCGCAAGGACGGCCTCGCCGCCGGCTTCTAAGCACTGCACGGCAGGTGGCGCGCCGCGCCGCCTGCTTCAGTCTCTCAATCAGTGCACAACTTCACTTGTATCGACGGGCTCTCCGAGCAAGACCTCGAGCGCTGCTGCCAACACACGCCGGGGATGATCGGGGAGCGAGCGCATCCGCCAGCCCACATAGCCGTCGGGGCGAACCAGCACGGCGCCGCCGTCTTCCACTCCGTAGACCTCGGCCCATTGACCTTCCTCGTCCACGACATCGTCACCGATGACATAGATATCCACGGGACAACGCAGCTGCGCACCGCCTGCATCTCGCCAAGCCGCGCCATTCCGGCCTGCAAGGAGGACGAAGCGCGAGCCGAACAGATCGATTGTCGAGATCTTTTCGCCAAGGCGCGTCAACCAAATATGTGGAGCGCGGCATCCGGGGTAAGCCGAGGGCACATACTGGGTAACGGCATCAGCCACTGCAGGCAGCGTCGAACTGTCAGGTGCAACGGCGCTCGACTCGTAGCGGGCACCGAATATCAGTCCCTGTTCGTTGAGATACTGCGCCCGTGGCAACTTTGCCTCCGACTGCTTCTCCGTTCGTCCGAGGCTTTGCATGTTGAGGAATGTCGCCTTAACGACCTCCTTCGCGACCGGACGGCGCTCGGCCTCATAGGTGTCCAGCAGCGACGGCGAGGCATTGCCGCGAATGACGGCGGCGAGCTTCCAGGCGATATTCTGCGCATCCTGCACACCAAGGTTCAATCCGAAACCGCCACTCGGTGTCGTCTCATGCGCGGCGTCACCCGCGAGAAAGATCCTGCCTTTCTGGAAGGCGTCCGATACCATGGCTGAGCACTTCCAGAAGCTGATGCCCAACACCTTGACCGGGATGTCGGGCACGCCGACAGCGCGTCGAACGAGGCCGACACAGCGCTCCGGGGTGAGGTTTTCCTCAGTGAACCCGTACACACTGAGGCTATGCACCAAAAATCCCCAGCGGTCAGCCCCGTTGATCGTCAGAAAGGTGGCGCGCAGGTCGGGCTGGTCGATATAATACAGCGCCGCCGGTCGATCAGCCGTCCAGGGGCGAAGATCGACCTCGCAGTGGACGTTGACCGAGTCGTAGATGTCCTTGTCGCCGGTCCGGCCAATGCCGAGCATGTTGCGGACCGGGCTGTGAGCTCCGTCGGCAGCAATCACATACTGAGCACGGAAGGGTATCACCTGGCCGGTGGCCCGGTCCAGCAGTTCACCCGTCACACCGATGTCGCCTGCCGAGATAGTCTTCAGCTCCATGTTAAAGCACAGTCCTTCGGGTGCCAGCGCTTCAGCATGACGGCGTAGTACCGGCTCCAGCAGATCCTGCGCGCAAGTACAATTCGCTGAGGGCGATACGGCAAGGTTTTCGGCGGAGCGACGGCCTGGCTCTAGCCGCTTGATCTCCTTGCCTGTAAGGCTCTCGGCCCAGAGAATCATCTTGCCGAACTTGGCTGGCGCGCCGACAGCGCGGATATCGGCTTCGACACCCATCTGGCGGTACATCTCCATCGTTCGCGCATTGATTCCGCGCGCCTTTGGCAGAACGGCGGTTCCAGGATGACGTTCGACCAACAGCGAACGCACGCCCTCTCGCGAGAGCAAAAGGGACGCCGTGAGGCCCACCGGCCCCCCGCCCACGATCAGTACCGGAACTTCGATCATCACGTCTCTCTCCTTGAAGTAGGCGGAAGCGACAGATTCATCTGCAACGACCGCCGGGGTCCAGCGGGGACGACCATGCAGCTCCAATCAAGCGGGCTTTCGCACGGCCGCGATATTGACGCCGGCCATGACGCGCTGTCACGCGCGGAAAGAGCCAGCAGATTTCATTGATACAGGCGCAGTCATATGGCGTCCGGCTAGATCTGGAATTCCTTCGCCTGCTTGATGATTGCCGCCTTGTCGAAGTCGTTCACTTCGTCGATCAGCTCGTTAGTAAAGATGCTGCTACCATCGCCGATCTGCTTGGCTAGATCCGGATTGTTCGTTCCTGCGACGGCCGCCCGCAAGGCTGCTGCCCAGTCATCGGGGCTGGTTGCGCCGATCCGTTGCTCGGGATCGCCGGGGCGCCGAACCCAGGCGTTTCGACGATCCTTCATGATGACTTCGAGTTCCTTGATCGCCTCGTCGTCGGATTTTGTCTTGGGCTTCGATTCCGGATAGACTAGCCAATGCAGCTTGATGGCGGCGATCAGGTTGTGATGCGCGAACAACGTCGATTTTGCTGTGCCGCGAAGGAAGGCGATGACGCTCTTCCGGTTTTCCTTCAGGTCCTTCTTGCGGATCCCGTACCAGGTCGTCGCCCCCTGTGTGAAGGAAGGGGTCATTGGCAAATAGCGCAACTTGAAGCCGAGCGCTTCGATGCGGCCGGCGATGGTGTCGTAGGCTACCATCGCATCGACGCTCTTGCGATCCAGCGCATTGCCGGCCATGCCCACGTCGCCGATGGCGATCAACTGATAGTTCGGTTTCATTCCGAGATCGGCAAATGCCGTCTCGATGACGGCGGCGCTGCCATCACCCTGGTTGCGGATGCCGATACGCTTTCCGGCCAGATCGGCGATCGATTTGATCTCACTGTCGGCCCGCACGACCACCACGCTAGTGGAGCGCGGCAGCCAGTTGTACACGGCGATGACCCCGAAGTTCGGCTCTTTAGCCAGCGCAGGTATGAACAGCGCCGGCACGACGGAACCCGCGTCGGCCTGCGACTGTGCGATCGCAACCATACCCTGGACCAGACTGTTCACCGGCAGCTGCTCGCGTTCGATCCCTTCCTGCGTATAGTAACCGAGACGCGGCTCACGCCCGCAGGTCGAGAAGCACTGCGTCGCATCGATCGCACCGTTCGGATTAGTGACGAGAAAGCGCTTCTTGTCCTGCGCAAAGCTGCCCCGCACCGAGCCGAGGAACGGTAGCGTGCCGAGACCGAGAGTCATCTGACGTCGCGTTATCATCTGGTTTCCTCCGTTGATATATGGCCGGGCGTCAGGCACTGACGGCTCGTCGAGAAGTCTGCGCGGGCATCCAGCTCAAGAAATGGCGCCGAACGGCGCGAAGGGCCGCAGTCAGTGTGACGCCCATCAGGGCCAGGATGAGAAACACGGCAAAGCTGCCGCCGGTATCGAGCTGAGCGTCCATCTGCATGATCATCACGCCGAGGCCGGACTGCGCGCCGACGAACTCACCGACGATGGCGCCTACCACGGCGAATGCTGCGGCTACGTCGAGGCCCGCAAAGATGAACGGCAAGGCGCTGGGAAACTTCACCTTGGCGAAGATCTGCCAGCGGGTCGCTGACAGGGATCGCAGCAGATCGATTCGATCGATGTCCACTGCCTTGAAGCCGGCAATGCTTGTCACCAGAACCGGAAAGAATGTCAGCAGAACCACGATTGCGATCTTGGATTCGAGGCCGTACCCCATCCACATCACGATGATCGGCGCGATGGCCACCTTGGGGAGGCTCTGAAACGCGGATATATAAGGTCTGATCAGTTCGTCGAGGTAGCTGCTCTCCGAAATCACCATGCCCATCACCAAGCCAACACCGCTGCCGATCAAAAACCCGGCGAGTACTTCGGTTAGCGTGACCGCGCCGTGGAACCAGAAGCTGTCGCGAGCAAGCGGGCTGACGGTTAGGCCGTTATAGAGCGCGCGCACCACGTCGCTGAACGGCGGCAGGACGAATTTTGGAATATTGAACAGGCCGACGCCGAACTCCCAGAAGGCCAGCAGCAGCACCAGCAGCACCAGCGAGTGAAGGCGCGTCGAATGCAGCGCACGACGCCAGCTCGCAGTCTCAGGCTCGTTGGCCGCGATACCGGCAACAGCGACGGTCGTATCCGTTTCCATGATTGCGTTGCTCATCTAGTCAAAGGACCCTGAATGATTGAACAGCTCTCTAATTTCGTGCGCGGCATCGGCAAAGCCGGGCATCGCCATCATGTCCATGTTGCGCGGACGCGGCAGGTCGATTCTGATAATCCGCTCCAGTGAGCCGGGCCGCGGTGTCATAACGAAGACGACGTCGCCGAGAAAGATCGCCTCGGGAATGGAATGAGTGATGAGAATGACAGTCTTCTTGCTCTCGGCCCAGATGCGCTGCAACTCAAGGTTCATCTGTTCCCGCGTCAGCGCGTCCAGTGCACCGAACGGTTCGTCCATTAGAAGAATCTTTGGATCGTGCAGCAGTGCCCGCGCGATCGATGCGCGCTGCTGCATGCCGCCGCTGAGCTGAAGCGGTTGTTTTCCTTCAAAACCCGTCAGTCCGACCATGTTGAGAAGCATCATCGCGCGCTCGCGCGACGCCTTGAGGTCGAGCCCCAGTACCTCGGCCGGCAGCATCACGTTCTCCAGCACCGTGCGCCACGGCAGCAGGATTGAATTCTGGAATACCACGCCGACGTCACGCCGGGTGCCGACGATTGCTTGGCCATCCATCTGCACGCTGCCCTCGCTGTATGGCAGTAGCCCGGCAACGATGCGAAGCAATGTGCTCTTGCCGCAGCCGCTCGGGCCGACGACGGACACGAAGCTGCCGCGCTCGATCGAGCAATTGATGTTTTTCAGCGCAAGAACGGAATCCGCTCTGCTGCCGAACCGCTTCGACAGCCCGCGGATACTTATATAGTCAGACTGGCGGTCTCCTGAGCTGCGCTCCTGCACTGCGGCGTCCATCGATTCTGCTCCTTTCCCACTCATGTCGAGCCCAAGAAACGCTGCAGGTGATCCGCCACTTCGGCCGGTGCCTGCACGCAGGTGATGTGCCCCACGCCCGCGAGAACGACACTTTCCGAATCCCGGATTGCATTTTTCATGCCGACCGTCAGGGCGGATGGAACGAGCCGGTCGCACGCCCCGGCAAGCAGAAGCGTTCTTGCCGCGATATCGCCAGCTGCCAATGACGTTTGGTCGTTCACCGTCTGAGCGCGCCGGTCCGATCGTGCGGATCGCACAGGCGCTCTTGCGAAGTGGTGCCGGAACTGCGGATACTCGGACAGGAAAGCCGGCGGAAAGAAGTATTCTGCGAGTCGTTCGGCACTCTCCGGCAAGCGATCGCGCAGGCGCACCATCTCGACGGCGACCTCGCCATTAAGGTCACGCAAAGACAGCGGAAGCGGCCAGGTACTCGCGAGAACCAGACTCTTGACCGCTTGGGCGTGCAGCAAGGCCACGGCTTGCGCGACCCGACCTCCGAACGACGTGCCGAACACGTGGGCCGGGGAATATCCGGTCCCCTGCAGCAGTTCGGCGACATCTGCTGCCAGCAGCCGGAGGTCCGACGACTCAGCGGCATTCACTGTCTCACCGCAGTCCCGCTGATCGTAGACGATGACCGTGAATTGATCCGACAGCATCGGGACAAGGCGGTCGAACGAACGCCGGCTTCCCTCGGCGCCATGGATCAACAGCAATGGTGGGCCGTTGCCTGTAATATCAAAGGCCGCCCGCGTGCCGTCGGAGTGTTCAAAGAACGACATGAGATCAGCGCTCCACGGCGTTCGGTAGCGGCGGTGACGCGACAAACCTTAGATCGCCGATCACACGCCTCGGCCTTCCCGTTGTCGACCATTCCATCTTCATATTACTTTGAGCGCAGAACGCCCCTTTGACTACGCCAGGGATCGGAACGATGCTGTGCATATTCCGGTGTCGCAATTTCTTTCGAGCGCGCGCGCTTCCGCTGGCAAGCAGGGATCGCCGTGCTATAGATCGTGACGGTTGCGCGCAGCCGAACTCCGGACTGCGGCAGCGCGCAGAGCAAATTTCCTTCCGGCAGATCCCGACGACGTTTTCGCGGAACGAGGGCGAGACATCTTGAATACGGTGCAGATCTACATCGAACGGAAGCGGCTGAAGGACGGCGATCGCCTGCCCCCCGAACGGGAGCTGGCTGCGGAGCTCGGGATCAGCCGGCGCGCCTTGCGCCAGCACCTGACGCAGTTGGAGTTGGATGGACGATTGTGGCGCGGTCGACGAAACGGAACGATCCTCGGACATCCGCCCGCGAGTGCGCCGGCCGGGATCGATCGCAGCCTGGCGACTGCCAGCCCGGGCGATACGATGGAAATGCGCTTTGCACTGGAGCCTTCGATCGCCGCCATCGCAGCCAACAAGGCGACTGACGAGGACATCGCGCGGATCGAAACCTGCATGCGCCGGACTACCGAGGTTACCGATGATTCCGACTGGGTCAGATGGGACAGCGCCTTTCATCTGGCGATTGCTGAAGCCAGCAGAAATCCTGTTTTCGTCGCCTTGGTGCGGGCCTTCAACGTGACCCGCGCCCGGCCCAAATGGCGTTCGATACGGATCTCGCACATTACGGTGGAGAAGCGTCAGAATACGGTGACCCACCACCGTCTGATCTATGAAGCGATCAAAGGAAGGTCGCCGGAAGAAGCCGCTCGCGCGATGCGCCATCACTTGAACTCCGTTCAAACTCATCTTTTTGAATAAGACCTCAGGCAAGCACGATTTCGGAATCTACCGGGTCGACTGATTCGAAAAGACCGTCCAGATCATAGCGACGGCCGATCAGTTGCTGTTCGATGAGATAGTCTTGGAGTTTGTCGATGGTCTTGCGGTTGTCCGCCGTAAGTCCGTAAGGGACAGGATCGCCACCGAATACTTCCATGACCTCATTCCACATGCCGCCGCCCCAGGGCAGGAAGCTGGCGCCGAGCCGGCGCTCTTTTGCGATAGTCATGCTGTGCGCATACGCCCTATACAAAGCTACGGGGAGATTCGGGTGGCGCGCCACCGATGAACGCGGCATTACGATGACATGGCTGATGGGATAGATTTTCGTCGTTCGAAAATAGTCCACCTCGGCGGCACGCCAGTCCATCATGAGCGGCCTGAACCGGCGCGCGGCCACGGGCAGCAGGCTGTCGCGGTTGCGCGGCATAAAGAGCGCATCGATGGCACCGCCAGCGAGCGCATCTTCCAGGTTGACGTCGGTCTGCACCACCCGCGCGGCCCCAGGGGGATCAAAACGCGGCGTTCCACTTGCGATCCATTCGACTTCCGACCAGTGCAAGCCGTAGGTGTCGGACATCAGTCCGCGCCACCAAACTCCACCGGTCATCGTGTAGTCCGGAATGCCGACCCGCTTTCCCGCCAGATCGGCAAAGGTCGCAATGGCGGAATCCTTTCGTACCAGCGTCGTGCCGTGGCGGAATGCGCGATTGGGAAATACCGGGACGGCGGTCAACCAGTCGGCGCCACGATCCAGGAGCATGAGATAGTTCGACAGCGAAAATTCACAGGCGTCAAATGGCCGGCGTTTGAGAACTTTCTCGAACAATTCCGCACGCGGCGTCACGCGATATTCCAGCTCCAGCCGGCACCGGACAGACGACACGCCCAGTGTATGTTCGTAATCGCCGCCATAGACAATCATTCGACAATCCTCATTGCCCCTTCAGCGTTACCCCGGTCAAACTTCAAGTCAATTGAACCAATAAGTATTGGTCTCGTAGATATGGGCCGGACACTGAGCTTTCACGCTTGAATCGCTAATAGAATCGCATTTTATTGACGTTCAGCGACCTGGCATGGCGTCATCAATCCGATAAAGGTTCGTTTTGACGCCCTGGCCGGCTGTCACACTGGCGCATTGAAGTTTGAAGGGATTGAACATGCTAAACGATCCGTACACGGCCTGGCCGAAGGATGTGAGGGACGACCTCGAAGCGGGCCGGATGAATGGCTGCGTCGGCACGGCCCTAGTGTCGGAGACCGAAAGGGTCAGGATCTGGAATCTTCGCATTCCGGCGGCTGGCCGCTTCGGCTTCCACCGCCATGTCCTCAATTACTTCTGGACCGCGCTCAATTCCGGGCGCACGCGCAACTATTTCGAGGACGGCCGCATCGTCGATGCGGATGTCGCCGAAGGCCAGACCCAGCACAAGAATTTCGCGGACGGTGAATTCATGGTGCACTCGGTGGAAAACCTGAGTCCGCACGACCTTTGCTATACGACGGTCGAGTTTCTCGACAGTCCGAACGCACCATTGCCGCTACCGGACCGCGTGAGACGCAAGCCGTGATCCGGCGGCACGCTTTCGCCACGTGGCCATTGACCTGGCGTTGCCGTGCGTGCTGCAAATCTCTGGCGCGATATCCTCGGGCATACGCCACGCCTCGCTACAGAATTGTGGCGGTAGGGGCGGAGACAACAACCTAGATCGGAGCATCCCATGACCGTTGATACCGGATCCCGGATAACGTTGCTGACGGCGATTGCCGTCCAATCGGAGATCGAGGAACTGATACCGCGCTTCACGCGCCTGCACGAAATCGAAGTCGACGTAAATTACGACGTGAACCCCGCCGTCGCCAAGCGCGTTATGGCGGGTGAGAAATTTGATGTTGGGCTGACCAACCCCTGGTACGTCGACGAGATGATCGCCTTGGAGCGGGTCATTCCGAATATTCACGTCCCGTTCGGCCGCGTGCCGCTTGCCATCGGAGCGATCGGTTCGGGATCGATGGACATCGTCACTTCGCATGAAGCCGTGCGGGCAATGCTGCTCGAAGCAACTTCGATCGCCTACACTTCGATCGGGACCAGCGGCAAGACCTTTCTGCGAGCCATCGAGACGATGGGGATCGAGACACATCTCCGGGACCGGCTGCGGCCGATGGGGGCGAGCGAACCATCGATCGCCGCTGCGGCTGGCAAGGTGCAGTACGCCATCGCGCCGCTGTCGCGGATTATCGCGGCGCCCGGCATTGTTCCTGTTGCAACATTCCCCAGGGAGCTCGGTCTTAACATCGACATGTCAATGTTCATCAGCCACGGAACTGGGAAGCATGAGCCGGCGATGCAACTCATCCGGTTCTTTGCTGATCCAGACCTAGACGCCTATTTCACGTCCCACGGCATATCGCGCTACGCGCTGTGAATAATGATGGCTCGGTGGGAGGTCTCGCTCACTAGTGGTCTAGCCAAATGCCGGGGCTGGTCGGCTCAGCGGGAGAGTTCGACCTTGAATATGGCAACTGGTCTCGGATGCTGTCCCACGTCCGACAGGGATTCGAACCGGAAGAATGACCGCAGCCGTAAACACCTTAAATGGCTGCCTTTAGAAACCCTACCAAATCGCCGCAGTACGAAGCCCGGAGGAAACCGCCGTCTCCAGCCTCAATCTCCGAATTCGGCAGTTCTCTCGTACCGCATTCAATTCAAGGGAAGGTTGATTTTATTGGGGATTTTTGGGGATCTTGCGCGCGGGGCACATTGGAAGCGCAGCCGCGGTGGCGGAGAGAGTGGGATTCGAACCCACGGTACGGTTTCCCGCACACACGCTTTCCAAGCGTGCGCCTTAAGCCACTCGGCCATCTCTCCCCGCGCGCCCTCTCATGACGGGGCGGGAGGTGATTTGCAAGGGACTGCGGCCGCGGGGCGGGGGTTTTTCTCAAGTATTTGACAGCGTTGGGGTATTTTTGCGACCCGTCGGCGGTTCTCGGGTCCGATCAAGAGGGTGATGCCGGCAAACGCGGTCAAAGGCCGTTTCGGCCAAGGCGCCCAATTGGCTACAGCGTCCAATGAACGGCAACCCGCCCTGCGGGACGCCCCCGGGCTGCATGAGGGACAAGAGCACGGGCAGGTTGCGGCCCGACAATACAGGCCGCCGATCCGCATTGCCCGCCTGCACGGCCGGTTCTACAGCGTCCGTCGATCAGTGATAGCGCGTGCCGAGGATGGCACCTGACGTGCGCAGCGGCCAGATCATGCTGGTGTCCGGCTCGGGCTCGGGCACCAGGCCCTTCTCGTTCACCGCGTGGGCGTCCTGCAGCGCATCGACGAAATCGGTGAACCAGTTCTGGATGGTGCCGGCGCGCAGCTTGGCCATCATCGATTCCCAGCGCATCCGCCGTTCCAGCAGCGGCATTGAAAACGCGGTCGCAATCGTTCGCGCCATGCCGTCGATATCGTGCGGATTGACCAGCAGCGCGGTGTCGAGCTCGTTGGCGGCACCGGCGAATTTCGACAGCACCAGCACGCCGGGATCGGCCGGATTCTGCGCAGCGACATATTCCTTGGCGACCAGGTTCATGCCGTCGTGCAACGGCGTCACCAGACCGACCTGCGCGGTACGATAGAGGCCGGCGAGCACCGTCTGGCTGAACCCCTTGTTGAGATAGCGGATCGGCGTCCAGTCGACTTCGCCATGGCGGCCGTTGACGTCGCTGACCAGCTTGGCGAGGTCGTTCTGCAGGTTGCCATAGGCCTCGATGGTGCCGCGCGACAGCGTCGCGATCTGCAGCAGCGACACCGAGCGGTTGAGCGCCGGGTTGAGCGTCAGCATGCGGTCGAACGCCTCGATACGGTTGACCAGGCCCTTGGAGTAGTCGACGCGGTCGACGCCGATGGCCAGCTTCTCGCCGTTCAGACTGCGGCGCAGACGCGATACCTCGGGATGCGACGCGGCCTTGGCCGCATGCTGGGCGAACTTCTCGGGATCGATGCCGATCGGGAACACCGCGCAACGCGACGCGCCGAAGCGCGATGTCACCACACCATCCCTGGCGTGGAGGCCGAGGTCGCATTCCAGATAAGCGAGAAAATTGTCGCGGTCGTCGTTGGTCTGGAAGCCGATCAGGTCATAGGCCAGCATCGCCTCGACCAGTTCGCGATGATGCGGCACGCCGCCGAAGATCGCCCGGGTGGGCCACGGCGTATGCAGGAAGAATCCGATCGGGTGGGTGACGCCGAGATCGCGCAACTCCGCGCCGAGCGCGAGGAAATGATAGTCCTGGATCCAGAACACGGTGTCCGGCTTGCGAAACCGCAGCAGCGCACGCGCCATGAACGAATTGACCTCGCGATAGGACTGATAATCGTCATGCGAGGAGCGGATCAGGTCGGTGCGCGAATGCAGCGCCGGCCACAACGCCGAATTAGCAAATCCTTCGTAATAGCCAGCGTAATGCGCGGCGGGCAGATCCAGCATTGCCAAAGCGCCGGCGCCGAGCGCCTCGATTTCCGCAAACGGCTCGCGCTGCGCGCCATCGCGGACGCGGCCGCTGGAGCCGACCCAGATGGCTCCCGACTTCTCGACCACCGGCAACAACGCCGCCGCCAAACCTCCGGTCATCGGCTCATGCGCCGATGCGCGTGAAACGCGGTTGGAAACAACGACGAGGTTCACGGGCGGCCCCTCCTGCTGGTACATTTACTCGGACGATTAACGTCCGTTCATCAACATGGTTCCTCGTCACCATTCGACCCAATTGAAACCAAATTCAGGCAACTCCACGGGGAACCTCCGGTTCCACGGTTCCATCGCTCTTCCACGACGCATATCTTTGCCTGGATCAGTCCTCGAGCAATCGCGCCAGCCAGGCACGCACATCGCGCGGTTCGCCGAAATGGCCGGCGACGCCCAGCGCGTGCCGTCCCACCGAAAATGCCAGACCATCCATGCCAGGCATAATGGCAAATACCGTTTCATCAGTGACGTCGTCGCCGATGAACACCGGGCGACGGCCCTTGAACGGACCATGCGTCATCAGTTCGATCACGCCGGTCGCCTTGGTGAAACCGGAATGCTTGATCTCGCAGACCGACTTGCCCGGCAGCACCTCGATCGGCGCGTTCGGCAGGTCGGCGCGGATCGCCGAGACAGCGTCGTAGATCGCCTTTTCCGCATGCGGCGCCAGGCGATAATGCAGCGCCAGCGAGTAGCCCTTGTCCTCGAGCAGAATGCCGGGGCTGAGCTTGGCGATCGCCGCGAGGCGGCGCTTCAATTCCTTGTCGAGTGGCGGCGCATGCGCCGCCACCGATTCATTTTCCATCGACAGCCGCATTTCGGCGCCGTGGCCGCCGACCGCAGGGAACTGCATCGGCGCAAAGATCAGGTCAATGTCGTTGAGCGAGCGACCGCTGACCAGCGCCAACGCGCCTTCGGTTCTTTCCAGCAGCTTGCCGAGGGTGGTCGCCAGTTCCGGCGGCACCCAGACCTCGCGCGGGGTCGGCGCGAAGTCGAGCAGCGTGCCGTCGATATCGAGCAGCAGCGCGCAGTTGCTGAGCTCCGGCATCTCGGCGCCGGGCATCATGGTGTGGCCGGGTGCGGCAACGTCAACGGGGGATTCGTCCATCTGCTTTTCAGCCAGGTTCTGTTTCATCGTCATTCTACTCCACAACGGCCAGTGGCCGTGCAACTGATTCCAGGGGCTGACGTTCCGCCGCAATGGCGTAGCGCCAGGCGATCGCCGCTGCGGCGATCATGAGGGCGGCGCCGAACAGGTAGCCGCCGAACACGCTTGCGCGCGATCCGGTGTCGATCAACACGCCGAACAGCGCCGGTCCCGCAACACCGCCGATGCCGGTCCCGATGGCGTAGAACAGCGCGATGGCCAGCGCGCGGACCTCGATCGGAAAGGTCTCGCTGACCGTCAGATAGGCCGCGCTCGCCGCCGGCGAGGCGAAGAAGAAGATGACCATCCAGCAGACGGTCTGGCCCTGCGCGCTCAGTACGTCGATCGAGAACAGGTAACCGGACAGCGCCAACAGCACGCCGGACAGGCCATAGGTCAGCATGATCATCATGCGGCGGCCTAGCGTGTCGAACAGTCGACCGAGCAGCAGGGGCCCGAGAAAATTGCCCGCTGCGAAGGGCAGAATGTACCAGCCGACCTGGTTCGAGGCGATGCCGAAGAAATCAGTCAGCACCAATGCGTAGGTGAAGAAGATCGCATTGTAGAAGAAGGCCTGCGCCCCCATCAGCGCCAGCCCGACCAGCGAGCGCTGCCGATACAGCACGAACAGCGTGTTGGCGACTTCGCGCAACGGCGTATGGCTGCGCATCTGCAGCCGGATCGTCGGCAACGCCGCCGCGGCGGCCTTGGTGATCGGCTGGTTCGCGGAGGCTTCGACCTCCGCGACGATGGCATGGGCCCGCTCGGGCTGGCCGTGCACCATCAGCCAGCGCGGGCTTTCCGGAATCCACAGACGCATCACGAACACGACCAGTCCCAGAACCGCGCCGGTGAGATAGGCCAGTCGCCAACCATACTCCTGGCCGATCACCTGCGGATCGAGCAACACGATGGCACATACCGCACCGAGCGCAGCGCCCAGCCAGAAGCTGCCGTTGATCACCAGATCGGTCCAGCCGCGATACTTCGCCGGCACCAGTTCCTGGATCGTCGAATTGATCGCGGTGTATTCGCCGCCGATGCCGGCGCCGGTGAGGAACCGAAACAGCGCATATGTCGCCAAGTTCCATGACAAGGCAGTTGCGGCCGTTGCAGTTAGATATAGTGCCAGCGTGATGAAAAACAACTTCTTGCGGCCGATCCGGTCGGTGAGCCAGCCGAAGCCGAGGGCGCCGACCACAGCGCCGGCGAGGTAGGCGCTGTTGGCAAAACCGACGTCGAAGTTCGAGAATCTGAGTGTCGGGCTTTCCTTGAGCGCGCCGGACAGGGCGCCGGCCAGCGTGACTTCCAGTCCGTCAAGGATCCAGGTAATGCCCAGCGCCAGCACCACGCGGGTGTGAAACCCGCTCCAGGTCAGCCGGTCAAGACGGGCGGGAATATCGCTATCGATGATGCGCGGCTCGGCAACACCCGGTGATCCGCGCATCTCGGGCCTGGACCCGAATTCAGCGCCGATCCGGCTGGTCATAGCGCGTCGTTCCCGAATGTAAGTTCCGCGGTGCAAGCGGCGACCGTCGAAGGGTGATCCGAACCGGCCGGCTGCGGGCATGAGGATCGATGATGTGTGTGCCGAACCAACCCGTTACGCCGCCATCAGTTCCAGCCTTTCCGCGGTTCAGGACGGGAACAGCGCGCAATTTTGCGGGTTTTCAGGCGAACAAGCCCGCTGCAGGAGTCCATGATGGCGACACGTCGAACCGCCCGCAAATCCGCCAAGGCACCGAAGGCCCGAACGGCGCGCAAGGCGCCGGCGAAACGCAAGGCCAAGGCAGCCTCACCAAAACGCTGGTCGCAACGCGTCACCGAACACAGCGACGCGCTCCATCTCAAGGACGGCGTGTTCAAGCTGACCGATCCGAAAAAGATCGCCGCCTCGCTGAAACGCTCGGCCGAACGCAGTTCACGGCGCAAGGCCGGTGCCTACCGCTCCGCCCTGTCGATGCTGACGTTCTACATCAATCGCGCGGGCAAGACGCTGCCCAGGACCCGGCGCGAGCGGCTGGAGCGGGCCAAAGGCGAGTTGAAGAAGGCGTTCGGGAATACTGATGCACACGCCGCCAGGTAAATTCACTGGTGTCGTCACCCAGCTTGACCGGGCGATCCAGTAGACGTTGAA
This sequence comes from Tardiphaga sp., assembly GCA_036561845.1. Lineage (GTDB taxonomy): Bacteria > Pseudomonadota > Alphaproteobacteria > Rhizobiales > Xanthobacteraceae > Tardiphaga. The sequence goes on along the minus strand of DATCUS010000306.1, from coordinate 5,208 downwards.
ATCGCGTGCGAGTTGCAGATGGCGCTGCTTACTGGGTCACCCGGTCAAGCCGGGTGACGACAACATTGATGCGGCACCGACATTCGCACGCTGACCGATCAGGCCGCGCGAATGTTCTGCATGAAGCGATCGAGTTCGGCGCGCAGCCGCGCGCTTTCCGACGACAGGGTCTGTGCCGAATTCAGCACCTGCTCGGAAGCCGCACCGGTCTCCGTGGCGCCGCGGTTGACCTCGGTGATGTTGCCCGCCACCTGCTGGGTACCGTGCGCGACGCTCTGCACATTCTGCGCGATTTCCCTGGTCGCCGCACTCTGTTGTTCGACCGCCGAGGCGATCTCCGACGCGATGCTGGAAATCTGCCCGATGGTGCTGCCGATTTCCTTGATCGCCGTCACCGATTCCCGGGTTGCGCTCTGCATGCCGGCGATCTGCACGGAGATCTCGTCGGTGGCCTTCGCGGTCTGGCTGGCCAGCGACTTGACCTCGGCGGCGACCACGGCAAAGCCACGCCCGGCGTCGCCGGCCCGCGCCGCCTCGATGGTGGCGTTGAGCGCCAGCAGGTTGGTCTGCTCGGCGATGGCGGTGATGAGGTCGACGACGTCGCCGATGCGCTGCGCCGCGCGCGACAATTCACCGATCCGCGCGTCGGTCTGTTCGGCCTGGGTCACCGCACTGTCGGCGATGCGGCTGGAATTGCGGACCTGACGCCCGATCTCGTTGACCGAGAGCGACAACTCCTCCGTGGCCGTGGCCACCGACTGCATGTTCGACGAGGCTTCCTCGGATGCGCCCGCGACCTTGCCGGACAGGCTTTCCGTGGTTTCGGCTGTCCGGGTCAGGGTACCGGCCGCGGTCTCCAATTGCACCGCAGAGTTCGAGACGTTGGCCACGATGCCGCCCACCGCGTTTTCGAAGTCGTCGGCGAAGCGGATCAGCTCGGTGCGCCGGGCGGCGCCAGCCGCGCGGTTCTGCGTCTCATGCTCTGCCGCCTCGCGCTCGGCCCGGGCGATCGCCTCGACCTTGAACTCCTCCACCGCGGCGGCCATGTCGCCGAGTTCGTCCTTGCGGCCGAGGCCGGGCAGCACGACTTCGAAGTCGCCGGCGGCGAGCTTGCGCATCGCCGCGCACATGGCGGTCATCGGCTTCGAGATTCCCCGGCCGAGCAGGCCGGCGACCACTGCGCCCAGAATGAAGCCGCCGAGTGCAAGGATCGCCACCTGGCGCTCCGTCTCGTGGATGGTGGCGTCGGATTCGGATTCCAGCCGCTGCTGGTCGGACAGCAGATCGGTCTTCATCGCCGTCGATCCCTCGGTGATCGCGGCGGTGGCACCGGCCATCTCGACCACAAGCTTGTCGACGACCTTGGTGTTCTCAACGAACTTCATGAAGGTCTCACGATAGGCCTTCACATCGGCGGTGACGGCCTTCACTTTCTCATTGATCTGCTGATTGTTGGCGAACACCGTCGCGAAGGAATTTTCCAGAAACTTGACACGGGCGAAGGCGGCGCTCGCCACCTTTTCGTCCGGTCTGGCAATGAAGTTGTTCATCAGCGACGAGGCCACAACGAACTGGCTGGCGATATCCTTTATGGTGTCCTGGACCGATGTCAGCCCCGCCAGCGTTGCCGTGTCGCCAAGATCATCCAGCTTTGAGCGCAACTGCAGGTTCATGCGCGAAATCTGGTTCGAGGCGATCTTGTCGTTCTCGTTCTTCACGGCGACGATATCGGCGAAGATCTTCGTGAAATTCTTGAAGTCGCGCGCCAGCCGCGTGACCTGGTCTACGCGCGCGGGGCTGGTCGTGACTTTCATCGACTGCTCGATGGCCGCCCGGAGGTTCGCTTCAGCGGCCAGCGCCGCCTTGGCGTCGTCTTCCTTGCCGGTGATCACGTAGTAGCGCGTCAGCGCCTGATAGGAGGTCAGTTCGCGGTCGATGTTGCGGGCAAGTCCGGACTCGGCAACGCTGGTGCGATACGACACGACGCCGTCGGAGACGCGTTCGAAACCGACATACGCAAGGCCCATGCTGGCGGCCGAAATGCCGAGCACCGCGGCAAAGCCCAGCGTGACCTTTGCACGAAACCGCAGCGACGGCAGCTTCAACCCGACAGACTTCAACATTCCCACGACAGCCCCCAATTCGCTCCCAAACGTCGTGTTTCCGCGCCTTGGACGCGGACCCGACGCTGGCAGGCTACGAGGGAATGGCTAAAACAGAGTAAAGATATACCGGTATCGTCATCCGCAGGTTGCGTCCCCCGGTACCGCGGGGCGCGATAGCGCCGCCGTTACATCGGTCCGTTGGCGAGCACGCTGGGCGGCGCGTTGACGCCGAGCTTGATCTGGCCGACCGACTTGATGATGTTGTCGCCCAGCAGCTGGGCGAAACAGGCATAGCCCCAGTCGTTCATATGCAGGCCGTCGGCGATGACGAAGCTGTCGAACGCCATCGCCTGGCCTTCGTGCCACTCCCGCATCACCTCGAAGCGCGGGAAAATGCCGACATGGCGCAGCTCGGCGACCTTGTTCAGCAGCTTGATCATCTTGCTGGTGCTTTCCGGCTTGGCGTTCACCGCCGGCGAATATTGCGGATCCACCAGCACCAGATCGGCGCCGGCCGCCTGGATCTTGCCGATGCCGTCCTCGACGATCGTGGCGGTATCGCCGGGGTCCAGGTTGCGCAGTACCGCATTGGTACCGACCTGCCAGATCACCAGATCGGGCTTCGAGTTGATCACCTCGTTCTGCAGCCGGGCCATCATCTCCGGCGCGTCCTCGCCGCCCTTGCCACGGTTGAGCACGGTGATGCCGGCGCCGGGATAGGCGCGATGCAATTGCGCCGCCAGCCGGTTCGGATAGGTGAATTCCGGCGCCGTCGAGCCGTAGCCTTCCGTCGACGACGATCCGAAGGCAACGATCACAACCGGTGCGCCCGCCGCCAGCTTGGCCGCGACATGCGGCAGCGAGCCCATCGCCTTGTTGCCGCCCTTCGGCGGCAGGCAGGGCACGCGGGCAAAGATATCGCTGGCGGATTTGGCGACTTCCTTGACCTTGTCGATGGTCTTGCTGGTGAGGGTCTTCTTGTCCGCCGACGAACCGGCCACGGAGCCGGGCGGTGTGCTGACACCCATGGCGGCAGCGGGCTCCGCATGCAGGCGTGATGACAGCGGCGGGAATGCAGACACGGACGCAACAACAGCGAGGGTCGCAAGGCGAGACAAGGAGAGGTGGAAACTCATTAACGCTGAATCCTCAATTCTGCTGGATTGACGTGGGCGGCATCGATCACGAAGGTCGACAATGCGCGTGCAAGGCAATCATGCACGCGCTTGGCTAGTTCGACGCCCGGCGAGGCGCTGAATAGATCGAAATCCCCTGCGTCATTCCAGTGTCGCATGATGGCGAAGCGGTCGAACAGCGGTACGTCGTGCTGTTGTGCCACCACACGCATGTTATCTATGTAGGCGGAAGGCGAAATCATCGTCTCCGTACGCGGACTGTACTGGAGATTCATTAAAATCACGTCGGTGCCGGCACTTCGCATCGCCGCAACGCCGTCATCGATGGCGCCCCGGAAGTCCTCGGCATCCACAGAGCGCATCGCATCGACGGTACCTGTCTGCCAGATCACCAGGTCCGGCTTCCTGTCCTCGACCAGCCTGCCGAGCGTGGGCACCATGTCCTCGGCGGTTTTCTTCACCTGCAGTTCCAGGCTGACATTGACCTCAACCGTCGGCAGCTTCTCGCGCAGCACCGCCTGCAGGCGGCCGGGATAGGCAATCGAGGAGTCGGATACGCCGATCACCGAGGAGCGGCTGCCGATCACCAGGATGTTCAGTTTGCCACCGGGTTTGACCGCTGCGGCCACCTTGGGCAACGCGCTCTCGCTGGTCAGCAGATAGGCCGGAACCTCGCAGCTGGGCGGATCCTCTGCCCGCGCGGGCGCCATGGCCAACAGGCCGGCCAGCATCGCGAGGACCACGGCGGTCTTCATGATCCCCCTCCCGCAAAATCCGCGTCGGCACTTTTCGCGCGCGATCCGCTCTTTTCCATCCGCTTGTACCATGAAAGCAGCCATGCCGCGCCGCACATGATGACGATACCGGAAATGCTGATAGCAAAGTGCATCCCGGCACCGCCGGAGACTTCCGCCAGCACGAAGTGCCCGGCGAAGGCCAGAAACACGCCAAGGCAGAAGATCTCCAGCGAATGTTGGCCGCACATGATCATCGGCCGCAGCCAGGGCGATTTCAGACCGGGCCAGTCCTTGTGCAGGAAGCGCACGGTGATCGCCGCCAGCGCCAGGAAATGCGCGAAGCGCAGCACATCGAGGTCGGTCTTGTTGATCGGATACATCCACTGCTCGATCAACTTCGGCAGCAGGTGATGGAATTGCGGAATGTACCAGGTCAGGGTCACCCAGAACGCCGCCAGCAGATAGGCGACCGAAATCCACAGCGTGACCGGCGACGACAGCACGCGCGACATGCGCCTGGCGCCGCCGAGCGCGCACCACGCGCCGAACACGAACAGCAATTGCCAGGCGTAGGGATTGAACGCCCACACGCCGTTCGGATAGGCCGACAAATACAGGTCGAACTCCCATGTGATTGCATAAAGCGCCACCGACAACGCCAGCGTGAGATCCGCACGGCGCTGCATCAGCCAGAGGATCGGCGGCAGGAACAGCATCAACACAATGTATAGCGGCAACACGTCCATGTTCACCGGACGAAATTTCAGCAACAGCGCCTGGACGATGGTCACGTCGGGCTGCTTGAGGAAATCGAGGATGCCCATTTCCTCGGAATACAGCGGGTTCTCGAAGCTGGTGGCGACATAGGAGATCTCCGCAAGGAAGATCGTGAACAGGAAGACGTGGGCGACGTAGATCTGCCAGACCCGCTTCAGGATCCGCGCGCTGGCCACCAGCACGCCCTGCTCCAACATGGCGCGTCCGTAAACGAACGCCGCCGTGTAGCCGGAGATGAAGATGAAGATTTCGGTGGCGTCGCTGAAGCCGTAATTGCGGATGGTGAACCAGGTCAGGATGTTCGGCGGCAGGTGATCGATGAAGATCAGCCACAGCGCCAGCCCGCGAAACAGGTCGAGCCGCAACTCGCGCTCGCCGGCCGCCACCACCATCGGACGGGCGGCCCCGCCGGCATGTACCGACGCTGCCGGGGCGCGGTCCGGGGTCGCATCC
>DATCUS010000305.1:0-121632 GCA_036561845.1 Tardiphaga sp. | reverse complement strand
GGGAACGGCGCGCACGGCGGCTTCGGCCGCGGCACGCACGCTTTCCCAGGCGCGCGCCTCGGCGGCGTCGACATTGATCGAGAACAGCACCTTGCCGTCGGTGACGGCGATCTCGGACAGCACATTCGCATGGCTCAACGCGACGCCGCGCGGCGATTTCACCGCCGCCAGTGCTTCGAGAATCTGCTGCTTTGTCACGCTCAATGGAGGTCTCCCGGCCGGCTGACGTCAGAGCGCACAGATAGAGCTATTCCGGCCCAAGTCCACGGCGAAATTGGCGGTGCAGGCGAGCCATGCGGCGGGCACCGTCCTTGTGCGGCGCAATAATTGCGGGAGGCTCGCTCGATTCCCGCGGGGCTTTGCCGCGCCGGCATCAGCGTTTATGCTGGGCGCGAACGTTCCCGTTGCCCGCAGCGCTGCTCCGGGCCCCCTCACCAGTTTTCAAATGACAGCCGGCGCTTAAGCCGGTCGCACACAAGGGTATGGATATGGCCAAAGTCGCTTTCCTCGGTCTCGGCGTCATGGGTTTTCCGATGGCCGGCCATCTCGTCGCCAAGGGCAAGCACGAGGTGACGGTGTACAACCGCACGCCGGCGAAATCGAAGGTCTGGGCCGAGAAGTTCGGCGGCCGCACCGCCTCGACGCCGCAAGCCGCCGCCGAGGGCCAGGATTTCGTGATGGCCTGCGTCGGCAATGACGACGACCTGCGCGCCGTCACCACCGGCGAAAACGGCGCCTTCGCCGGCATGGCCAAGAACGCCATCTTCGTCGACCACACCACGGCGTCGGCGGAAGTCGCCCGCGAACTCAATGCCGCCGCCGACAAGCTCGGCTTCCACTTCATCGACGCGCCGGTGTCCGGCGGCCAGGCCGGCGCCGAAAACGGCGCGCTCACCGTAATGTGCGGCGGCACCGAGGCCGCCTATGCCAAGGCCGAACCGGTGATCGCCGCCTATGCCAAGATGCAGAAGCTGCTGGGCCCCGCCGGCTCCGGCCAGCTGACAAAAATGGTCAACCAGATCTGCATCGCCGGCCTGGTCGAGGCTTTGTCCGAGGGTATTCACTTCGCCAAGAAGGCCGGGCTCGACGTCAACGCGGTGATCGAGGTGATCTCCAAGGGCGCGGCGCAGTCGTGGCAGATGGAGAACCGCTACAAGACCATGAACGACGGCAAGTTCGACTTCGGCTTCGCTGTCGAATGGATGCGCAAGGACCTCTCGATCTGCCTCGCCGAAGCCCGCCGCAACGGCGCCAGCCTGCCGGTCACGGCGGTGGTGGATGCGTTCTACTCGGAAGTCGAGACGATGGGCGGCAAGCGCTGGGATACCTCCAGCCTGCTGGCCCGGCTGCAGCGCTGAACGGCCGTCTTATCAACGGCTTGTGCGAAAAACTTGGGATTCGCGGCGAGTGCCGCGGATCGCAGAATTAATGTGCTTTTAACCGAAATATCCGTTCTTTTAAGGCACCTCTTAAGGATTGTGCGGCACAGATAGGCGGAGTGGTAAACCGCGCACGGATGCGTGCAGGATTGTGTCCAGTTTGATGAGTAAGCCCGCCGATAGGCCCGAGGTCGTTCAGCTTCCGGCGGAACCCACCGTGATTCCGACGGCGCGCAGCCGCCGTGCGGCGACACAGCGGGTGCGCGAGGCGCGCGACCGCCTGACCTCGACGTCGGGTACAAGGCCGGCCTTCGATCGCGAACTGATCCGGCAATATGCCCAGACCCGGCTGTCAGCCTCGCTGGTGGTGGTGCTGCTGGTGGTGGCTACCGGCCTGCTGTTCGGGCTGTGGATGCAGCCGCTGTCGGCGGCGATCTGGACCTGCGGGATGCTGTGCATCCATGCCGTCATCGTCCGCTCCTGCCAGCGCTATCTCGCCGAACCGCCCTCGCCGGTGCGCACCCGCAAATGGCGCACCCGCTTCGTCCTGCTCGACCTGCTCTACGGCTTGTGCTGGACCGTGATCCTGGTGCACCCCGCCGACGTCGACATCGTCTCCAACTCGCTGATGATGTTCCTGATGCTGCTGGTGGTGGCGGTCTCCAGCATGCTGGCCGCCAGCCTGCCGATCGCCGCCCTCGCCGCCACCGCCCCGGTGACCTGCGGCATCGCGCTGAATTTCGTCCTGCATGGCGGCTTCGACAACTACGTGCTCGCCGCGCTCGCGGTGTCGGCCGAAGGCTACTTTGCCCTGCTGGCGCACCGGCTGCATTCGACCACGCTGACCGCGCTGGAAGCGCGCGCCGAAAAGGATGCGCTGATCGGCGAGCTGGAACAGGCCAAGGCGATCTCCGACGAGGCGCGCCACCGCGCCGAGGCCGCCAACGTCGCCAAGTCGCGCTTCCTTGCCCAGATGAGCCACGAGCTGCGCACGCCGCTGAACGCCATCCTCGGCTTTTCCGAAGTGATGAAGAGCGAAATCTTCGGCGGTCATGCGGTGCCGGTCTACAAGGAATATTCCGCCGACATCCACAATTCCGGCGTGCACCTGCTCAATCTGATCAACGAGATCCTCGACCTCAGCCGGATCGAGGCCGGACGCTACGAACTCAACGAGGAAGCGGTGTCGCTGGTGCATGTGGTGGCCGACTGCCATCACCTGCTGAAGCTGCGCGCCTCGAGCCGCGGCATCACCATCCACGAGGTGTTCGAACACGGCATGCCGCGGATCTGGGGCGACGAGCGCGCCTGCCGCCAGATCGTGCTCAACCTGTTGTCCAATGCCATCAAGTTCACCCCGCAGGGCGGCGAGATCTGGCTCAAGGTGGGCTGGACCGCATCGGGCGGGCAGTATCTCAGCGTGCGCGACACCGGCTCAGGGATCGCCGAGGACGAGATCCCGATCGTGCTGGCGTCGTTCGGCCAGGGCTCCAATTCCATCAAGTCGGCTGAACAGGGCGCCGGCCTCGGCCTGCCCATCGCCAAGAGCCTGATCGACATGCATGGCGGCACCTTCACGCTGAAATCCAAGCTGCGTGTCGGCACCGAGGTGATCGTCACCTTCCCGCCGGAGCGGGTGATGTCGGCGCTGGCGCCGCTGACCGAGGACGGCCCGCCGCTGCAGCCCGACGCCTACACCACCGGCAATGACGAGAAGCGCCGGGCCCGCAACAAACCGATCATGAGCGCGGGGACCAGTCTTTAAGCGAGCGAGGGCTTGCGCAAGCGGGCCGACCCCCTTCACACTCCCATCATGAGCATCGAGACGCCGTGCATCGCAGTCTGCATCATCGACCCGAAAACCAGGCTTTGTCTCGGCTGCGGGCGGACGCTGCCGGAAATCGCGCGGTGGCACCGGATCGAGCGCGCCGAGCGGCTGGACATCATGGCCGCCCTGCCCGCGCGCATGACCGAAGCCGGCCTCGAAATCATGGCCGATACCCGCAAGACCAGGACCGCCATCACCTGACAGGTGCCGCATGAGCCGCCTGCTGCTGCTGATCGCCGTGCTTGCCGCCACGGTCGGCGCGGCGCTGGCCTATGGCGATCCCGCCGAGATCGCCAAAGCCGGCAGCAAGGCCGGCACGCTGGTGTCGGACTTGCTGCGCAAGACGCCCGACAAGCCGGTGCGCGCCGTGGAGATCCCGCGCGGCCAGGGCGGCGAGTTCGGCCTGCGCGCCAAGATCAACGGCGTCACCACGCCGATGGTGATCGACACCGGCGCCACCTCGGTGGTGCTGACCTGGGAGACTGCAAAAGCCGCCGGCCTGCCCCTGGAACTGCTGGACTACAGTGTCGACGTCGAGACCGCCGCCGGCCACACCAAGGCCGCGCGCCTCACATTGGATCGCCTGGCGATCGGCAAGCTGGTGGAGCGCTCGGTCCCGGCGCTGGTGGTGCCGCGCGGCCAGATGAAATCCAACCTGCTCGGGATGAGCTTTCTCGATCGGCTGGAAAGCTGGGAGGTCCGCGCCGACAAGCTGATGCTGCGCGGATATCCGTAGCCTCTGAATATGTCGTGCGTCACGATATGAGGTTGCGTCAAATACCATAGACAACCTTAGATACCCCGGCTAGCTTGCTCCATAAGCTTGCACAGCCTTGGGCTTGGTTCGGCGGAGCAATCTCGGCCGCTTCCACCACTGACGGCGGCGGCACCGATGCCTGCCGCGGCGACGCGCCAAGCCGGCCAGTGATTGGGGACAATCAGATGGACGAGAACTGGAATAACAGTTTCACGCAGCTCCTCCGCAATACCCACCCGTCGTTCTGGGGCAACTGGACGCTCGACGGCACGGTGCAGCCGGGCGCAGTCGGCACAATCGATCCCGGCACCGGGGCGTTCTCCTATCTCACGACTCTTCCGAACGCCCAGGTGATCACGACAGCAAATGTGAATAACGAGTGGAAAGTCGCCTCGTCGTCCGTCCATCAAAGCAGCGCGCCGGTCAATCTCAACGGCGCCTACACCGATCCCGAAACCGGCACCAAGATCACCGTCGGGCTGCAGATGACCTGGAAGTTTGCGAGCGAGGGCCTGATCTCGTCGACTTTCACCTTGAGTCAGCAAGCCGCATTGAACGACTTCGCAACCCAGATCGCCGCCAGTCTTCCGTGGCTCAAGCAGCAGGCACAGACGCTGGGGATGCTGGTCAACAATGAAATCACGCAGGGCTTCGGCGTGATCACCAGCGTGCTTTACGCGTCCTGCGGGCTCAACATTGGCTCGCAATCCGACAACAGTTCGTTTTCGATCGCGGGATCGGTCGATGCCGTCAATGCGATGGCCGGCAATGCGCAGGCCGGGGTCCAGGGCTCCTATGCGACGACCAATGAAACCAGCTCGTTCGAAAGCCATCTCTGGCCGGGCGCTCCAAGCACGCTCTCGACAAGTCCTGTCGCGATCGCCTTCGTGTTCGCCTCCTTCCTGGGCGATCAGGTGTTGCAAGGCTGGGTCACCAACGTATCGAACATTTCGATCGAGCTGGATGACGACCACGGCGGCACTTACATCGTCGATGCGAAAGCGACCTACGACGATGCCGATGGTAACGCGCAATCCTGCTCGGCCTCGGTGTCCGGCGGTATGATCAATACAATGGCGGCCATTCCGGTCCAGGCGACGAATCTCGTCGTCGAACTGTCGTTCAAGGATGCCCCGGGGTCGCCTCACAAATTCACCTGGGCATCGCCGATCCAACAATTTCCCGATGGCCAGATCATCATCGACCTGCGCGGCGTGTGGCCCGGAAAAACCTCTGCCGTCGAGCGTACGACGGGCGACCACGGATAGCACCGCCAGGTCTCACGCTGCCGCCTGATCCAGCGTGTCGATCTCGACCGGCGCGATGGCCGAGCGCAGCACATCGAGCCCAGCGCTGTGCTGCGCGCCGTTGTCGGCCGGATGGCGGCGCACGGCCACCTCATTCGGCGGTGCGTGCAGGCTATCCCTTGACCAGGGATTCAACCAGCTTGCGGTCCTCCGCGGTCGCGGGATTGTAGACGATCAGGCTGAGGTCCGGCCGGCCGTCCACGGCAAAGGCGGAATACTCCATGGTGATCGGCCCTACCTGCGGATGGTGCAGGCGCTTCACGCCATCGCCGTGGGCCTGCACGTTGCTGTCGCGCCACATCGACGCGAATTCGGGACTGGCTTCGCTCAGCTCATTAACGAGCGCCGCGATCTCGGCATCGGCGCCCGCACCGGCACGCGCAGCATCGATGCGGAAGCTGGCCACCACGAAGCGCGCCACGGATTCCCATGACGACTGCGCGGCGCGGACACGCGGATCGCAAAAAATCATGCGCAGGATATTGCGCTGGTCCGGCGGCAGCGTGCCGTAGTCAGTGAGCACGCAAGCGGCCGCGCGATTCCAGGCGACGACATCCCAGGTCGCCGTCCGCACGATCGCGGGACTGTACGTCAGAATATCCAGCAGGCGCTGCAGCCGCGGCGTGATCGGATCATTGCCGCGATAGGGCAGCCCGGGCGGGCGACCGAGGCCGAGCAGGAACAGATGCTCGCGCTCCACCTCGGTCAGGGTCAGCGCGTCCGCGATCCGCCCGAGCACCTCGGCCGAAGCCCGTCCGCCGCGGCTCTGCTCCAGCCAGGTGTACCAGGTGACGCTGATATTGGCGCGCTGCGCCACTTCCTCGCGGCGCAATCCCTGGGTGCGTCGCCGGCCGCCGGCGAGACCGAACGACGCGGGATCGAGCTTGGTGCGACGGTTCTTGAGGTAGGCGCCCAGCGAATTGACCTCGGACACGGCTGCACATCCTGTTAGTGGCTATACCGGGATAATGTCCCTACTTTAACAGCATAGCTCGCCCCCCTACAACGCTCACACTGCAATTCTGGAGAGCGATCCCATGCATGTATTCGTCACAGGCGCCACCGGCTGGGTCGGCTCCGCCGTCGTCGCCGACCTCATCGATGCCGGCCACCGGGTGACCGGCCTGTCCCGGACCGATGACAAGGCCGCAGCACTTGCCGCCACCGGCGCAACGGTGCTGCGCGCGACCCTCGACGACCTCGACGCGTTGCGCAGTGCCGCGCAGGCCGCCGACGCGGTGATCCATACCGCGTTCAGCCACGATTTTTCGAACATCGCAGCAAGCGCCGCGCAGGATGTTCGCGCCATCGAGACGCTGGGCAGCGCGCTGGAAGGATCGGCGCGCCCGCTCCTCGTCACCTCCGGCGTCGCCCTGCTGGCACCGGGCCGGCTCGGCACTGAGACCGACGTGCCGCCGTCCAACCCGAACTGGCCGCGCAGGTCCGAGGAGGCAGCGCGCGCGCTCGCGGAGCGCGGCGTGCGGGCCGCATCAGTTCGCCTCGCGCCGTCGGTGCACGGAATCGGCGACCACGGTTTTATTCCGATCCTGATCCGGCTGGCGCGTGACAAGGGCGTGTCGGCCTATATCGGCGACGGCCTGAACCGCTGGCCCGGGGTGCACCGGCTCGATGCCGCGCGCCTCTATCGCCTCGTCCTCGAACAGGGCGTGACCGAGCCCGCCTATCACGCCGTCGCCGATGAAGGCGTGGCGTTCAAGGACATCGCCGAGGTGATCGGCCGGCAACTGAGCGTCCCCGTGGAATCCCGCGGACCAGAGCATTTCGGCTGGTTCGGCAGTTTTGCGGGCGCCGACATGCCGGCGTCGAGCGCACGCACCCGGTCGCTGCTGGGCTGGACGCCCACCGGTCCGGAACTGCTCAGCGATATCGACCAGCCCGGCTACTACGCAATGTGAGGCGGCGGACGGCTACGCCGCTTCCGATACCACCTGCTCGGTGTCCACCAGCGCGATCGCCGCGCGCAGCACATCAAGCCCTGCGCCGTGCAGCGTGCCGTTCTCGGCGAGATAGCGGCGGAATGCGCGCGCGCCGCGCACGCCGTGGAAGGCGCCGACGAAATGGCGCGTGATCGAGTGCAGCCGCGTCCCCTGCGCCAGCTGATCGGCGATGTACGGCATCATCGCCTCGAACACATCTTTCATCGTGGCGTGCTGCGCCGGCGCACCAAAAATTTCCGGATCGACCGACAGCAGCCGCCACGGCTCCTGATAGGCGGCGCGGCCGAGCATCGCGCCGTCCACATGCGCAAGATGCGCGATGGCCTCGGTGACGCCCTTGATGCCGCCATTGATGACGATGGGCACCTCGGGCATCGCCGCCTTCAGCCGGTACACGCGATCGTAATCCAGCGGCGGCACGTCGCGGTTCTGCTTCGGCGACAACCCGTTGAGCCAGGCTTTTCGCGCGTGCACCACGAGGCCGTCGGCGCCGGCTGCGACCACCGCGCGCGCCAGCGCATCGAGCGCCACTTCCGGATCCTGGTCGTCGATGCCGATGCGGCATTTGACCGTGACCGGCACCTTGACCGCCGCCTTCATGGCGGCAACGCCGCGGGCGACCAGATCCGGTTCGGCCATCAGACAGGCGCCGAAGCGGCCATCCTTCACGCGATCACTGGGGCAGCCGACATTGATGTTGATCTCGTCGTAGCCGAAATCCGCACCGATGCGCGCGGCCTCCGCGAGATCAGCGGGATCGGAGCCGCCGAGCTGCAGCGCCACCGGATGCTCGCTGGCATCGAAGCCGAGCAACCGCTGGCGGTCACCATGGATGATGGCGCCGGTGGTCAGCATCTCCGTGTACAGCAGCGCGCGCCGGCTCAGCAGACGATGGAACACGCGGCAGTGGCGGTCCGTCCAGTCCATCATCGGCGCGACAGAGAAAAGGGGATCGTAGGATTTCGGAGTTTTTTCGGTCATTTCAGTTACTTAGAGATAATCCCTGAGGGGTCCTTGTAGCGCGTTTTGGCCATTTTCGCCGTTTTAATACGTCCGTTACTGCGGCGCAGTACCGGAGATGCCCATGCAGTCCCCATGATGGGGCCTTTCAAGATGGGAACGGTCATACCACGCAAGCGAGGCGATATCGCCTGCAGAAGATCGGCCAGTACCTGGTAAACTTGTGCGCGGCAGCCGCAAAATTCTACGTTGAGGGATGCCAGCCGGTTTCGGCCAACCTCACCTTGAGAAGAGATGGCAAGCCACACGGCGACCGGGGCCAGAGTCCTGCAACAACGGCCGTTCAACCCGGCATCGCTCCATCGCCAACCCGCAACGCGGGTGGAAAGAGCAGCCAGACGGCGGGTCGAGCAGGCTCGGCACCTCGCCGGCCACCACCGGATGCCGGACAAAATCCGGATCGGCGCGCGGCACCGCATCGAGCAGCGCGCGCGAATACGGATGCTGCGGATCGCTGTAGATCTGCGCCTTCGGTGCGGTCTCGACGATCGAGCCGGCATACATCACCGCGACGCGGGTAGAAACCGCGCGCACCACAGCGAGGTCATGCGCGATGAACAGGTAGCTCAGTCCAAGCCGGTCCTGCAAGTCAAGCAGCAGGTTGACGATCTGCGCCTGCATCGAGACGTCGAGTGCCGACACCGGCTCATCGCAGACGACAAACTCCGGATTGAGCGCCAGGGCGCGGGCGATGACGATGCGCTGCCGCTGGCCGCCGGAGAATTCGTGCGGATAGCGCTCGATGCTGTTCCTGGGCAGGCCGACCAGCTCGAGCAGCTCGGCGACGCGATCGTTGCGATCCTTGCGCGAGTGAGTGCCGACGATGTCGATCGGCTCGGCGATGGCACCGCCGATCCGCATGCGCGGATTGAGCGAGGCATAGGGATCCTGAAAGACGAATTGCAGCCGCGACCGCACGCCGGCGAGCTGCTTTTTGCCCTCGGCGCCGGTGATGTCGGCGCCGAACAGGCGGACGCTGCCGCCGGTGGCCGGGATCAGCCCGACCAGGATGCGGCCGGCGGTGGTCTTGCCGGAGCCGGATTCCCCGACCAGCCCCAGCGTCTCGCCGCGGGTGATCTCGAAACTGACCCCGCTCAGCGCATGCAGCGTCGAGACGCCGCCCGCGTGCTTGACGGCGAAGGTCTTGCGGAGATCGCGGACCTCGACGATGGGCTGATCAACCATGGCGTTCGCTCAATGCGAGAATGCGCGGCGGGCAGCGCGCCGACTGGCCATCGCTGACTGGATGCATCGACGGCGGCTCGTCAAGGCAGCCTTCCTGCACCAGTGCGCAGCGCGGGCTGAAGCGGCAGCCCGGGATGATCTCCTGTGGGCCGGGGATGCGGCCGGAAATGGTGGTCAGCCGCAACGCGTCGCTATCGAGCCTCGGCACCGCCGCGATCAGGCCCATGGTGTAGGGATGCACCGGGCGGCGAAACAGCTGCGCCACCGGTGCGTCCTCGACCACGCGGCCGGCATACATGACCACCACGCGCTGGGCGAATTCGGCGATCACGCCGAGATCGTGGGAGATCAGCATCACCGACATGCTGAGCTCGCGGCGCAGGTCGCGCAGCAGTTCGAGGATCTGCGCCTGGATGGTGACGTCGAGCGCGGTGGTCGGCTCGTCGGCAATCAGCAGCCGCGGCTTGCAGGCGATCGCCATGGCGATCATCACCCGCTGCCGCATGCCGCCGGACAGCCGATGCGGATAATCGTCGGCGCGGCGCGCGGCGTCGGGAATCCGCACCAGGCCGAGCAGTTCGACCACGCGCTTGCGCGCCGCGGCGCCGGTGAGGCCCTGATGCTGGCGCAGGGTTTCGGAAATCTGGTCGGCAATGGTCAGGACGGGATTGAGCGACGACATGGGATCCTGGAAGATCATGGCGATCTCGCTGCCCCGAATTCTTCGCATGGCCGATCCCTTGATGCGCAGCAGGTCATGGCCCTGGTACAGAATCGATCCTGACGGCATCCGCGTGGTGACGCGGTCGTGCAGTTGCAGGATCGACAGCGCAGTAACGCTCTTGCCGCTGCCGGATTCGCCGACCACGCCGACGCAATCGCCGGCGTTCACATCCAGCGAGACGTCGTCGATGGCGGTGACCCAACCGCTATCGACGCGAAACTGGACCGTGAGATTGCGGATGGAAAGCAGTGCGCTCATCAGTCGTTCCCCTTCAGGCGGGGATCGAGCATGTCGCCGAGCGCATCACCGAGCAGATTCAGGCTCAGCGCGGCAAGGCTGATGGCAATCCCGGGAAACAGCATCACCCACCAGGCCTGGGTGGCGTAGTCGCGGCCTTCGGCGATGATGTTGCCCCAGCTGGCGATGGGCGGCTGGATGCCGACGCCGAGAAAACTCAATGCTGCCTCGGCGAGCATGGCATAGGCGAAGATGAAGGTGAGATGCACCAAGAGCGGGCTCAGGCAGTTCGGCAAAATGTGGCGCAGCACGATGCGCAGCGACGATGCGCCTGACACCTGCGCCGCCTGCACAAAGTCCATTTCGCGCACCGTCAGCGCGGCGGCGCGAACGATGCGCACGCCGGCGGGAATGTAGGCCACGGTCAGCGCGATGATGACGCTGGAGACGCGCGGACCCAGCGCTGCGGCGATGCCCAGCGCCAGCAGGATGGCAGGAAACGACATCAACGCGTCCATCAGCCTCATGATGGCGCTGTCGAGCCTTCGAAACTGCGCCGCGATCACGCCGAGGATGGCGCTGCACAGGCCGGAGATCACGCAGACGGAGAAGCCGACGAACAGCGAGATGCGCGCGCCGTACAGCACGCGGGTAAAGATGTCGCGGCCGAACTGGTCGGTACCGAACCAGAACGCGGCCTGCGGCGGCCGGAAGCGCAAGCGCACCCGCATGGCGGAGGGGTCGACCGGCGCGATCAGCGGCGCCAGCACAGCAAGCAGCGCCAGCGACAGGATGATCGAGAAGCCGATCATGAAGGCGCGATGCCGGAGCAGCCGGCGCAGCGTGCTGTGGCCGCGCGGTGCGGCGATTGCCGCCGCCGTCGTCAGCGCGCCGATGCCAACGTCAGTCATGGCGCACCCGCGGGTCGGCGAGCGTGTAGAGGATGTCGACGATCAGGTTGATCATCACGAAGGTGAAGCCGAGGATCAGCATGGTGCCCTGCACCAGCGGATAATCGCGCGCCATGATGGCCTGCACCACCATGCGGCCAATGCCCGGCAACGCGAACACCTGCTCGATGATCACCGAGCCGCCGATAGCCGCACTGAGCAGAATGCCGGTGGCGGTAATGATCAGGATCAGCGCGTTGCGCAAAGCGTGCTTGCCGACGGTGCGCCATTCGCCGAGCCCCTTGGCGCGGGCGGTCCGGATGTAGTCCTGGCTGAGCACGTCGAGCATCGCCGAACGGGTCATGCGGGCGAGAAAGCCGATCTGGAACAGCGACAGGATCAAGGCCGGCAGCGCCATGGAAGCGAACCAGCGGCCGACGCCCTGCGAGATCGGCGCAAAACCGCTCGAAGGCACCCAGCCCAGTTGCACGCTGAACAGGATTACGCCGAGGATCGCGATCCAGAATGCCGGGATGGAAACGCCAAGCAGCGCCACAGTCATCACCGCGGAGTCGATCCAGGTGCGCCGGAAATACGCTGCCAGGGATCCAAGGAATACGCCGACCGGAATCGTGAAACCAATGGACAACGCCGCCAGCGACAAGGTCACCGGCAGGCGCTCGCCCACCGCCGACAGAACGCTCTGGTTGAGGATCAGCGATGAGCCGAAATTGCCGCGCGCCAGATTGAACAGCCAGATGCCGAGCTGCCCCAGGAACGAGCGATCGAGGCCGAGTTGCCGGCGCACCTGTTCGATGGCCGCAGGCGAGGCCTGCTCGCCGGCAATGATCATCGCGGGATCGCCGGGCAGCAGGCTGAGCAGCAGGAACGCCAGGATCGAGATGATCAGGATGACCGGCACGGCCTGAAGGAACTTGACGGCAACGATGCGTATCAGGGCGACCTCCTCCGACGGATCATCGGGAGCCTGCAGGTGCGACGCATCAATTGAGCCACAGGTCCCATAGCTGCAGGATGCCGGCGTAGTCGTTCTGGCCCTGCAGCTTCTTCGCATAGCCGCTGAGCCGGCCGGTATCAGCGATCTTGACGAGATAGCCGCCGCCCAACACTTCCTTCTGGATCGTCAGCCAGCTGGCGCGTCGCGCCTCCAGCGTCAGGCCCTGGAAGAATTCGGCATAGGCCTTGTCGATGATCTCGTTGCCGGTGATGTGCGGGAAGGTGTAGAGCACCGGCCGCCACTGCTGCGGCCCGAGAATGTGATCGGGGCCGAACGCCGTGGTCGACAGGTTCCAGTCGCCGGTTCCCTGCTGCATGTGCGACGCGTTGGTGGTCCAGTCGGTGACCTGGACATCCACGGTCATGCCGGCGGCCTTGAGCTGCTCGGCGACGATCAGCATGGTGTCGCGCATCCATTGATAGTTGCTGTTGGTCTCGATGACGATCTTCTCGCCCTTGTAGCCCGCCTGCTTCAGGAGTTCCTTGGCTTTCGCAGGACTCTTGATGTCGTACCAGGGGGTCGGCGCGGTATCGCCGAGGAAATACGGCGTGCCGGGAAACGACATCCAGGGATTGCGCTTGTTGAGCCCGCCGGCGCCTTCGATGATCTCATCGACATTGATCGCCGCGGCAATCGCCTGGCGAATCAGCACATTGGCGGTGAGCCCCTTCTGCGAATTGACGATGATGTAGCTGCCGAGCGTCGGAAACACCTCGCGGATCGCCAGATCCTTGCGCTCGGTGACCTTGGCGCTGAGGTCGGGCGGCACGCTGGAGATGAGCTGCGCCTCGCCGTTCTGCAAAGCTGCGATCCGCGTCGTGATCTCCGGCATGAAGCGGTAACGCACCGCGTCGAGATATACGGTCTTGCGGCCGGCATAGCCGTCGCGGCCAGGCGAGCTCGTGTCGGCGGTGTAGTCGTCAAAGCGGGTGATGACGAGGTGGCTGTCCTTGACCCATTCGCCGAGCTTGTAGGGGCCGGTGCCGATCGCCTCGATGTCGCGGGCCGGCTTGTCCTTCTGCGACGCCGGCAGGATCATCAGCGGATAGATCGGCGACTTGATGATGTCGAGCAGTACGACATTGGGCTCCTTCAGCACGATGACGAAACTGTAGGGATCCGGCGCCTCGAAATGATCGACGGCATCGAGGTTCTTGGCGTTGGGGCTGACGCGCTTGTAGCGCTCGAACGACGCCTTGACGTCGGCTGACGTCATCTCCTGGCCGTTGTGGAATTTTACGCCCTTGCGCAGCTCAAAGCTGTAGGTCTTGAAATCGGCGGAGGCGGTGGCTTTCGACGCCAGCATCGGCTTGGTGGCGTTGGCGTTGTCGAGGGTCACCAGGCCTTCAAAGATGTTGTTGATGACTTCGAGCTCGACGGCGCTGGAGGCCATGTAGGGGTCGAGCGTGCCTGGACCGGACACGCTGGCATAGACCAGCGTGCCGCCTTTCCTGGGTGCCTGGGCCTGCGCGACGTCGGGGGCGCCGAATGAGATGCCGAGAACCAAGGCCAGGGCCACCGCAACGCCGCGTCGTGCAACATGTCGTGTCATTCGCTCGCTCCCAGAAGTTCGCCGCAAATTCCGTTGTTGCCTGCCGTATCAAAGCCCCGCCACGATCCTGAAGGCCTCGTCGGTCACCGACAACGCATGATCGATATCCGCAGCAGTATGAGCGACAGAGAGAAACATGTTGTGCTTCGGATGCATATAGACGCCGCGTTTCAGCGTCTCCTGGGTGAAACGGTTGCCTCTGGCATAGTCGGCATCGTCCTCGAACAGGATGGTCGGCATCTGCACCGGGCCGCTCTGGCGGACGCCGAGATTGTAGCGCCGCGCCTGCTCGGCGATGCCGTCGCGCAGCCGCTGTCCCATCGCGCGCATGTGCTCGGGACCATTCTCCGCTTCCAGCACGTCCAGGGTCGCAAGTGACGCAGCCATCGAGACGGCGCCGCACCAGAACGAGCCGGTAGCGAACAGCCCCGCTGCGGCGTCGCGATATCGATTATTGCCCATCACCGCCGACAGTGCGTAGCCGTTGGCGATGGCCTTGCTCCAGGCGCTGAGATCGGGCTGCACGCCGATCTGATCCCAACTGCCATGCAGCGTCAGCCGGAATCCGGCGCGCACGTCGTCGAGGATCAGCGCCGCATCGTTGGCGTCGCATAGCGCTCGCACCCGCTGCGCGAATGCCAGATCGGGCAATTCCTGGTGCTGGCCGTAATCGTGCTTGAACGCCGAGACGACGATGGCCGCGAGATCGTTGCCGGCCAGCGCAACGGCAGCCTCGAGACTGGCAACGTCGTTGTAGTCGAAATACAGGATGTGCGCGCGATCCTCGGACATCACGCCGTAAGGATGCGGCGAGCACCATGGAACGGCGCCGTGATAGGCGCCGTTGGCCAGCAGCACCTTGCGCTTGCCGGTGGCGCCGCGCGCCAACGTTACGCAGGTGGTGGTCGCATCGGTGCCGTTCTTGGAGAACAGCGCCCAGTCGGCATGGGTAACGAGGCCAACCAGGCGCTCCGCTAGTTCGACCATGCGCTCGGACGGTCCATTGAGCACGTCGCCCTGCTCCATCTGCTTGCGGGCCGCGGCGTCCACCGCCGGGTGGCGGTGGCCGAGCACGATCGGTCCCCAGCTGCACATGAAGTCGAGATACTTGCGACCGTCGACATCCCAGATGTGACAGCCCTCGCCGCGCGCGAAGAATTGCGGATAGCCCCCCGGCAAACCGCTAGCGCGCATGTGGCCATACATGCCGCCGGGCACGACACGGGTGGCGCGGTCGCGCAGGCTTCGATCGATCAGGCCGAGTTCCGGAGTCATCAGCTTTCCTGTCTACGCATTTCAGTCACGATATATGATATATTTACATCCGCAAGCGCCGCGCGGGCAGTTGGTGGCAACGCCCGCTAAAGACGCTCAGGCCACGGCTCTCGCTTCCGTCACGACGGGCGCAACTGCTGATGCGACGTTGCCTCCGCGGCAATCGTGTTCCAGTGGTACAGCATCGGCACCATCTTGCCGGCGGCCCAGGTGGCATTCTGGTTGTCGTAGGACGGGCTGGCGGTATGCCCGGACGCGCCGTGAAACACGATCCATTGGCAATTGTCCCAGGCGCCGACATCGAACACGTAGCGCGACAGCGCGGCATAGGTCGCCTTCATGCCGAGCCGCGCGATGTAGCCGGTGGCGAACGGCGTATCGTTGTCGCCGCCGACCGGGTCGCAGGCCTTGTCGAGCGAGGCCGCGTGTTCCGGATAGATCGCCGACAGCGGATGGCGCAGGAGCGGTTGGTGCACGGTGGCCCAGTCGTCCGACGGGCATTGCTTCGCCGCGTCGTTCAGCGCCTGCGCCAGCAGTTCGTCCCAGCTGGCACCAGCCAGCAGGCCGGTATCGTTGGCGCGCAGCAGTTGCGGCACCGTCCACCAGATCTGGCTCTCGCCGAAAATACCCGGCGGCACCTTTGTATAAGGACTTTCGGAAACGGCGCGCACGCCGCTCCGGTCGGCCACGAGCGCGGTCAGCGCGGTGCGCAGCGTCACATAGGCCACCGCCGCCCTCGAGTCGCCGTCCATGGCGCCGTTCCAGCCGACGATGCGGTCGCGCAATGCCGCTGCGTCACCATCGACCGCGAGGCCGCGGATGCGATCGCGGAATTCGATCGCCACCACGCTGACCGTGTCGCGATGGATCGCCGCCATGTCTTCCACCGTGGCCTTGTCGAGTTCGGCAAGGCGCTGCCAGATCCGCCGCGCGCGGTGCGGCGGCATGCTATCCGTGCCGAAATAATGCACGCCGTTCTCCGCCACGCGGTTATTGGCGGTGACAATGATTTGCTCCCCCGGATCGATGGTGCACGGCATTGCCTCGAACGGGATCAACCCGTTCCATTCGTGCTCGCCGGTCCAGCCCGGCACCGGCAGCCAGCCATTGGCGCGCGGGCGTACCGGCACCCTGGCGCGCACGCGGTTGCCGATTTTTCCACTGGTGTCGGCCGCAACAAGGTTGTGATCCATCAGCCCCCATTCGCGGCCCGCCTCGTAGAGCTCTTCAATGGTCGTGGATCGCAGCACCGGCAGCGTGCAGTCGAACGAGGTATCAGGCACCGCGAACTGCATCGAGCGCAGCACCAGGCCGGTGCCTGCAGCGGGATCGCCCGCGATCACCGGACCATGCATGGTTTCGACCACGTCGATGACGACGTTTGCTTCGCCGCGGACGGCAATGGTCTCGGCGCGGTGAGTGACCGGCTTCCAGCCGCCCTTGAAGCTGGTGTTCTCAACCTTGGCGTCGAAGCGCTCGACATAGAGGTCGTGAATATCGACGAAGGCATGGGTGACGCACCACGCCACCTTGCCGTTGTGGCCGAAATTTGGGAAGCCCGGCGCGCCGGGCACGGTGAGACCGATGACGTCGAAGTCGTCGCACGCCAGATGCGCCTGATAGTACATGCTCGGCATTTCCAGCACGCGGTGCGGATCGCCGGCCAGCAGCGGTCGCCCGGTGGCGGTCTTCTGCGGGCCGAGCGCCCAGTTGTTGCTGCCACCGGCGACTTCGGCCTCCTGCTGGTCGTGGCCGGCCAGCAATGCCGCGAGTCCCGGCTTGAGGTCGGCGAGCGTGGCGAGATAGCGCACGCCTTCGGCGCCGGGCGGGATGCACAGCAGGTCGTCGCCGCCGTCGTCGAACCGCAATTTTGCAATCTGGTCGGCGCCGACGATCGGCAATGCCGCGGCGCGCCACAGCTTCCACCACACCGAGCCCATCAGGAAGCCGATCTGGCGCATCACTGCGATGGAATGCCACGGCTCCCACTGCGCCGGCCTTGCGCCGAGGATGGCATATTCCGCCGGCCATCTGCCGAGCGCAATGAAGGCGTTGACGCCGCGCGCATAGGCTTCAAGCATCGCCTTCGTCGTGGCATTGAGCAGCGCGAAATCGCGTTGCGAGGCGCCGGTGGTGTTGAGCTGGCGGGCCAGGACATCGCCGGCGACGGCGGATTTGCCGACCCACTCGGCATAGCGACCGGTGCCACGCCGCAGCAGCGCTTCCATCTGCCAGAGCCGGTCCTGCGCGTGCGCGAAGCCGAGTCCGGCAAAGGCGTCGAGATGCGAGGCCGCGCGGATATGGGGAATGCCCCAGGGATCGCGTCGCAGCTCGACCGTTCCGGACAGGCCGGGCACTGTCGCCGGGCTCGTAAGATCCGGCAAACTGTCCTTTGAATTCAGATCGATAGAACCTGCTGTCATAACGCCATCCGGTTGAGGGGTGCGACCAGTTGTGTCGGCGCATTCAAGCTTGATCGGCGACGTCCCCAACTTCGCGACGACAGCAGGAATTCCAACTCGAAGAATATATCATATATTCTGATCGCAGTTTTGGTCCCAGTCAATGCACCAGTTCTGTGCGTTCGACGAACCGGGCCACCGCAACACAAGCATGCAGGCCCGAGGGATCCACCAATGCGGGTGCGATCTCCAAGACTCTTGGGTGGCTCGACTATCTCAGGCGCCGTCCGGCATCACGATGCCGGCGCCAGCAGTTCCAGGCGCATGGTGCCATCGGCATCTTCCTTGACCACCGCCTCGCCGCTCTCGATCTTCGAAAGCAGTTGCACCAGCCGCGCACCGCCTTCGATGATGTCGTCCTGAATTGCCTGGCGCGCTGCGACGGCATCGCGCTCCTGCAGGGCTTCCATCAGGATCAGATGCTGATGACGCCCGGGGTAGGTCGGACGCGCGTGCGGGTAGAGGAACTTGAGCAGAGGTCCGTTGCGCAGCCAGATGGTCTCCAGGAGGGAAACCAGATCCTCGGACTGCGACGCGCGATAGATGAGGAAGTGGAAATTGAAATTGGTCAGCGTGGCGGCTTCGGAGTCGCCGTCTTTCTCGGCCCGCACCAGCGCATCGTGCAGCTTCTTGAGCTTCTTCAAGTCGGCCGCAGTCAGCAGCGGCACCGCCTTTTCCGTCGCCAGACCTTCCAGCAGCAGGCGAATCTCACGAAGCTCCCGGTAGCGCGTCAGCGACAGTCGAGTGACGGTGATCGATTGCCCCGAACGCATTTCGAGGCCGCCCTCGCGAACCAATTGCATGATGGCTTCACGCACCGGCGTGTCGCTCACGCCCATCGCTGCGGAAAGCTCTCGGATGCGCAGTCGCTGGCCGGGCCAGAACCGTCCGGCCATCAGGGCCTCGCGCAATTGACCGTACGTGCGCGAAGCCAGATTTTCGCGACTGCTCGAAACGAAACCCGTCAAAGCCATCTCTGTATCCCGACTATTCCATGAGTCCGTGGCGCGGACCCTGCGTGGGCGAAACCGACAAGCGCCAGGGCATGATTGCGGCTCTTACTAAAAATGCGACCTGGGCGCCACGCGCCTCTCGCCAACCTCGAAATCTTGATATATCATATATCATATTGCGAGACTGGGAAAGTGAAGTTTCGATGCATTCCGATAGTCAGCCCGCGCAGTGGCTCGCGGACTTCCACGACGCCCTTGTCGCCCGTGACAAGGGCCGCCTGCAAGGGCTCTTCCTCGAAGACTGCTACTGGCGGGATTTCCTGGCCTTCACCTGGAATATCGTCACGCTCGAAGGCCGCGGGCCGATCTGGGATATGCTGTCGGAACGCCTGGACGAGGTCAGTCCTGAAAAATGGCGGATGGAGTCCGCCGACATTTCGGGCGACGCGGTGGGGGCGTGGTTCAGCTTCGAGACAGCCGTGGGGCGCGGCAAAGGTCATCTGCGTCTAAAAGACGGGCGATGCTGGACGCTTTTCACCGCGCTCCGCGAACTCAAGGGGCATGAAGAAAAACGCGGGCCGACGCGTATTGCCGGCGCCCAGCACGGCGTCGTCAAGGGACGGCGAGTCTGGCTTGACGGGCGCAACGACGACAAGGCCGAACTCGGCGTCTCCCGGCAGCCCTATTGCCTGATCGTCGGCGGCGGCCAGAGCGGCCTGGCGCTTGCGGCACGGCTGAAGCAACTCGGCGTTTCCACCTTGATCGTGGATGCACTGCCGAGACCGGGCGACGGCTGGCGTCGGCGCTACCGATCGCTCTGCCTGCACGATCCCGTCTGGTACGATCACATGCCCTACCTGCCGTTTCCGGATAACTGGCCGATCTATACGCCGAAGGACAAGATGGGCGACTGGCTGGAAGCCTATGCCTCCATCATGGAGCTCGACATCTGGAATGCGACGCGCTGCACGCACGCGGCATTCGACGACGCCTCCAAACGCTGGACGGTCGAAGTGGAACGCGATGGCCAGACCTTTACGCTGCAACCGGCCCAATTGGTGCTGGCCACCGGCATGGCCGGCGTGGCGAACCGTCCTGTACTGAAAGGCCAGGATCGCTTCCGCGGCATTCAACACCATTCGAGCGAGCACAAGGACGGGGCGGCCTACGCCGGCAAGACCTGCGTCATCATCGGCGCGAACAATTCCGCCCATGATATCGCGGCGGACCTGTGGGAGAACGGCGCCAGCGTGACGATGATCCAGCGCTCGCCGACCCTTGTCGTCAAATCCAGTGCGCTGCAGCGCTACGGACGGCCGCTCTATTCAGAAGCAGCGGTCGCCGCCGGCATCGACTCCGACCGCGCCGACCTGATCGCGGCCTCGATCCCCTACCGCATCCTGCCGCAATTCGCCAAACCCACAGTGGCGCGGATCAGGCAGGATGATGCCGATTTCTACGCGCAGCTCGGGGCAACGGGCTTCATGCTGACGTTCGGCGAGGACGAGAGCGGCATCGGCCTGATGTATCCGCGACGCGGTGCCGGTTACTACATCGATGTCGGTGCCTCCCAGTTGATCATCGATGGCCAGATCGCCGTCAAGTCTGGCGTGGAAATCGACCATCTGACCGAGAACGCCGTCGTCATGGCGGACGGCACTACCCTGCCCGCCGACCTCATCGTCTACGCGACCGGCTACGGACCGATGAATGATTGGGCGGCACAGCTGATCTCTCCGGCCGTCGCCGAACAGGTTGGACCTTGCTGGGGTCTCGGCTCCGACACGGCGAAAGATCCGGGGCCATGGGAAGGCGAATTGCGCAACATGTGGAAGCCGACCAGGCAGGAGGCACTCTGGTTTCAGGGCGGCAATCTGCAGCAGGCGCGACACTTCTCTCTCTATACCGCGTTGCAGATCAAGGCGCGGATGGAGGGGGTGCCGACGCCGGTGTATCACGCGACATGAGACGCGGTGGCATTGGCCTTGCATAACGAGGATATATCATATCGAATATATCCGAGCTGAAAGGATCTCGTTTGACAGTTGCGCAAGCACACGATTGCCACGTCAGCATCCGCGATCTCTGCAAGAGCTATGGCAGCGATCCCGCGGTCAAGGGTCTGACCCTCGACGTGCGCCGTGGCGAATTCCTCGCCTTGCTCGGTCCATCCGGCTCCGGAAAGACCACGCTGCTGATGACGATTGCCGGCTTCGACTTTCCGGATTCCGGTGTGATCGAGATCGGCGGCAAGGATGTCACATGGATGGCGCCGAACAAGCGCGATCTCGGTATGGTGTTCCAGCGTTACACCCTCTTTCCTCACATGAGCGTCCTCGACAACATCGCCTTTCCTCTGCGGATGCGAAGTGTTTCGCGCGCGGATCGGGAAGCGCGTGCGCGGGCCGCGTTGAAGACCGTGAGATTGGAAGGCTACGGCAACCGGAAGCCTTCGCAGCTGTCCGGCGGCCAGCAGCAGCGCATCGCGCTGGCGCGGGCCATCGTCTACAACCCGCAGGTCCTGCTGATGGACGAGCCGCTGTCGGCCCTCGACAAGAACCTGCGGGAAGAAATGCAGGTCGAGATCAAGCACCTGCAGCGCCAGCTCGGCGTCACCGTGATCTTCGTGACCCATGACCAAACCGAGGCGCTGACCATGGCCGATCGCATCGCCGTGCTCAATTTCGGCGAGCTGCAGCAGTTGGGCTCGCCGAAGACGCTGTATGAGGAGCCGGCGTCAGCCTTCGTGGCGGGATTCATCGGCGAGACCAATTTCTGGCCGGCGCGGGTCACGGCCGATGCCGATGCCGGCGAGGAAGTCGAGGTTGAACTCGAGGGCGGCGAGCTGGCAATGGTGCTTGCAACGCAGTCGCTGCAGCGCAATCAACCGGCCCAGGTCGCCGTCCGTCCCGAACATATCCTGATCGGCCCCGGTCGCGACAAAGGCGGTGTGACCGCAACGATCAACGACGCCATCTATGCCGGCAGCATCACCACGCTGTTGCTGCAGACCAAGGGACCAATGGTCCGTGTTCGCCTGGTCGATCCGGCCGTCTCCAACAACATGGTGCCGGGCGGCGGCGTTTCGCTCGTCTGGGAGGCACGGCACGCCCGCGCCTATGCGCTGTCATGAGCGCGCGCCCCCGCTCATTCGTGCTTGGCGGCCGCCGCTACAGTCCCGCAGTCAGCCTGCTGCTCGCCACGCCATTCCTGCTGATGATCGCGCTGGCTTTCATCCTGCCGCTCGCGATGCTGTTGCGCGAAAGCCTATTCGTCCCCTCGTTCAACATCGCGAACTACCAAAAAGTGTTCGACGAGCCGGTCTATCTGCGCGTCATGTTGCGGACGCTGCGGATCTCCTTTGTCGTCACCGTCGTCACCCTGCTGCTGGCTTATCCCCTCGCCGCCCTGATGGCGCGGACGCGCGGCCTGCTGCTCGGCCTGCTGCTGCTGTCCGTGCTGCTGCCGCTGTGGACCTCGGTTCTGGTGCGCACCTATGCGTGGCTGGTGCTGCTGCAACGCAATGGCGTGCTGAACGACTTGCTGCTCGGCCTCGGCCTCGTCAAGGCCCCGATGCAACTGCTGCGCACCGAAGGCGCGGTGGTGCTGGCAATGAGCCACGTGCTGTTGCCGTTCATGGTGCTGCCGCTGTACGCCGCGCTGCGCGCCATCCCCGACGATTATGTGCGCGCCGCCAGGATGCTGGGCGCCGGCAGCCTATCCGTGTTTCGCCATGTGGTGCTGCCATTGTCGCTGTCAGGCATTTCCGCGGGCTGCCTGATGGTGTTCCTGATGGCGATGGGCTTCTTCGTCACCCCGGCGCTGATCGGCGGCCCCCAGCAGATGATGCTCGCGACGCTGGTGCAACAGCAAGTCACCGAGCTGCTGAACTGGCCGTTCGCCGGCGCACTGGTCGGCGTGCTGCTCGCCTTCGTGCTGGCGTTGGTGCTGCTGTTCAACAGGGTGGTGCGGCTCGATCGTTTCGTGGGGCAGACATGAGACGGCCCGTCGAGGCGAGCACCCTGGTGGTCAATGCCATCGCCTATGGCGTTACCGTGTTCCTGCTGCTGCCGACGGTGCTGATCGTACCGATGTCGTTCGGCCCCGATCAGTTTCTGCGCTTCCCGCCCTCGGGCTTCACGCTGCACTGGTATTCCGCCTACTTCGCCGACGCCGACTGGATCGACGCGACGCTGTTCAGCGTCAGGATCGCACTCCTCACCGCGCTGGTCGCGACAGTGATCGGGACGCTCGTCTCGATCGCGCTGGTGCGGGGACGCCTGCCCCTGAAGCCGGCGTTCGAACTGCTGGTGGTCGGGCCTGTGATCGTGCCCAACATTGCGCTGGCGATCGCCATGTTCCTGGTGTTCGACCGGCTCCGTCTGACCGGCACCACGTTCGGCTTCGTGACGGCGCACACGGCACTTGCCATGCCGTTCGTCGTCTTCACCATCCTGGCCTCGCTGTATCGCTTCGACGCCGATCTGGAACGCGCGGCTTTGTCCTGCGGTGCCAGTCCGCTGCAGGCCTTCCGGCTCGTCACGCTGCCGCAGATCGCGCCGGGCATCGTGTCGGCGGCCCTGTTCGCCTTCATCATTTCGTTCGACGAACCGGTGATCTCGTTCTTCATCTCGGACCTCAACCACCGCTCGCTGCCGCGAAAAATGTTCGAGGACATCGACTACAACATATCGCCCACGCTCGCGGCGGTCGCCACCATGCTGACCGGCCTCACACTGCTGGCGCTGCTTGTCGGGCATTTCCTGAAACGAAGTTCGGTGCGGCCGAACCCACCTGCAAGAGGAGAGTAGCGATGGAGATTACGCGTCGTGGTCTGATGGCGGCCGCAGCAGCGGCTGCCTTGCTTCCGAACGTGCGGCCCGCAGCGGCTGCCGGCGGCGAGGTCATCATCGCCACCACGGGCGGCCTGATGACCAACTCGCTGCAGGCGCATTTCTACAAGCGGTTCGAAACCGAGACCGGCATCAAGGTACGCGCGGTCGCCATCGAGTTGCCGGACCAGTGGGCGCGCGCCGTCGCCGGCGCGCGATCCGGCTCCGTGCCCTTTGACGTGGTGACAGCGACACCGCCCGACCTGATCCAGCAGGCCGACCTGCTGCAGACCATCGATTGCGCCAGCATGCCCGGCATCGCCGCCCACGCTCTGCCGAACGGTTGCATGCCCAAGGGCATCATCCGCACCGTCGGCGGCATGTCGCTGACCTGGTCGAAGAAGGCGTTCCCGAACGGTGGGCCGCAGTCCTGGGCCGATTTCTTCGACGTCGCCAGCTTCCCCGGGCCGCGCTCGCTGCCCGACACCGGGGACCGCGAATGGTGGCTGCCGCTGGTCGCATTGCTGGCCGACGGCGTGCCGCGCGAAAAACTGTTTCCGCTCGACCTCGACCGCGCCTACAAAAAGCTTGATGCGATCAAGCCGCACGTTGCCGCGTGGTGGAAGAGCGGCGACAATTCCATGCAGATCCTGCGCGGCGGCGACGCTGTCATGAGCATGCTGTACTCAAGCCGCGCTGTGCCGCTTGCCAAGAGCGGCGAGTTCGACTTCACCTGGAATGGCGCGATCCGCGACACCGGCAACTGGGCGGTTTTGAAGGGCGGCCCCAATACCGAGAACGGGCTGCGCTTCCTTGATTTCTTCGTGCAAAATCCCGCGGAGCACTTGCCGTTCAGCACGGAGGTGAGCTTCGATTCGAACAACAGGGAAGCCGCCGCGCAGATCCCGGCCGAAGAGCGCCGCTTCCGCTCGAGCTATCCCGAGAACTACGAGAAGCTGATCATCGCCGACTATGAATGGATCGCCAGTGTGCGACCCAAGCTGCGCGAGCGATGGATCAGCTGGCTGACGCAGTAAGCGCCATGCTGGTCAATTATCCCGAAGCCGCCCATTGGCAGGTCGACACCACGCGCCTCGATCTCGTCGAGGAGTTTCGCCGCAAGCCGCGCGGCCCGCACGGTGAGGAACTGCAGAAGCTGCTGCATCGCATGCGGTGGGCCGGCGATTTCGACACCGGCGGCCGCTACGTGCTCGTCATCAAGACGCCGGGCCGCGAGTGGCTGCTGGCGCGCCTGCCGCGCCAGCGCGGCGCACCGGTCAAGGTGATGCACAACCGGGTCTTCACCTCGCTCGCCGACGCCGAATGGGAGGTCTTCAAACTGCGCTGGGAAGCGCTTGGCGGCGCCCCGATACCCGAACATCTCAGGGAACCTTTGGTATGACCGACACAACGGCCGTTCTCGGCTATGCTTGGCCGCTCATCGTCTCCGCGGGCGAAAGGATCGCGTTTCATCTCTCCAGCGAGACGCTGGACAGCGCCGAGGCAACGTTGGTCCGGGTGCGCTGCGGCGACCCGGATCCGAACGGCCCCGGCCTGCGCTTGCGTGAGATGGAGGCATCGATCAACGGCACGGCACCGTTGCCCCATCAGGTTATCCGTCCTGGCTCCTGCGCGATCGTTCCCGACAGCCCTGCCCTCAGTGACTTCCAGTCCTTTGCCGCCGGCGCCTTTGTCTGGCCAACCCTGCCAGGTGACGGTCGTGCACAGACGGTGATGTCGCGCTGGCGCGACGATCTGCAATGCGGCTGGCGGCTCGGCCTCGACTCCAACGGACATGCTGAATTCGTGCTGTCCGCCGCTGGCGAGACGTGGCGCGTTACGACACTGCAGCCGCTGTTGTCCCGCGAGTGGGTGTTGCTCGGCGCCAGTTGGAACGCGCAGTCCGGCGCCATCAGTATCATGGTCAAGAGCCTCGACCCGCAGGGCGGCCGCGAGCGCAGCGCGATCGTCGAAGCTAAGGGTCCGACGGCCCTGCGATGGCCAAGCGACGCGCCGCTGGTCATCGCGGCCCATGCCAGCGACGCGACAACCTTTACCGCCTTCTACGACGGCAAGATCGATCGGCCACGGCTCTACGCGGAAGCCCTCACCCGCGATGCGCTGCATCGGCTGTGCGAGGCCTATACGGTGGCGGCCGGCGATCCGCGCCTGATCGGCGCCTGGAACTTTGCGCTCGATATCCCCACCGCGTCCGTCACTGACATGTCTGCCAGCCGCTTGCACGGCGTCCTGCGCCAGATGCCGGCGCGCGCCATGACCGGCGCCAACTGGGATGGCAGCAGCGATCGCTGGACCGACCGGCCGATGCACTACGGCGCCATCCATTTTCACAGCGACGACATGGCCGACGCGGAATGGGCGCCAACCCTGGAATTCACGATTCCCGCCGATTGGCGCAGTGGCTTCTACGCGCTGCGGCTGCGGGCGCGAACCGACGGGCCGGATCCCGTCGAAAGCTTCGTGGCGTTCTTCATCCGGGCCGATCTCGGCAAGCCAAAATCGCGCCTCGCCTTTGTCGCCAGCACCGCAACGTTCCTCGCTTATGCCAACAGCGCGTTGCGGCTCGATCAGGTCCATGCCGAAGCAATGCTGGAGGGATTGCTGACACTGTCTCGCGACGACCTTTACATCCAGGAGCATCGCGAACTCGGAATGTCGACCTACGACACCCACGCCGACGGCAGCGGCTGGTGCATCAGCACGGCAAAACGTCCTATCCTCAATACACGGCCGCGCGGCGCCGTCTTCAACTACGGCAATGACACCCACCTGATCGACTGGCTGGAAGAGACCGGACAGGACTATGATATCATCACCGACGATGACATCCACCACCATGGGCTGCCGGTTCTCAAGCCCTATGACTGCGTCATCACCGGCTCGCATCCGGAATATATCAGCCGCGAGATCTGGGACGCTTTCGACGCCTACCAGCAGGGCGGCGGTCGCCACATGTATCTCGGCGGCAACGGTTTCTACTGGCGGATCGCCTATCACCCGACGCAGCCGCACACCATCGAAATGCGCCGCGGCATGAGCGGCCTGCGGACCTGGGAAGGCGAAGCCGGCGAGACGGCGCTGGCCTTCACCGGCGAGCCGTCATCGACCTGGCGCAGCAACGGCCGTCCGCCCCAGCGCCTGCTGGGCGTCGGCTTCGACGCCCAGGTTTTCACCCATTCCTCACCGTATCGCTGGCTCGAAGCGGCGAAGGCGCCCTCGCTGGGATGGCTGACCGACGGTATCGATCTCGCAGAACCGCTCGGAGATTTCGGCCTGCGCGGCAACGGCGCCGCCGGCGTCGAGGTCGACCGCGTCGAGTTCACGCTCGGCACACCGCCCGGCACCGTATGGCTCGCCACCGCCGACAATCTCGGCTATGGCGGCACGCCGACGCCGGAGGAAGTCCGCACCCTGCATCGCGGCATCATGGGCGACCAGAATGCCCAGGTCCGGGCCGACATCACCTACTTCCCGACGACCAATGGCGGCGGCGTCTTTTCCACCGGCTCCATCGCCTGGGTCTGCGCGCTGTCGCACACCAACTACCAAAACAATGTGAGCCGGCTGACCGGCAATGTGCTGAAGCGCTTCCTCGATGACGAGCCGCTGTGAAGGCTGCCGTAGAAGTCAAGATGACTCGGAGCGTCAGGCGTGGATGCGAAGCAATCATCGCGCGCTGGAAATACAGGATTTTCTTCGCGCAGGTCTCATATCGAAGAGATAGGCAATTCCCGGTACTGCCCGAATAAATACGTATTTAACTTTCGAAAGCGCCCGGAGCGAACACCCGATCGACGCTCTGCGGACGCAATCGCTCTTCACGGCCCAGACTCGCAAAGCGGCGATCCATTCGTCGCGCATGTCCATTGTGATGGTCCCGATAGGCGTCGTGAAGCGGATGGACTGTAGACGGTCCCACCGGTTAGTCCGTCCCGGGCGTGTGAGCCCCGACTTCGGGTCTGAATGCTCCGCTGGCTGGTCGCGGAAAATGGCGAACGAGAAGCACCTGTTGCGCCTGCGGAATCGTTCAGGGTGATGTTGCTCGAGATGGCCTTGGCGGGTGGCGACCTTAACGCTTCACAACATCAACCGGATGATTTCGTGACGAGCAAGGCGACAGGAACGCCTGCGTTCCCTCCGGCGAGCACAATCGCACAGATTGCGATGATACGCTGCGCCACGCGCGAATGACCCGATGCACGTCGATGTCCTGCCTACGCCTCAAACCAGATCGGTCCTGCATCTGGTACTGCACACCGAGCGACGGCCGTCACACCCAGCCACCGTCAACGACATATTGCTGATTGGTACAGGCGCTCGCTTCGTCGGAGGCAAAGAACAAGGTCGCCCGCGCGATTTCGTCGGGCACCAGATGACGCTTCAGGCATTGCCGCCGCATCAATTCTGCTTCGGCCTCGGGATTGAGCCAGAGATCCTTCTGTCGTTGCGTCATGATCCAGCCCGGTGCAATGGCATTGACCCGGATGTTGTAGGGGCCGAAATCGCGTGCCAGCGACCGCGTCAGGCCGAGCACGCCGGACTTTGCCGCGGTGTAGGCGGCCATGCCGCCCTGCCCGACCATCCATGAGGTCGAACCGAAATTGATGATCGATCCGGCCTTGGCCTCGATCATGTCGGGCAGCACCGCCTGCGCGGCAAAGAACTGATGCCTGAGATTGACGGCAATCCGGTCGTCCCAGAATTCCGGCGTCACTTCAAGCGTGGCGTGGCGTTGGTCATGCGCCGCATTGTTGATGAGGATCTGGATTGGCCCCAGCTTGCCGCGGATCCCGCCGATCGCGGCGCGCAACGCGGCGATATCGGTGAGGTCGGCATGTTCGAAGCGAACGCTGCCGCCTTGCTCCGACAATTCCCTGGCCAGCGCGTGTGACTCGGCTTCCTTGATGTCGATGAAGGCGACTCTGGCGCCTTGCGCAGCAAAACGCCGGACGATGGCCTCGCCAATGCCGGTGCCGCCGCCGGTCACCAGCACCGTCTTGCTGGCCAAATCCGGATAGATCGCCCCCTTCGACGTTGCACTCGCCATGGTTTTCTCCTTGTCGCCGCTCGCTGCCCCTACACCGCCTCCACCATATCCCGTCGACGCCATCACATCAAACGATGAGTTGCGCACCTCAAATCGCCGGGTTAGGCTGAGCCCGTCAAGAGCGCACGATTCATCAAAAGATGAACGGTTCAAAAGCGGCGACACCGGGGAGAACGGCATGAGGCACTTGAAACGGGCCGCTGTGGCGGCGGCCATGTTGCTACTGACGGCATCCGTCGCATCGGCGCAGACCACCATTCGATGGCTGCATCTTGAGGTGAATCCGAACCAGGTGAAGATCTGGGAGGACGTCGCCCGCGACTTCGAGAGCAAGAACCCCGGCGTCAAGATCGAGATGCAATTTCTCGAAAACGAGGCCTACAAGGCCAAACTGCCGAGCATGCTGCAGTCGAAGGACCGGCCGCAGATCATCTACAGCTGGGCTGGCGGCGTGTTGAAATCGCAGATCGAGGCCGGCGTGCTCGAGGACATCGCCGCGCCACTCGGCGACACCAGGGATCATCTGGCGCCGGCGGCGGTCAGCGCCTTTACCCAGGACGGCAAGATCTACGGCATTCCCTTCGCGCAGTCGCAGGTCGGGTTTCTCTACAACAAGGAATTGATGGCCAAGGGCGGCGTCGACGGCGCCAGCATCAAGACCTGGGATGACCTGCTCGGTGCCGTCAAGAAGCTCAAGGCCGCCGGCGTCACGCCGTTGATGGTCGGCGGTGCCGACAAATGGCCGATCCATTTCTACTGGACCTATCTGGCCGTCCGCATCGGCGGCAAACCGGCTTTCGAGGCCGCCTTGCGCGGCGAGAACGGCGGCTTCGCCGGCGACACCTTCATCAAATCAGGACAGTTGTTCAAGCAACTGATCGACCTCGCGCCGTTCCAGAACGGCTTTCTCGGCTTCAAGAATCCACAGGCCATCGGCGCCTTCGGCGACGGCAAAGCGGCGATGACGCTGGCCATCAGCACCAGCTATCATACGCAACGCGCACTGGCGGCCGACAAGAAGGGCATCAGCGACGACAACCTCGGCTGGTTCGATTTTCCCACGGTGGCCGGCGGCAAGGGCGATCCGACCGATACGCTGGGCGGAATCAATGGCTGGCTCGTTACCAAGGGCGCGCCCAAGGAAACCGTGACGTTCCTGAAATATTTCGTCTCGCAGGACGTTCAGAAGAAGCTCGCTGCCGGAAACTTCCTGATCCCGGTCTACCAGGGCGCCGACGAAGGCCTCGCGAGTCCGTTGATGCGCACCATCGCGCAGAATCTCGCGAAGTCGAAATATCATCAGAACTTTTACGACCAGAGCCTCGGCCCCTCCGTCGGCCGGGTCGTCAACGACGTCACCGCCGAAATCGCCGGCGGCAGCATGACGCCTGAAGCGGCCGCCAAGGCGATCCAGGAAGCATTCAAGCAGGGCAACTGATATGAGGGAGGCTCATCGACGCGTCTCTCTTCCTCCGCTTCCCCGGGAAGGCGGCGATGAGCAATTCATGCGGCAACCGCTCCCCTCGCCCGCCCCATGACCCTGCTCAATCCCCACGCCATCGGCCCCTCGATGCGCCCGTTCACCATGCGCCGGCCGTTCGAGTCCGGAAAACTCACAGCGGTGCTCCTGTTCCTGCCGCCGGCGCTGCTGCTGTTCACGCTGTTCGTGGTGACGCCGGTGGTCGAGGCCGCGTGGTATTCGGGCTTCAACTGGAACGGTTTCGGCACGCCGAAGAACTGGATCGGGCTCGACAACTACCGCTTCGTGTTCGACAGCCGCGCCTTCGGCCTCGCCTTCCGCAATAACATCCTGATCATCGTGGTCTCGCTGCTGGTCCAGCTGCCGCTGGCCCTGTCGCTGGCCCTCATCCTGGCCAACAAGTTCCGCGGCGCGGTGGCGCTGCGCATGCTGTTCTTCATGCCCTATATCCTGGCCGAGATCGCCACCGGACTCATCTTCTCCTTCGTCTATGACGGCGACTACGGCCTGCTCGCCGCCATCTTCCGGATGTTCGGCGCAGAGGCGCCGCATCTGCTGGCCAGCCCGCAGACCTCGATGCTGGCGATCCTGATCGTGGTGGTGTGGAAGTATTTCGGCTTCCACATGATGCTGTTCATCGCCGCCCTGCAGGGCATGGACCGCAATCTGGTCGAGGCTGGCCAGATCGACGGCGCCACGCGCTGGCAGAACCTGCGCTACATCGTCCTTCCCCTGCTCTACCCGACCATCCGGCTCTCGGCGTTCTTTGCCATCGTCGGCTCGCTGCAGCTGTTCGACCTGATCATGCCGCTGACCCGCGGCGGGCCCGCGGATTCTTCACATACCATGGTGAGCTTTCTCTACACCTTCGGCGTCATGCGGATGCGCGTCGGCTTTGGCAGCGCGGTCGGCGTGATCCTGTTCCTGATCTGCGTCACCTTCGCCTTCACCTACAAACGCTGGATGATGCGCGATGAGTGATCAGGTCGCATTCTCGGACCGCGGATTCGACCGTGTCGCCCTCGGCAAGGTGCTGTTCCTCACCGTGGTGGCGGTCTTCGTCGCAACGCCCCTGATCGCAACCGTGCTCGGCGGTTTCAAGTCGATCGGCGAGCTGCGCACCAACCCGTTCGGCCTGCCTCAGACCTGGGAATGGCAAAACTACGGCGGCATCCTGCTGTCGAAACGCTACTGGCAGCTGCTCGGCAACTCCCTGATCATCTCGACGCTGACGGTGATCCTGACGCTGATCGCAGCCTCGATGGCCGCCTTCGTATTCGCACAGATCAGGTTTTTCGGCAGCAATATGCTGATGAGCTACATCACCATGGGGCTGCTGTTTCCGGCGGCGACGGCGATCCTGCCGCTGTTCATCAAGGTGCGCGATCTCGGCCTGCTCGATTCCTATTTCGGCGTCGTGCTGCCGCAGGTGGCCTTTGCGCTGGCGATGAGCATTCTCCTGCTGCGGCGCTTCTTCAGGGACATTCCCTATGAGCTGCTGGAAGCGGCGCTGGTCGACGGCTGCAGCTACATCGACTTCTTCCGCTATGTGACGCTGCCGCTGTCGCGCCCGATCCTCGCCACCGTCGGCACGATCGTCTTCGTCAACAGCTGGAATTCATACCTGATCCCGCTGATCATGCTGAACAGCGACGATCTCTACCCATGGCCGCTGGGCATCATGGTGTATCAGGGCGAATACTCCTCGGAATGGCACCTGATCCTGGCCTTCGTCACCCTGACCATCCTGCCGACCATCGTGCTGTTCCTGTTTGCGCAAAAGCACATCGTCGCCGGCCTCACCGCCGGGGCGGTCAAGGGCTGAGCCTTCACATCGACCGAACAACAACAAGATCGAACCATCGAAGCGGAGTTCTTATGAGAAAAGTCGGCATCGGCGTCATCGGCTGCGGCGTCATCAGCAAGGCCTACATGACCGCGATGAAGCAGTTTTCCAACATCGAGCTGCGCGCGGTCGCCGACATGCGCTCCGCTCCGGCCGAAGCGCGGGCAAAGGAATTCGGCGTGCCCGGCATGCGGGTCGACCAGCTGCTTAAGCGCGACGATATCGAAATCGTGGTCAACCTGACCGTGCCGCTGGCCCATACCGATGTCAGCCTCGCGGTGCTGAATGCCGGCAAGCATGTGCATTCCGAAAAACCGCTCGGCGTCGACATGGTCGAGGCCCGCAAGGTGATGGATCTTGCCGCCCGGAAGAATCTGCGGGTTGGCTGTGCGCCGGATACGTTCCTCGGTGGCGGCCATCAGACAGCGCGAAAACTGATCGACGACGGCGCCATCGGCACCCCGGTCGCCGGCACCGCCATCTTCGCCTGTCCCGGCCACGAACGCTGGCATCCGGCGCCCGGCTTCTATTACCTGCGCGGCGGCGGACCGATGCTCGACATGGGCCCCTATTACATCACCGATCTGGTGCAACTGCTGGGCCCGATCGCTTCCGTGATGGGCAGCGCGACCAAGCCGCGGCTCGAACGTCTCATCACCAGCCAGCCGCTCAATGGCACGATGATCCCCGTCGAGGTCACGACCCATGTCACCGGCACGCTCGAATTCGTCTCCGGCGCGGTGGTCTCCATCACCATGAGTTTCGACGTACCCAAGCACAGGCACGCGCCGATCGAAATCTACGGTCTTGCCGGCAGCCTTCTGGTGCCCGATCCCAACCGCTTCGGCGGCGAGGTCAGTGTCGCCAGGACGGGCGGCGAATGGGAAACGCAGCCCTATAGCCACGGCAATACCGAGGGCGAATTCCGCTCCATCGGCGTCGCCGACATGGCATCGGCCATCGTCAACGACCGGCCGCACCGCGCCAGCGGCGCATTGGCGCTGCACGTATTGGAGGCCATGGAGGCGTTCCAGATCTCGTCGGACGAAGGACGACGCGTCAACCTCCAAACCACCGTCGAGAGACCGGCGATGTTGCCGCCGGGACTGCCGACCGGACAGATCGACTGATAAGGATAGAACGATGCGTGAAGCGATGATTGTATGGGGCGGCTGGCCCGGCCACGATCCGGACCTGTGCGCCTCGATGATACGGGGCTGGCTGAAGGCGGAAGGTTTCAGCGTCAGGATCGAGACCAGCACGGAGGTCTTTCTCGATCCGGCGATCAGGGACCTGTCCCTGATCATTCCGATCTATACCATGTCGAAGATCGAGAAGCCGGAGGCGCTGGCGTTGTGCGAGGCGGTCAAGGGCGGCGTCGGCCTGGCCGGCCATCACGGCGGCATGGCCGATGCATTTCGCGATTCCGTCGATTACCAGTTCATGTGCGGCGGCCAGTGGGTTGCTCATCCCGGCAATATCATCGATTACAAGGTGGACGTCACCCGCCCCGACGATCCGGTGATGGCCGGGATCGACAGCTTCGAACACAGATCAGAGCAGTATTACATGCATATAGATCCGGCCATCGACGTGCTGGCCACCACCACCTTCAACGCCGACCATGCCCCCTGGATCGAAGGCGTTGTCATGCCGGTGGTGTGGAAGAAGCGGTTCGGCGAGGGACGCGTGTTCTATTCGTCGCTGGGCCACCGCGCCTATGAACTCGACGTCCCGGAAATCAGAACCCTGATGACCCGCGGCATGTTGTGGGCCGCGCGGTGACGACGGAAGGCGAGCACGTGGAAGACCAGCGCATATCGGGCCGCAGGGCGACGCTCGAGGACGTCGCCCGCGAAGCCGGCGTGTCCCTGGCCACGGCAGACCGCGTCGTCAACCGGCGCGAAGGCGTGCGCGGACGGACCATCGCCCGCGTCGAAATGGCGGTTGCCAAGCTCGGCTATCGCGCCAATGCCGCCGCGATGCGGCTCGCGCGAAACGAGAGCTACCGCTTCGCCTTCCTGCTGCCCTCCAACGCCAACAGCTTCATGTCAAACCTCTCCGCGCAGGTCGAGCGTGCGTCCGACTGGCTGGCGAGCCAGAACGGCTATATCGACATGATGCATGTGGACGTATTCGATCCGAATGCACTGGCGGAAGCGCTGGACCGGCTGTCGCCGGATTACCATGGCATTGCCACCGTCGCGCTCGACCATACGCGCGTGAGGGCTGCGATCGACGACCTCGTCGCGCGCGGCGTCCATGTCGTCACGTTGGTCTCCGACGCACCATCATCGCGGCGCGCACATTATGTCGGCGTCGACAACCCCGCCGCCGGCCGCACCGCCGCCTCACTGATGGGACGTTTCCTTGGCGGGCGAAAGGGCAAGATCGGCATCATCGTCGGCTCGATGTCGCTGCGCGACCACGCCGAGCGGCATTTCGGCTTCCATCAGGTGCTGTCGGGCGAATATCCCGATCTCGTGGCGCTGCCGACCGGCGAAGGCCGCGACGACCGCGAGCAGAACAGCGCCCTCACCGCGGCCCTGCTGCGCGAACATCCCGACCTGGTCGGGCTCTACAATGCCGGCGCCGGCAACGAGGGCATCGCCTCGGTGCTGGAGGCCTCCGGCCGCGCGCGCGACATCGTCTGGATCGCGCATGAACTGACGGCTGACGCGCGGCGCTTCCTGCTGAGCGGTACCATCGACGCCATCATCAACCAGGATCCCGGCCACGAGGCCCGCTCCGCGGCCCGCATTCTGCTCGCGCATTGCCTGGGGGATCCGATCATTCCCGACCAGGAACGGATCCGCATCGAGATCTTCGTCCGAGACAATTTGCCGTAGGACGATGCCGTGAACCACCCTCGTCCATCGCACGGCACGCGTCTTCCGTACTGCAGAGGGTGACGTTCAGTAGGCAAGAGGGCTTGGCCGGCCGACACCGCAATACAGGAAACCGTTGCGGGTCACTTCGTCCGGGGAATAGATGTTGCGCAGATCCACTATGACCGGGCAGGCCATGATCGACGCCAGCTCCTTCAGGTCGAGCGCCCGGAACTGCTCCCATTCCGTGACAATCACCAGTGCATGACTGCCTGTGGCGCATTCATAGGCACTGTCGCAGAAGGTGACGTTGTCGAACACCTTCCTGGCTTCCTCCATGCCGACGGGATCGTAGATGCGAACGACCGCCCCCATATCCTGCAGCGCCGTGATCAACGGAATGGACGGGGCATCGCGCATGTCGTCGGTATTCGGCTTGAACGTGACACCGAGGACGGCGATGGACTTGCCGCGGATGTTGCCGCCGAAGGCGCCGGCCACCTTGCGGGCCATCGCACGCTTGCGCTGGTCATTGACGGCGACCACCGTCTCGATGATGCGCAACGGCGCCTCATTGTCCTGCCCGGTCTTGATGAGTGCGAGCGTATCCTTGGGAAAGCACGATCCGCCAAAGCCCGGCCCCGCATGGAGGAACTTGAGGCCGATTCGATTGTCCAGACCAATGCCCCGCGCCACTTCCTGCACGTTCGCACCGACCTTCTCCGCAAGATCGGCGATCTCGTTGATGAATGCGACTTTCGTGGCAAGAAAGGCGTTCGCCGCATATTTGGTCAGCTCCGCCGTCCGTCGATCAGTGTACAGGATCGGCGACTCGTTGAGATGAAGCGGCCGATAGACCTCGGCCATGACCTTTCGCGCACGTACGTCATCGGTGCCGATGACAATCCGATCGGGATGCTTGAAATCCCGGATGGCTGCACCTTCGCGCAGAAACTCCGGATTCGAGACCACGGCAACGTCCTTGTTGGAATTCGCGCTGCGGATGATGTGTTCGACCTCATCGCCGGTGCCGACCGGCACCGTCGACTTGGTGACCACAACCGCGGACTCCGAGAGAAATCCTGCGATCTCGCGCGTCGCCGCATAAACGTATGACAGATCCGCATGGCCATCGCCGCGACGCGACGGCGTTCCCACGGCAATGAAGACGACCTCCGCATTCTCGACCGCCGCCTTCATATCGCTCACAAAGTGCAGCCGCCCCTGCCTGATGTTGGCGGTGACGAGCTCGGAAAGTCCCGGCTCGTGGATCGGGATTTCTCCGATGTTCAGCTTGGCAATCTTCTGCTCGTCACTATCGACGCAAGTGACGTTATGTCCGAAGTCGGCGAAACACGCCCCCGAGACGAGCCCGACATAGCCGGCGCCCACTATGGCAATATGCATTCAAAGTCCTGTCTGATAGCTGGTTCGCCGTCCGGCACAATTTGGTCTGGAGGCCCGCGGGCCTCAGGATCAACTGGCCAGGATTGACTCTCCGTCGAGATGACGCGGGAAGAAGAAGAAATTGTTGACATAGGATCGACCGTCCTTCCGACCGCCATTCGGCAACAGCGCGCTCGCATTCTGCAACTGCTCGGAGCTGAACTGATCGACCGAAATGATCTGATCGTCCTTCAGGAAGAAGCCGCGGTAGGACCTGGCCTGAAAGAATTCGAACACCGATCTGGTCGCCTCCGCACGATGCCGATCCTCCGCCTCGACCAGGAACACCGGCTGGCAGCGATCGATCAGGCCAGTTGCGCCGTGGAGAACGCTCAGCTCATGGCCCTCCACGTCGATTTTCACAAATGCGACGTCGCCATCGACAACGGTGTCGAGGCGGGCTTTCGGCACATTGATGGATATGACGCGGTCGATCGACGACTGCAGCTGCGGCTCCAGCGACGCGAGGCCATGCACCGAGCCGGTATCACCCTGCGGAATGAACAGTTCCGCCTCGCCATTCTGGTCCGACAAGGCGACTTCATGGATGGTCACATTCGCAGCCGAGGTTCGGCGCAGCAATCCGGCCATGTCGTGCGACGGTTCGAAGGCGTCGACCTGCGTTGAAAGGCGCGCCAGGAGCCGCGTGTAGAGTCCGCAATTTGCCCCGACGTCGACGGTCCGGGCGCCGCGCGGCACGATCTTTCCAAGGTATGACAGCTCACGCTCTGCGGTCTTCGGCCGGTGGGCAAAATGCCACTGCAGCCAGATGGAGGGAAAGCTCTGCTTTAGAAATGCTTTCGTTCGCTGCTTGGTATTCATCGTTGATCCCCTTCGTATTGTCACACATTCGAACGGCTTGCAGGCGCTTTCGGCAGCCTCCAACCCTCGCTTGACCTGCGTCATTTCAGGCGACGCAGAGTGTTCTGCGCGCGAACGATGACTTCATGGTCGTTTCTTCAGAACGCGCTGCCCGACAGAAACTCACGGCGAATGGTGCGAACGATAATGGCGATGTCCATGCGCAACGACCATTTCTCGATATAATCGAGGTCGTAGTCGATCCGCGCAATCGCAAGCTCCGGCTCGACCGTACTGCCCCGGCATCCGCTCACCTGTGCAAGACCGGTGATTCCCGGTCGCGTGGTATGCCGCTGGAAGTAATACGGCACGAGATGTTCATACGGTACATCCGCGGCGAGCATGCCGGGAACGTGGGGGCGTGGTCCGACCAGTGACATATCGCCCTTGATGACATTGATCAGCTGGGGAATTTCATCGAGGCTGGTCATTCGCAGGATCTTTCCCACGCGGGTGACTCTGGAATCGCCCTGCACCGCCTGCCGGGTTCCGGCATCGCAGGCATCGCTCCGCATCGAGCGGAACTTGTAGATCTTGAAGGATCGGTTCCGGTAGCCGTAGCGATACTGTTGGAACAGCACTGGCCCGGGCGACGTCGCCTTGATGGCTATCGCGACCGCGATCCAGAGCGGCGCAAAGAACAGCAGTGCCGCGCTCGCCATCGTCACATCGAA
The DNA here is from genome assembly GCA_036561845.1 of Tardiphaga sp. Lineage (GTDB taxonomy): Bacteria > Pseudomonadota > Alphaproteobacteria > Rhizobiales > Xanthobacteraceae > Tardiphaga. The sequence continues at coordinate 84,052 of DATCUS010000305.1, read as the reverse complement.
AACCCGTTTCCCGATCGAAGTGGACGGCTCCGCCCGGGCCGGCGCTACGCCGCGCTGGATCCGGCGCCTGACACGACCGGCATATTCAACAGGACGAACCGATATCAAACGCCGCTTTTCCCAATGCGACGTGGTATTGTCCTGATTGAAACGGGCTATTGAGAATGTCGAGACCATTGCGCTCGCTTTCTGTTGGACCTCGGGAATTCCGAGAACGGCAGCACGCACTATCGTCTAACGGAACCATCGTCAGATTCCGACGACGCGATCGAAGAGCAAAACCGCCGCGGAACATCTGCAGCAATTCTTCGCTCAGCCTTTCGCAACTTGATGAGCAAAATGCGGCGCTGCAGCGTTAGCCGCTGCCCCATTGTTTGCAGCGCGACATTTGCTTGCCCCCGCAACGCGACGATTGATTTGCAAATTGAGACGGTTAGGCTGTCTGCCTGAAAACTGCGCTGCGTCCACTGTGATCCTGTCATGCACATTCGCGATAGCAGCATGGATGCGACACACGCGACACGCAGGACCGACCAAGGTGCGAAAGGCCACCGGTTCAATTCAGCATTCATCAAGAACTAAGCGATACACATCATTGTGCCAATTTAATCAGGCCTCTAGCGCGTCGGCTCCTCCATGATCGCCAGGCTCAGAACGATTCGAACGACGCAGCATGCCGATCCGCTAGCCCCGGACTCACCCCTGGCTGCGCCATCCATCGATAAGGAACCGTCAGAGTTTCATTCGGAGCCAGCGCGCCCCACGGAACCCGAGCTTTCCCGACGCAGGCTGAGAAACCGCTTCATACTGGCGAATGCCATCGCCTGGATCGTCGCCATCGTGGCCGCCCGCCTGATCTTCTTCTAGATTCCCATAGACAACGACTCCGCTGCTTCGCTCGTCCTTCCCTTCACGAGATGCCCGCACTTGGGGCTTCGAACCACCGGCGACGATTGACCGCAGCGGCGATCCGTGACGACACTCCCGCAATGGAACAGCGTTTCGCCACTATCCCGTCCCCCCTCCGCGCATCGCTCCCGGCGCAAACCCGTATCTACGCTGTCGGCGACATTCATGGTCGCGCAGACCTCCTCGCCGAAGTCGTTGCGCGGATCGATGATGACCTGCGGCGCAGACCCATCCGCTATTCGGCCGAGGTCTATCTCGGCGACTACATCGACCGTGGTCCCGATTCGAGCAGAGTGATCGATCTGCTGGCAACCAGGCTGGTCGAAAGCCGCGCGGTATGCCTTCGCGGTAATCATGAAGCCATGCTGGAAGCATTCCTCCGCGATCCCGCCACGCTGGCGGAGTGGTTGCCGCTCGGCGCGGCGCAAACGCTGGCCTCGTACGGGATTTCCGAGGCTGAGCAGCAGATGCCGGAGATCCTGCATCGCCAGTTCCACGAGCGCTTTCCACGAGCGCACGATCTTTTCCTGCAGTGTCTCCGCAACAGCTACTGCTGCGGAGACTTTCTCTTCGTGCACGCGGGTATCCGCCCTGACGTGCCACTCGAATTGCAGAGACCGAATGACATGATGTGGATTCGCGACGAATTTCTCAACGCCACCCAAAGCCACGACAAATACATCGTGCACGGTCACACGCCCGTTCCGCATCCCGACATTCGCAGCAACCGGGTCAATATCGATACCGGTGCATGGCGATCCGGCGTCCTGACGTGCATCGCCATTGAGGGAGACGCCATCATGTTCCTGTAGCGCGGATGGAACCTGGACGCGCTCGCTCACATGCTTTTGCCTCTTTTGCGCGGCTAGTATCCGCCTTTCGTCAATCGCCTCACCCAGGTCGATCATTCGCGCAGGACATTATGATGTTGCAACGGCCATTCAGCGTCGCGGGCTTGTGCCTGTTTTTCATGCTCGCTATCGGTGGCGCAAGTTCCCCGACCGCAGCCATCGCCCAGACAAAGCAGGTATCCGGAGATGCGACAGGCAGCTACAAGCTTGGACCGACTGACCGAATTCGTCTGAAGGTGTATGGCGAGGCCGACATCTCCGGCGAATACGAGATCGACAGCGGCGGCTACGCATCGATTCCTTTGGCTGGCCGTATTCGTGCAGCGGGCCTCACAACCGGGCAGCTGGAGCGTTCGGTCGCGGCAGCCCTGTCGAAGGGGATCGTGCGGGATCCGCGCGTCAACATCGAGATTGCGCTGTATCGTCCCTATTATATTCTCGGCGAGGTCAAGAAGAGTGGCGAGTACCCTTACCGGATTGGCATGACGATTCTCGACGCGGTCGCCAGCGCCGGCGGCTTCACCTATCGGGCCAACGAAAACAAGGTGTTCCTGCGTCGCGCCGGTGGCGCTACAGAAGAGGTCTACCCTCTGGACGCGCCGGTGAGAGTGTTTCCCGGCGACAACATTCGGATTCCCGAGCGCTACTTTTAGGCGATCTCCGCTATCGCATCCATCACGTTGCGCGAGTACCGCCAAAAGACCGGTAGCGGACCCTGCCATAGTGTCGTCTCTTTACGATGTGCATGATGTTGCAGCGCAGAAGCGCTGATCGACAACACATGTCCTCAACAACGATGCTTCGTTCCGTTGAACCTTAACTCCATGATTCAGATGACCGTCGCAATCAGTGCAGGCTCGCACTCTTTCTGGCGGTGCTGGATTTTTCGAGGCAATCAGACCGTGTGCCTGATCGCTTCCTCACCAGGGAAACTGGATGACTCAAGCGTTGACGTGCCCGGACGCCTTGCTTGATCGCGAGAGATCGACACGCGCGACAGTCTCGCTTGGACGCGAGCACGGGATCGCCACAGGCTTGACCGCAATTGCGCTCGGTCTTTCCTCGCCGGCAGGCGCGCAGGTGATTCCGTCCACGTTCGAAATCGTCGCCGCCCCCTGGAATGCCCAAAAGGTATTCGAGCCGTCCAGCCTGCCCGATCTGACCCCGCCGGATATGCGCGACGAAGTGCCGCCGGAGGACATGCCCGTGAAGCAAAGACAGCAGCCGGGATATGAACCCGTCGGCATTCGCTACGGCTCCTGGATGTTCAATCCGCAGTTGATCTCCGGCACCTTCTACGACAGTAACGTCTTTTCATCGAATGCCGACAAGCGCGCCGACGTGGCCGCCGTCATCGCGCCGTCATTGCGCGCGCATACGCTTTGGGAGCGGCACGGCATTGATATCAAGTTGGATACAGCCTCGACAATTTATAATGAGAATTCGAGCCTGAACCAGACGAATGCCAGTCTGAAGGGCAACGCCTGGTATGACGTCTCCCACGATCTCGCCATCCTGACCAGCTTCCAGATCGCGCATCTGAACGAGGGCGTCGGCACGCTGAGTTCTCCGGTGAATGCAATTTCGCCCACGCCATACAACCTGCTGTCGGGCGATGTCAGCGTTCGCAAGGAGTTCAACCGGCTCGCGGCATCGATCGGCATCAGCGTCGATTCCTACGACTACGGATCGACACAGGCGCAGGACGGCAGCATCATCAACCAGGACGGTCGCGACGGCCAGATCTATGCGCTTCATGGCCGGCTCGACTACGCGTTTTCACCCGTGCTCGGCTGGTTTGCCGGCGTCGAGGGCAACCAGCGAAACATTCGCGGTACCGCCGCGCAATCGCTGGATTCGCAGGGATATCGGGCGCTGTCCGGCGTCACCATAGGGTTGACGCATCTCGTCACCGGCGAGATCGGCGCCGGCTATGCGCGGCAGGAGTACAGCGATGCTGCCATCGGCGTGATCGAGGGTCCCTCGTATCGCGCACAACTGACGTGGCGCCCCACCAAATTGCTCGATCTCCACTTCCGGGCAGAGCAGATCGTGACCGAAACATCAGCCACCAGTTCGACCGGGGTGCAGGCTAACGCGCTGCAGCTCGGAGCCGACTACGAATTGCGCCGAAATGTCGTTCTCTCGCTTGCCGGCACCTATGAGACCGACCGCTTCTTCGGGCAAAGCCGCAAGGACACCGTTGTTACTTCCGATGCCCGCGTCAAATATCTCGTGAACCGATTTGGCTCGATTTCCCTGTTCCATCGATACTCCGACCGCAACAGCGACAACCCGGCATTCAGCTACGACAAACACCAGGTGGGGCTCAATGTTACTGCGCAGTTCTGACACGATCTATCGAGCGCCGGAAGAACCGGCGACGCCGGCCCTTCAGGATTGGAACAATCCGACGGTCGATCTGCGTGAGATGACCCGCATCCTGCGTCGACGCTGGAGAACGGTCGCGCTGATACCGCTTGTGCTGGTCGCGCTGGCTGCAGCCTATGTCACGAGCGTCGACACACTGTATACAGCGACATCGACCGTGCTGGTTGACCCTCGCCGCGCTAATGTGGTCGAGACCAATCAGGCGGTGCTGTCCAATTTCGGCACGGACGATGCAACGATCGAGAGCCAGACGTTGCTGATCCAGTCGGTCGCGATCCTGCAACGCGTCGTCGACAAGCTGAAACTGGCCAACGATCCGGAATTCATGCCGCGGCCCGGACTGCTCGATCCCATCAAGGGCCTATTCGGCAGCAACTCCCCTGCGACCGGCTCAAATCCGGCCGATACGGCCCGATCGCGATCCGTCGAAATTCTTCAGCGCCGCATGAAAGTGACACGGCAGGGTACAACCTTCCTGGTCGACATCAATGTCAGCTCGCAGGTGCCGGAGAAATCCGCCGCCATCGCCAACGCGATCGCCGAAGGATATTTCGAAGAGCAGGTTCGTGCGAAGTATGACGCGACGCGGATTGCGGCGAACTGGCTGAACGGCCAGATCGAGGCGTTGAAATCCCGCGTGGGAACCTCGGAACAGGCTGTCGAGGACTATCGCGCCGCCAATAATCTTGCGGTGTCACAGGGCGTCACTGTGAACGATCAGCAAATCACCGACCTCAACAACAAGCTGATCTCCGCACGTGTTCAAACGGCCGAGGCGCGCGCCAAATTCGACCAGGTGCAGCAGATGGCGAAGTCCGGCGGCGATCCCGGCGGCATCAACGCGGTGATCTCCTCGGAAATGGTCTCCAAGCTGCGCACCCAATATGCCGACATCGCCAAGAACAGCGCCGATCTTTCCAGCAAATATGGCCCGCGTCATCCGCTCGTCGCCAATGCCCGCGCCCAGTTGGCCGACACCCAGCGGCTCATCAATGAGGAAATCCAGCGCATCCTGCAAAGCACGAAACATGACTATGACATCGCGCTGTCCCGCGAGACCTCGCTGAAGGAGAGCTTCGACAAGCTGCAGGGCGTGTCGAGCCAGTCCGGCCAGGCCCAGGTTCGCCTGCACGAACTTCAGCGCGAGGCCGAGGCCAACCGCACGCTCTATGAATCCTATCTCGCCCGCTACAAGGAGGCGTCGGCGCAGGAAAGTCTGGAAATGCCGGACTCCCGCGTCGTCACCAAGGCCAGCATTCCGATCCGGCCGTCGTCGCCGAAGACGACGCTGATCCTGGGTCTTGCCATGATGCTGGGCCTTGGTGCCGGGACCGTGCTGGCGTTCCTCATCGACTATCTCGACGGCCGTGTGAAGACCCTCGAGCAGGCGGAGCAACTTTCCGGGCTGCCGGCGCTGGCGGCCCTGCCCCTGATCGGCGTGCGCGAACTTGCCGGCCGCGCCAAACGTGGACGCAGTGACCTCGACAACCACGACCCTCGCACCGTACGGCTGTTGCCGCCATCGCTGCAGCCGCCCCTGATGCGCTACGCCATCGAGGAACCCGGCACATTCTTCGCCGAGGCGATCCGCGCGGTTCGGCTCGCCATTCAGCGCGCGTTGCGTGTCGATCCTGTCAAGATCGTCGTGGTGACCTCCGCTCTCGAAAGCGAAGGCAAGACCACGCTCGCCGCCAATCTGGCGCTGTCGCTGGCCACCCTCGGCATCACGACGCTGCTGATCGATGCCGATCTCCGCAATCCCGGCCTGACGCGCGCACTTTGTCCCAATGCCGACGTCGGGTTGCTGCAGGTCGCGATGGGCCAGGCATCGCTGGAGCAGGCGCTGCTTCTGGATCGTAGTACCGGCCTTTCGATTCTGCCGTCGCCGGTAGTCAAGGACGACGATTCCATCACCGAGTTGATGTTCTCGGAACGCATCGCGGATCTGATGGACCATCTGCGCCAGCGCTATGAACTGATCATCATCGACTCCCCGCCGCTGGTACCTCTGGTGGACGGCCGTGCGCTGGCCGAACTCGCCGATCGCATCGTGCTTGCGCTGGCCTGGGATCAGACCCCGCGCGAGGTCGTGGCACATACGATGAACCTGCTTGCGCCGGTCCACGACCGCATCCTCGGCACGGTGCTGACGCGGGTCGACCTCAACAAGCTGCAGTTTTATGACTACTACCGCAGTTCGGCGTATCTGAAGCCTTATGGCAGCGCTGCCGCGGCGAGCGCTGCACGGTGAGTCCGTTGAGCAGTTTGGCCGGGCATGACAGTGCGCATGATCGGCGGGCGCCATTCGCGGCTGGCCCCGGCCGGCCTGGTCCGGCTGTCCGTTCCACTCCGTTCCCGGCCGTCCGTCTCGTCGATACGATGGTGTCCACACTGATGCTGCTGGCCGTCGCGTCAATGTTCGCGATTTCGTCGGCGATGCTGACCAACTGGAAGATCCATTACCTGACCAATGGCGGCGGCTTTTACGAGAAGCTGCATCCTGCAACCTATGCCGTAGCGCTGGCGTCGCTTCTGTTGTTGGTCCGCAACGGCGATCCGGTCGGCGAGATCAACCGGACACTGTCGCAATCCAAACTGGTGCTGGTCTATCTGTTCTGCTGGCTCGCCTTGCTGGTGCAGATGTTCGTGCTGGAGCGCCCGTTCACAGTCATCATCGACACCTTCCTGCTGCCGGTCATGCTGTGCCTGGTGATCTGGCGCCTCTCGGATCGCCAGAAGAGCTGGCTGGTGTGGGTGATCCACGCCACAATCCTCCTGAACGTCGTGCTTGGCTATTATGAATATTTCTCAGCTCATCGGTTGATTCCATTGACGCTCGGCAGCGTCGTCGTGCTCGGCGAATGGCGCGCCTCGGCGTTTCTTGGCCATCCGCTGACGGCGTCCGGTGTCGTCGCCGCCTATGTGCTGGCCCTGGTGCTGCGGCCGGCGCTCTGCCCGCCGATCGCGCTTCGCCTGCCGCTGATCACGGTGAGCCTGGGATCGCTGATGGCGTTCGGCGGCCGGACCGCGCTGATGACGGTCCTTGCGATTCTGGGCTGCCTCGCGCTGGTCGAAGCCTTCAAGCTGCTGCGCGGCAAGCGGACGTCCCTGCTCGTGGCCATTGTTGCGCTGTGCCTGCTGTTCGTGGCCATCGCAGGCATCTTCGCCGCGCTCGATCTCGGCATCTTCGACAAGATGCTGCTGCGGTTTTCGTCGGACAAGGGCAGCACACTGGCGCGATACGCGACTTTCAACCTGCTGTCGCACTTCGACTGGCACGAACTGATCCTGGGTCCGAATCCGGTCCGGGTGAATGCACTGCAGTCGCAGCTTGGCCTGAACTATGGCATCGAGAATTTCTGGGTCTCCAGCACCGTGCAGTTCGGCATCGTTCACACCGCGTTGCTGACCGTGGGACTGGTGTGTCTCTTCGTCGAGATTCTCAAGCGGTCAGGCAGGGCGGCCTGGGCCATCGTGCTGCTGATCCTGATGATTGCGGCGAGTTCAGTCAGCTTTTCATCGAAGAACATCCAGTTCGCGCAGTTCATCGCTCTGATCACGCTGCTGCTGCCAGACGACCCGCGACGCGGGTCGGCTGCAGCAGCTTCCCACCCTCGCGCCAGACAACGGCCCATTCCGGCGTAATGGCCGAGATCAGGACAAGCATGGCGATCTATGTCGACCACACCCATCTGGGACGTCACGTCACCGGCCTCGAGCGCATCACGCTGGAACTGTTCTCCCGCGAAGCGCTGGCGTCGCTCGACGTCGAGCCCGTCACGTCGCACGGCACGGCGCAAATGGTCGCCACTCAGACCTTCGGCCTGCCGTGGCGGCTGGCGACGTCGTCTTCGATCCTGCTCTGCCCGGGCTTTCCGCCGAGCCCATTGCTGCTGCCGTTCGCATCCCGCGTGCTGCCTTACATCCACGACGACTTCCTGTTGTCGCGCCGCGCCGACCTCAACGCCCGTGCCCGGTTGTATATGGCGGCGCCGTTCAAGCTTGCGCTCCGCCACTATCCCCGTTTCCTCACCAATTCCAGCGACACCCGGCGCAAGTTGACCGCGCATTGCAGGGAGGATGCCGAGATTACCCTGTACCGGCCACCGGTGCGAGATGTCTTCCATCTCCAATCGGCTCAGCGGTCCGGGCGCGACGCGGAGCCACGACCGCTGCGTCTGGTATCGCTGGGCACCGTCGAGCCGCGCAAGAACTTCGTCGCGGCAGCCAGCATCGTCACGGCGCTGCGGGCCCAGGGATTTCCGGGCGCGACGCTGGATATCGTCGGGCGGCAGGGATGGGGCGACGACTGGCGCATCCTGGAAGCCAGTCCCGGCGTGACCTTGCATGGCTATCAGACCACCGACCGCGTCCGCGAGATCGTCGACGCCGCAGACCTCTTCATTTGCACGTCGCATGACGAAGGCCTCGGCCTGCCGCTGCTGGAAGCGCAATATGGCGGCCTGCCGGTCATCGCACCTGATGCCCCGGTTTTTCGCGAGGTCCTCGGCGCCTCCGGGGTCTTCATTGCACCGTCAGATCCCGCCGCTGCGGCGGCACAGATCGCCGCCGCCATGTCGCTTCCCTCCTGGCGCACGCAGCATACGACGCTCGCCATGCAGAACCTGCAGCGCTGGAATACCCTCGCGGCGTCGGACCGCGGCGCGGTGATCGAACTCATCGCCCGGCTCGCCGGGCGGCAGATTCCAGCGACGCCTTCCTACCAGAGCGAAACGCCGTAACGATCGATGCCGTGACGATGTCGCTTCTTTCCAAGATTTGAGCCGGGATAGCTGCTTGCAGGACACCACCAACAGCACACGAAACCTTGACGCGCTGCGGATCATCGCAGCGTGCGCCGTGGTGATCCTGCACTATTCTGACTATGTGAAGGACACCCCGGCCGGGCAATTCATGGTCGACCACACCTGGCACTTCAACCTGTTCGTCGACCTGTTCTTCGTGGTCTCCGGCTTCGTCATCGCCAGCCAATATCTCGGTCGCGTCGGCGATCCCCTTTCGATCGGACGTTTCCTCTGGCGTCGCCTGGCGCGGATCTATCCGCTGCATCTGGCGACGCTGGCGTTCTACGTCGTCCTCGCGCTGGCGCTGCATTTCGGCATCGCCAGGACCGATAACCCCACCCGCTATCCGTTTTCCGACCTGCCGGCCCAGTTGCTGTTGCTCCACGCCATCGACGGCGCACGCCTGACCTTCAATTTTCCGAGCTGGTCGCTGTCCGCCGAGATGTTCTGCTATGTGCTGTTCCCACTCATGGCGATGGCCGTGACCCGGAACAAGGCGCTCATCATCGCGCTGGTCATTCTGCCGGCCTTGGCCAACAGCGTTTACGCGGCAGCGACCGGGACCGGATCGTGGGCCGACTGGATCAACAAAGGCGGCGCCTTCCGCGCGCTGCCGGCCTTCAACCTCGGCATCGCCTGCTACCTGTTCCGGGACCGGATCGCACGCTGGCCCGTCATTCCCGGCGCGGTGACCGCGCTGCTCGTCACCTTCATCCTGGCCGGCTCCTGGCTGCCGGAAATGGCGAACCTCATTGTTATCTATGCCATCGCCGGGCTTGCGATCCAGTGTGACTGCGTCGGCCGCGGCACCCTGTTGACACGGTTCGGCTTCGATCGCTGGTCGTCGCTGACCTATTCCTGCTACATGCTGCACATCCCCGTCGCGACCATCGTCCTGACGTTTGGCGGGCGCTATCTGGGAGCAGCTCTGCCCGGCGGCAGGCTGACACTGGTCCCAATCGCGATCGTGGTGCTGGCCGCCGCCAGCAGCGCTTCGCTGCGCTGGTTCGAGACCCCGATGCGGCGATATCTGAATGATGCCTTTGATCGTCGTGTCGGGGCGCGAAGCGCGGTCGTGGTGGCCACAAGCCCGGATGCTCAGCGATGACGACAACGGCGCAGGTTACCGCGATGCATGGCCTCGACCGAGCGGCCAAGGCCGCCGGCCGCGACACCGGCATCGACACCATGCGCGGCATCGCCATTCTGATGGTTGTCGGCATTCATTCGCTGCATCAGCCTCTCTCGCCGGCGTGGGAGACCTGGCTCGACGCCGCGTTGCGACCCTGCGTGCCCATCTTCCTGTTCGTCTCGGGCTACCTGACGGCACAGTCGGGCCGCGTGCCGCTGGCTAGGCGATTCAAGGCGATCCTGATCCCCTATGCCATCGCCTTTGTCGCCGCTTACATCTATATGGCGCTGCATAACCCGGCGATGGACCATCGACCGGCTGCGACCGCCGCGCGATTTCTTCTCGCTTACGTTTTTGTCTATTACTACGTCTTTGTGTATGCCGGCTGCACCGTTCTGCTGTGGCTGGTGTTCCGCCCTTCATTGGGGGACGAACCGCGCACGCGACCGCAACAGGCCGTAATCCTGTTGCTGGCCATTGCGGTCGGCCTGATCGCCGGCAGTTATCTCGACCCGCTGCTGTTCCGCTTCGGTGCCTCGGCCTCGCTCGTTGAGGAATTCCGCATGCGTGACATTCCATTCTGGTTCGGCTTCGCCGCGCTCGGCGCGCTGGCGGGCATGCCGGGCATCAGGGCGATCATCCAGCCGATGCGGGGGCCGCTGATCGCCATCGCGTTCATTCTCTACGTGATCTATGCCGCGGTCCGGCTGTTCCAGATTGGTGACGCGGCCGACTATGATTCGGTCGCGTTCTTCGGCTATGCGGCGCTGCTCTGCATCGTGCTTCTCGCAGTCAACATCCGGCACCGCTGGCTGGCGGCGCTGGGTTCAGGCAGCTATTTCATCTATCTCTGGCACATTTTCATCGTGATGCTGCTGCGCGATCACACAGGGCTAAGACAGCTTGGGCCGGTCGCAGACACGGCCATCGCCTTCGCCGTGACGGCGATGCTCAGTGTGGCCGCGTTGCTTGCAGTCCGGCACTTCGGCCCGCCCCGCCTCGTTCAATGGCTGGGAGCCTGAGCATGCTGCTGCGACAGACCCTGCTCTATTTGCCGGCGCAGATCATCGGACCGCTGTTCCAGCTGGTGGCAATGATCGTCTGGACCCATGTAGTCGACGAGCACACCCTCGGCGTCATCACGCTGGTGACGGCGACACACGAACTGCTGCAGATCGGCTTTCTCGCTTGGTGGTCGCAATACGCCCTGCGCTTCTTCGGACGATACCAGGACAGCCATCACGCCGAACGGTTCTACCGCACCGAAAACGCGGTCCTGCTGATCTCGGCCATGCTGCAAAGCGCCGTGATGGTCGGCGTGCTGCTGCTGGTCATCGCACCGGACGCGACAGCGTGGCTGCTTGTCGCCACCGTCGCCTATGTCATCACCCGCTCGCTCAATCTCTACATCGGCGAACGCGCCCGGGTTCGCCAGCAGATCGGCGTCTATTCGATCCAGCAGATCGTCGGTCCCGTGATCGGCTTCCTGCTCGGTCTCGGCCTGATCAGGATATTTGGTCAATCTCCGGAATGGCCGCTGGCGGGTTACGCGATTGCGCAGTTGATCGCGGCCGTCGTGGTGCTGCCAGTGATCGGCCATGGCCGGCGCTTCTGGCCCGTCGACCGGGAGATCATCGATCACGCGCTGCGTTATGGCATTCCTCTGATCATCGGCGGCGGGCTCGGCTGGGTCGGCCTCAATGCATCGCGCTTCATCATCAACGATTTGAAGGGTGTGGCAGCAGCCGGCCTGTTCGCCGTCGGCTATGGCCTCGGACAGCGTGCTGCGGCGGTCGCCGCCATGCTGGTCACCGCGGCCGCGTTCCCGCTGGCGGTCAAGAGCATGGAGCAAGGCGGCAGCAAGGCGGCGATGCGCCAGCTCGCCGACAACAGCGCGCTGCTCATTGCCGTTCTGGCGCCGAGTATCGCCGGCATCTTCATGCTGCGCGACGAAATCGTGCACCTGCTGATCGCGACGCCGTTCCAGCAGGTCACGCTGGCCATCCTCCCGCTCTCGGTGCTCGCCGGCTCGATCCGCAATCTGCGCGCGCACTTCGGCGATCAGGTCTTTCTGCTGCACAGCCGCACCCGCCTGATGATCATCGTAGCGGCGATCGATGCCACGGTGACGGTGCTTTTCAGCGTGATTTGCATCAGATACTGGGGCCTCGTCGGCGCCGCCGGCGCAACCGTGCTGGCGGCGACCGCCGCGGCCACCGTCAGCTTCTCGATCGGCTTTCTGAAATTCGGATTGACGCTGCCGATCGGCCACCTGCTGCGCATCGCGGCGGCCACCATCGCCATGGCCGCCGTGCTCGACCGGATGCCGGAAGCACACTCTTTCGTTGTCCTGACCCTGCATATCGCCATCGGCGCCGCGGTCTATGTCGTACTTCTGGCGCTGCTTTACGTACGCACGCTGGCGAGGCTGCTGCGCTCACGCGCGGCAAAGCCGGGCACGTAGCGCCCGCGTCACGCCTTCCTGGCATTCTGGAAGGCCCGCGCCATTGCATACCAGAGCGGCTTCTTTTGCATCTCCGAATCGAATGGCAACGGCCGTGGCAGTCGCTGCGCGAGCGGATCCTTCTTCTTCGCGGCATCCGTGTAGAAGGAATAATTGTCGGCAAGTTCCCATGCGATCACGGTCTTGACCGCCGGAATGCGCAGCACGTTGTTGAGGAATTTCTCCGCGGTTTCGGCGATCATCGCGTCGCGTGTCGCGATATCGTCCGGAAACGTGTCGTCGCGCACGTCGAACTCGGTGATGTAGATTTCCACCTTGCGCTCGGCAAGCGCGTGAACGAAATCCGAAAAGCGCGCAGGATCATGCGGGTAGCGCGGCTGCAGGTGCCCCTGCAGCCCGACTGCATGCAAAGGCACCCCGGCGTCCTTGAGTTCGTCGACGAGGCGCAGCAGCCCGGCGCGAACGGCGAGACCGACCGCGTCGTCGCGTTCCGTCTGCGCTTCATTGAGAACAAATTTCGTCTTCTTGTCCGCCATCGCGGCGCGCTCGAATGCGCGGCGGACATAACCGGTTCCAAAGGCGTCATACCAGGGACCGAGGCGATATCCGCCGGGCGCCTTGTGTCCCGGCCAGAACGGTTCGTTGACAATGTCCCAGGATTGCAATTGTCCCGCGTATCGGCCGACGACTTCTTCAATATAGCTGTCGAAGAAGACCTGCCTCTCCGCCGTGCTCATGTTCCTGATCCACTGCGGAACCCACTCGTTCCAGATCAGGCAATGGCCGCGCATGGGAATTTTGCTTTCCGCGCAAAATTTCAGCAGCCGATCCGCACTATCAAATCTCTTCGGCCCCGGTTGCCCGGCGATGGTGCCGATTTTCATTGCAACGTCGGTTGTAACAATTCGTGCATGCGTCGTGTATAGCTCGCGATATGCGGCGTCCTTGTCGATCACAGGACCCGCCGCAGCACCAAAAACCAAACCATTTGAAGCGGCTATCGCGCCGAGGCTCTGCGTCGGCGCGGCGATGGCGCGTGTTCCCGACGCCGCTGCAGCGCCTGCAAATACTGCAATTGCCTGTCGTCGTGACAATCTTTTCATCGTGAACTCCCGAGCTGTTCGCATTGCGGCGCGGTTGTGATGCGCATCACCATCGTTGCGTCGCAATATATCGATTTGATGGCGCGATCGTCGAAGAGAGTCGTCGATCATCGTTCGCCTTTGCTTCATGGCGAAGATGTGTTGGCTTTCATTCGGCGCACTCGATCGCAAACCATCGGAGATCGACATCTTGGAACAGCAGACTCAGCAATCACGCGACCTCACCGTCGATGGCATCGCCATCAACGTTCATTCGCTTCCTGAAGGCGTCACGTCCATCGTGTCAGCGGCGCAGCATGGCGACAACTTCAGTGTTTGCACACTCAACCTGGACCACGTCGAAAAGCTGCAGCACCATTCGGGCTTCCGCTCTGCCTACCGGCGCGCAAGATTTGTGACCGCCGACGGCTTCCCCATCGTGGTCTTGAGCCGTCTTCTTGGCGCGCACACCGATCGCACGACCGGCGCGGATCTGGTGGAGCCGGTTTGCCGCGAAGCCGGAAGGAACCGGCTTCCGGTGTTCCTGCTCGGCTCCAACGAGTCGACGCTCGCGACAGCGTCGCGACGGCTGCGCGACCGATACCAGGGACTTGACGTCGTCGGGTGCCTGGCGCCCGGTCCGAATTTTGATCCCTATTCCGGCGAGGCCGACGTCGCTATCGACAGGATTCGCCGGTCCGGCGCAAAGATTTGCTTCGTTGCGCTGGGCGCGCCGCGCCAGGAGCTGTTCGCGGCGCGCTGCCTCGACGAACTCACGGGCACCGGCATGCTGTGCATCGGTGCGGCCCTCGACTTCATCGCTGGTACACAGACGCGCGCGCCTCAATTCTCGCAGAAATACGGCCTCGAATGGGCATGGCGCATGCTGCAGAATCCCCGGCGTCTGGGACCACGCTACGCGCGCTGCCTGGGGACGGTTCCGCAGCTGGTGGCGCGCACCATCCCGCAGATCTTGAACGCACGCATGAGGAACGCAGCATGATTTCGACCTTGACGCTGGCGCAACGGGCGCGAAACGTGAGCCATACGCCGGAGCGATATCAGATCTGCCTCATTCATCCGTTCGATCCCCGCGGTCAGAAAGTCGGCGGACTGGAGACCTACATCCGCGATTTCATCACCTTCCATCCTGCGGACACGGACCTGCTGTTCATCGGAGTCGATTCGATCGGAGATTTGAAGCTCGGGGAGATTCACAAGCTCACCTTCCGCGGCAGGACCTTCGATTTTCTTCCGGTCCTGCACTATTCGGACGATCAGGCCCGCGAGGCCGCGCGAACCATCCGCTCATCCCTGACCGGCCAGTTTTTCGTGGCGCTGCTTCGCCATTTCGGCGCAATCGCCAAGGTCATTCGCGCAAGGCGATGCTCCATCGACTTGCGCCGCGTCGAATTTTCATGGCTGCCGACGCTGTTGCGGCTGCCCTTCGTCCAGATGCTGCACGGCGAAGGCGCACCGAAGATGCAGATGGATTCGTTGCTCAGGAAGTATTCGTTCGTCCACAACGTGGGCGAGCGCTTCGCCGTCGCAATGAGCGAGCGATTTCTCTGCGTCAATCCGTTCATCACCGAACGGCTTCAGAAGACCTATCCGCGCAAGCGCGAGAAGATCGATACCCTGTGGACATGGGTGAACACCGACATCTTCAAGCCGCAGCCGTTCCCCGCCGGTTCGTCGCCGTTCCGGATCGTGTTTGCCGGGCGTCTCGACGAGTTCAAGGATCCACCGCTGATGTTCAAGGCCATCGATCGCCTGCGATCGCGCCTGAATGGGGGCGTGGAATTTCACTATATCGGCACCAGCGACCCTCACCGCTTCGCCGAATTCGCGGCGATCGAAGACATCACCGTGCGGCACGGTTTCAAGGATGCGGCGGGGATGGCGGCGACACTCGCATCTGCCCATGCCGGGATTCTGACGTCCGAGTTCGAGGGAATGCCAAGGTGTGTCCTCGAGATCCTCGCGGTGGGGCGTCCGGTGGTCGCCGTGCATCTGCCGCAGCTCGAACCGGTGATCCACGACGGCGTCAGCGGTTTTCTCGTGCCCCGCCACGGGACGGCCGATGACATGGCCGAAGCACTCGCCCAACGGTTCGTTGAGGTCCGCGCCGCCCTCGACGCAGGTCAGATGACTCCTGCGGCGATCGCGGAGTCCATCGCCGATTTCACGCCAAACACGCAGCTTGCCCGCGTCTACCGCTATCACAAGGAAATCCAGAACTCGCGGTTCATGATGGCAGCATCGTAATCTGCAGGGGTCCTGACTTGAACATTCTGTTGCTCACCAGCGAGTTCGCCCCCGCGCAAGGCGGGATCGGCACCTATGCGCGCGAGATGGCCGCGGCCGCCACCGCGCTGGGCGCGCAGGTTACGGTCGCGGCTCCCGCCTATGGGGAAACCGCGATCTCCGGCGACGATGCCTTGACCTTCGCCGTAGAGCGTTTCCAGGGAGGGCTGCATTCCTCGCGCGACATGCCCGCGAAGATCGTGCTGGCCCGCCATCTGGCGCGCCGCGAACGATACGACATCATCCACGGCGCCGACTGGCCGTTTTTCATCCCGGTCGCCCTGTCGCGGCGGCTCACAACCGCGCGCCTGCTGATGACGGTCCACGGCACGGAAATCAACGAGGTCCAGACGTCGCTCAAGCGTCTTGCGATCCGGGCCACGGGCACGTTCGGGCGGCGCACCGAAATCGTCGCCAACAGCAGTTACACGCGAGACCTGTTCAGGGACAGGTTCCCGGCCCAATCGCCACGGGTCAAGGCGGTGCCGCTGGGCGTCTCGGATTTCTGGTTCGGCAGTGGAGACGGCCGCGCGGAAACACGCAAGGCACACGGCATCGCGCAGGATCGTATCGTGATCGTCACCGTGGCTCGCATCACCCGGCGCAAAGGACATCACCTCACCCTTGCCGCGCTGAATGCCCTTCCTGACGATTTGCGTCGACGTATCACCTGGCTCGTTATCGGCCCGCACGGCGAAGCCGACTACGTTGACGGATTGCGACGGATCATCGAGGTGACGGACTGCGATGTTCGCCTGCTTGGCGCGCTTCCGAACGAGGCGATCCGCGACATCTATCACGCCGCCGATTTCTTCTGCCTGACAGGCGCCCTGGATCTGTCCGGGCGCGTGGAGGGCTTCGGCCTGGTCTATCTGGAGGCCGGCGCGTGTGGACTTCCGAGCGTCGCAACGGCGATCGGCGGGGTGTCCGATGCCGTCGTTGCGGATGAAAGCGGACTGCTGGTTGCCCCCAACGTCATCGCGATTGCCGGCGCCATCGCGCGGCTCGCGCAGGACGACAACATGCGGGCGGCGCTGGGCGCCGGCGCCCTCGCCCATGCGCGCACGCTTTCCTGGGAGCGCTGCGCCGCCGACACCTACGGACTCGCGCAAAACGAGGGACGAAGCGGGATCCGTGCGCGGGCACGGCGCCCCGACGACGCCACGATATGCGCATGAGGTGCGCGGCTTTGACCTTGCTGTTCCTGGCGCTCGCGACCGTCGGCGCCGAGGCGGAAAACTGCGGCAAGAGCCGCGAGTATTTGCTCGGCGGCATCGTCGGGGACTTGCCCATGCCTCCGCAGGCCTATGAGGACCTGTTCAAGACCTGCATGGCGACGTCCGCCATGGCGAATATAAAAGACGCCTACATCCTGAAGGACGGGGGCATCGCCGTCATCCCGAAGAAGGACAGCCTTTCGGCGACAGCGGCGACGCTCTCGGAATTCTGCAACAGCTACCCGCGAGCCACGCTAAGGTTTCTCAGCCGCAAGGAGATTTCCCGGTCGAAGTCCTTGGTCGAGATCATCCGGACGACATCCAGTTCATCGACGTCCTGCCGAAAGATCAAAGGCATTTCCTGATGTGCCGGCCGGGCGCTCGTGGCACCGGACCAACCGTGTGTGTGATCGATGGCTTGATCGGCGCGGCGCTCAGGTCCGGTATTCGTAAAGCAGGCGGGCGCGGATGGTGCCTTCCAGCGCGCGGATGTCGGCGAGGACACGTTCGCTGTCCGCGGCCGACGTGTCGGCGTCAAGAACGACATAGCCGATATCGGCGTGGGTTTCGTAGTACTGCGCGGCAATATTGACGGCGTGGCGCGCCAGCACCTCGTTGAGTCGCCCGAGCATGCCCGGCACGTTGCGCTGGACCTGGATGAACCGGGTGCCCTGCGGACGTGGCGGCAGTTGCACCTGCGGGAAATTCACGGCGCCGACGGTCGAGCCGCTATCGCTGTAGTCGATCAGCTTGCGCGCGACCTCGGCGCCGATGCGTTCCTGCGCTTCCTCGGTCGAGCCGCCGATGTGCGGCGTCAGGATGACGTTCGGCAGGCCCTGCAGCGGCGAGACGAAACGCTCGGCATTGGAGCCCGGCTCGACCGGAAACACGTCGACCGCCGCGCCGCGCAGCTTGCCCGCCTTCAGCGCATCGGCCAGCGCATCGAGATCGACCACGGTGCCGCGGCTGTTGTTGATGAAATAAGCGCCCTGCTTCATGGCCGCGAATTCGTCGCGACCGATCATGTTGTAGGTGGCCGGCGTCTCCGGCACGTGCAGCGTCACCACGTCGCTCTGCGCCAGCAGCTCCTGCAGGCTGCCGACCGGCTCGGTATTGCCATGGCGCAGCTTGTCGGTGTGATCGTAGTAGATCACCCGCATGCCCAGCGCTTCGGCGAGATTGGAGAGCTGCGAGCCGATATTGCCGTAGCCGACGATGCCGAGCGTCTTGCCACGCACCTCGAGGCTGTCATTGGCGGACTTGTCCCAGCGCCCCTCATGCGCGGCGTTGGAGCGCGCGATGACGCGGCGGAACAGCATGACGATCTCGCCGATCACCAGTTCCGCCACGCTGCGGGTGTTGGAAAACGGCGCGTTGAAAACCGGAATGCCGTTGCGGCGGGCAGCGTCGAGGTCGACCTGGTTGGTGCCGACGCTGAAGCAGCCGATGGCGATCAGCCGGTCGGCCGCCTCCAGAATCTCGGGGGTGATCTGGGTGCGCGACCGAATGCCGAGCAGGTGCACGCCCTTGATGGCTTCCTTCAGTGCATCGCCATCCAGCGCCTTGGGCAGACGCGTCAGGTTGGAATAGCCGGCAGCCTCGATCATCTGCACGGCGCTGTCGTTGACGCCTTCGAGCAGCAGGACGCGGATCTTGTCTTTCGACAGCGAGAGCTGGGGTGAAGCTGCGGTCTTGTTGTCCACGTCGCGACGTCCTTTGAACCATAGATGAGGGGCCACCCGACCTGCGCCGGGAGGTGCCGGCATGCCGACACGGCTTGCCTGGGGCCGATTCGAATCCTGTCGTGATCCGGGATCCACGAATGGCCCACGGCTCACCGGTAACGGGTTGAAACTGCTTCGCTTTCTTCAGGCTTACCGCGATGGAAGGAAATCCGGATCCCGCTGCCAATAGGCCCGTTCCGGCCGGCTTTCAAGCAGGTCTGACACGGCCGTCTCTTAGCATCGGCAGGCCATTGCCGCCAAGCGCCGATCCGGGCGCGACCGGACGCCCGCGATCCCCGCCGTGCTGCACGGCGGGCCGCACGTTGCAATCGAGCCTGCCGAACGGCGACCCCCGCCATGCCTCGATCGGTCCGCGCCGGGCGCGGCCGCCCGATGCTTGACGTAAATCAATGCCGGCAAAAATGCCACTGAACTAGATTTGAAATCACGTTTTCAGCGGAGTTCGCCGTAACGATATTAGGTTTTGATATCAACGGTGCGGCTGCCGACCTCGACGTCACTCTCACCGGGACATATCAATGAACGCGCTGGCCAAAGTTCAAGTTCAGACTGCTCCGACCAACGATGCGTCCAACGACGTGCTCATCCATGTTCGCTTCAAGCCGGATGCAGATGTCTTCACCATCGACGCCCGTCCCGACAACGTCGAACCGCGCGACTGGTTCAACCGTCTGTACGCTGCAGCTTCCCAGCACTATCAGGTTCTGGCCGGCGGTCGCGGATTCTTCCGCATTCCGCGCGACACGTTCCAGGCCATCGCGACGCAACCGGCCAGGTAGCCCGCAGCGACGTGATCCCGTCGCATCCACTTCGGACGAGGAACGGAGGACGGCGGCAATGGGGCCGTTGGATTTCTTCGGCCACGCGCACCACGGCTTTGTGCAAGTCCTGACCGCCCGGGACCGACCGGATATTCTCGTCGACAGGCTGACAACGCAGGCGTTCGACCTGTTCGAGGACAACATCGCCGTCCAGACCGAAGGCCTGCCGGCGCTCGCGTGCCGGAAGGGCTGCCCGTCGTGCTGCACGTTGCGGGTGACTGCGACGGCACCGGAGATCTTCCAGCTCGCGCACTACGTCCATCTCATCGACGCGTCGAAAGGCGGCGCGCCGGTCAATCTTCCCAAGCGCATCGCCCAGGCCAATCGCGCGACCAAAGGACTCGGCGAAACCGCGCGGATGGCGCTGCGCCATCCCTGCCCGTTCATCATGCGCGGCGTCTGCATCGTTCACCCGGTGCGTCCGCTGGCCTGCCGCGGCCACGCCTCCTTCGACCGTGGCGCCTGCGCGCGGGCCGCCGCCGGCCGCGACGTGGAGATCCCGGTCTCCGAGCCACACCTCAGCCTGCGCGGATTGATCCAGGGCGCACTGCAATCGGCGTTGCGCCACTCTGGCCTCGCCTGGGGTCTCTACGAACTGAACCAGGGCCTCGTGCTGGCACTGCACGGCATCGAAAATCGTACAGCCTGGGCCACGGGAGCCGACAGCCTCCGTCCCGCCGCGGCCGATGCCGACCTGGCGGCCATGGCCGAGATGTTCGATTCGATCATGACCGGCAGATAACGACCGACACATTGGCTGCCGTCGCTGCTTATGGCGTGATCGCCACCTTCAGCACGCCGTCGCGCTGGTGACCGAACAGATCATAGGCGGCCTCGATATCGTCGAGCTTGAAACGATGGGTCACCAGCGGCTTGAGATCGACGCGGCCGGATTCGATCGCCGACATCAGCCGGCGCATGCGTTCCTTGCCGCCCGGGCATAGCGTCGTCACGATGGTGGTGTCGGCGAGGCCGGCGGCGAAGGCCGACAGCGGAATCGTCAGGTCGGAGGAATAGACGCCGAGGCTCGACAGCGTGCCGCCCGGCCGCAGCACGCGCAGCGCCGCCGCGAAGGTGGCCTGGGTGCCGAGCGCCTCGATCGCCACATCGACGCCGCGCCCGTCGGTCAGGCGCATGATCTCCTCGACCGGATCGACCTTGGTGAAATCCACGCAGTGATCGGCGCCGAGCAGGCGCGAGACGCTCATGCGCGATGCCAGGCCATCGACCGAAATGATGGTGGTGGCACCGGACAGCCGTGCCCCCGCGGTGGCGCACAGTCCGATCGGTCCCTGCGCGAAGATCGCAACGGTGTCGCCGATGCGCACCTTGCCGCTCTCGGCGCCGCTGAAGCCGGTCGACATGATGTCCGGGCACATCAGCACCTGCTCGTCGGTCAGGCCGTCGGGCACCGCCGCCAGATTGGCCATCGCATCGGGCACCCGGACATATTCGGCCTGGCAGCCGTCGATGGTGTTGCCGAATTTCCAGCCGCCGATCGCCTTGAAGCCATGCTTGGTGCCGGCGCCGTCCTGGCTGAGGCAGCCGCACAGGCAGGCGTTGCTGTAGCCGCTCGGCGTGATGGCGCCAGCGATCACCCGCTGGCCTTCATGATAGCCCTGCACGGCGGAGCCGAGCTTCTCGATCACGCCGACCGGTTCATGGCCGATGGTGAGACCGCGCTCGACCGGATACTCGCCCTTCAGGATGTGAATGTCGGTGCCGCAGATCGTGGTGGTCGTGATCCGCACCAGCGCGTCCAGCGGACCGATATCGGGAATTGGCTTGTCCTCAAGAACGATACGTCCGGGTTCAACGAAAACCGCTGCCTTCATTTTCATGATCTTAGTCCGTTTCTGGGAGAGCACCGCTGTCCCTTTAGCAGCGCCGGCGGATCGCGACGTTGATCTGCATCATTCGCTGGCGATGCGGCGACGGAGGTTGTGCACAAGTCATTCATGTTGTGCCTGCGCCGCAGCGATTTGTGTATCAACGGTGACATTGCGCTGACCGATGGCCGCAAGCCTCGGAACCTAAAGCGACGCTGGAAATTATCATGCGAATTCAGTGCAGAGGCCCCATGTTCGAGCGTTCCAGGCTGCGCAAATTGTCGTCCCGTTCGCTGCCCCGCGGAACCGGCCTGGCGCCGCGACGTTGCGGAGCCATGCGCGGATGGGTGATCGACGACGCCGGCGCGCAGACTGCGAAGGCCAACAGCCATGCGGCCCATGAAGCCACCCCGGGCGGCGACAGTTCCGGACCGGACGCGATTTAATTCAATTCTTCGTCATCCCTTTTCATTTCCGATTCATTCCGACCACTGGGTGCTCCGATTCAGACCTTCGATTCCGACAGTACCGAGCAGGCGGATCTGCGCGGTGGACGCTCGCCGTGGTTTGCAGGACGCACGCGTGCCGTGCGCCGACCCTTGACCGAGGACACCCGATGCGACGTGCTGATCGTCGGCTGCGGCATCACCGGCTCGCTGATGGCCGAGCACCTGACGCGGCAGGGCCTCGACGTGGTGATCGTCGATCGCGAACTGCCGGGACGCGGCAGCACCGCAGCGAGCACCTCGATGCTGCTGTGGGAAATCGACCGCTCGCTGCGCGAGCTCACCAGTCTCTATGGCTATGAACGTGCCGCGCGCGCCTATCGCGCCAGTTTTGAAGCCGTGCATGGCTTGAAGACGCTGGTGCGGCGGCTCAACCTGCCTTGCGAGATGCGCGACAAGGATTCGCTGTATCTGGCCGCCGGCGACGGCAGCAAGGAATTGATCGAGGAGCACGCGCTGCGCGAACGCACCGGCCTGCCCGGCACCTATCTCGACCACCCCGCTCTGTTGTCGACCTATGAGATCGCCCGCGCCGGCGCCATCGTATCGCCGGGTTCAGCCGATGCCGACCCGATGCAACTGGCCGGCGGATTGCTCAACGTCGCGGTCGCCCAGGGCGCGCGGCTCTACGAGGCCGAAGCGATCGGCTTCGATTCCGCGGCCCATTCCGTCGGCGTGCAGTTGAAGGACGGCGGCACCATCGAGGCGAGTCATGTGGTGCTGGCTACCGGCTATGTGATGCCCGACATCGTCCGCGCCACCGTGCAGAAGCCGTCGTCGAGCTGGGCGATTGCCACCCGACCGCAGCCGGACAACATCTGGAAGGATGCGGCGCTGATCTGGGAGGACAGCAAGGACTATCTCTATGCCCGCTCGACCACCGCGGGCCGCATCATCATCGGCGGCGAGGACAGCGAGGATGTCATCGACCCCGACGCACGGGACGCGCTGATCCCGCGGAAATCTCTCCTGCTCGCCGACAAGCTCGCCGCCTTGTGGCCGCGCGCCGAGTTGGACATCGAATACCGCTGGTCCGGCACCTTCGATACCACCAGCGACGGCCTGCCGCTGATCGGTCCGGTGCCCGGCCACAGAGCCGTCTACGCCGCCTATGGCTACGGCGGCAACGGCATCACTTTCAGCTATATGGCGGCGCAACTGATCTGCGGGCTGATCGCCGGGCAACATTCGCCGCTGCTCGACGATTTCGCGCTGGATCGCGACGGAACCTGACAGGTCGCGAGTCGAATAACGCGGCGCCCGTCATCGCGCTTTGAATCGCGCGACAGAAATCACCACGATGCGGTCTTCGTGTTCAATTTGTTCGAGCGATCGGTCTCACTTGTGTGATGGCGACGCCCGAGATTGCGAGCAGCGCCCCGATAGCTAACGTCGGGGTCATGCGGTCTCCAAGG
This sequence comes from Tardiphaga sp., assembly GCA_036561845.1. Classification (GTDB taxonomy): domain Bacteria; phylum Pseudomonadota; class Alphaproteobacteria; order Rhizobiales; family Xanthobacteraceae; genus Tardiphaga. The sequence goes on along the minus strand of DATCUS010000305.1, from coordinate 60,578 downwards.
AACAACACGCTCGACATCAGGGCGAAGACCGGAAGCAGCAGGCCGAAGGGTGCCACGCGGGCCATGGTGCAACGTGCGATCAGCCAGAACCAAAGGCCGAACCCGGCAATTCCGCCGATGAAAATAGTATAGGCGAGCGCCATCCAGCCATGTCCGTCGGCCGTGACGAAGGTCGTCAGTTGTCCATGTTCAAGCAACAGTGACATCAACATGACCTGCGGCACCGTGAAGAGTGACGACCACCCCGTCAACATCAAGGGATCGAAGGGGCCGTGACGCTTGGTCAGGACGTTGGCGACCGCGAACGCAAAGGCCGCGCCGACCACCAGCAGGATCGGCAAGGCATTTGCGGATAGGCCCGGCCCGGTCGCCAACACGACCACGCCGCTGAAGGCAAGCAATACACCTGCGCAGGTCATCGGCGATGGCCTCTCCGCAAGAAGCGGCCATGCTAACAGAACGGTGAAGGGCGTCGCCAGTTGATAGGCGACTGCAGACATGCTGCCAGAACCGAGTCCCAGCCCCACATAGAAGAGCCCGAAATTCAGTCCGCCAAGGAAGACCGAGATGACAGCGATAGGGCCGAACTGTTGACGCGTCGGCCTTGCGACGAAAGGAACGAGCAGCAGTGCGATGGCGAGGAAGCGCAGTCCGAGGAAGAAGAGCGGCGGAAACTGCACCACACCCACTTTGATGGCCACGAATTGATAGCCCCAGAACAGAGGCACCAGCACCGCGCAGATGATCTGAACAAGAGACACAAGCTTCTCCTTTTAAGACTAATCGGTCCAGATATAGTGCGCATATCCCGGCGCGTCTCCGTGGACTCAGCTACCTGATGAAGCGGTCGAGAAAAGCGTCGACAGTGGCTTGCGACGTGGCGAGCGCTGGTCCGGTTTTACCGACCACCCGAAGTCCCTCGACGAAGCAGACCAGTATCCGCGCGGCACTTGCAGGCTCGACCCCGGTTGCCAGCTCGCCTGCCGCCTTCGCGCGCGCGAGTGCGCCAGCGACCTTGACCTCCAAAGCTTTGAAAAAACTGCCGATGCGACGGTCAACCTCCGGGTCGTGACCGGCTAACTCCATGGCTGTGGCGACCAGCAGGCATCCGCGCCGACCGTTGGCGCCACTCGTGCGCTCCACGTAACCCGCCAGGAAGGTCCGCAGGCCATCAACCGGTGCGCGGTGCGGACCGAGTTCGACGTCTGTCCGCGCCAGCGCGTCGGCGATATAGCGATCGAGCGCCCGCAGGAAGAGCGCGTGCTTGCCCCCGAAAGCGGCATAAAGGCTGCCACGCGAAAGCCTCGTCGCCCGAAGCAAATCTGGAAGCGCCGTGCCGTGATAGCCGCGTGACCAGAATACACCCATGGCACGCTCGACGGCGGCCTCCGGGTCGAAACCGCGTGGCCGGCCGCGCGGCAACTGCACTGGAGTGAGGTACTTCATCACCATGAATATAGACCATTCGGTCTATAATTGGAAGTGGCACCTGTGGGTCATTCGCGACCGGGGCCAGCGAACAGCAAGTTCAGCCACCGGCGAAAGCACCGTCGCGGGACGGAGCCGGCCAAAGCCGTTGACTTGCGTATTCGGGACCTAAGAACTAGGAATTTGCGCCAGAACCCTCATGACAGCCTGCCACACCTTGTTCTATGCTTCCCTTGCTGCCGGTTGTAGCCGCGAGTCACGGACTTATCTGTTCCGAGCTTCGGCACGGAATTCCGGCGCGCCGGCAGCACTCAGCCCAGCACCGACGGGGAGAGCTCCGTTGGCGCGACGTCGGCCAGCGGACGCCGCAGCGGCAGGTTCAGCGCGCCTCGCAGCTGCGAGAGGGCTTCGGGTTCGAGCGATCGATCGGTGTAGCGGCAATGCGCAAAGCCCTTGGTTGCACGCAGCTTCACATCCTTGACCCATTGTCCAAAACATGGCGCAAGCGGGCCGGCAACCGGGTCGCCATCGATCAGCGCCTTGTACGGAAAGTACAGATTCGTCCAGCGGGTCAGGGCGAACAGCCCCCCATGGTGCGGCACCTGAACTGACCGCGTCCTCCGCGGCTTTTTCTCGTCCTTGTACGCATGGGTGAAGGTGAAGACTTTGCGGAAAATGCCGGCCGCTGGACTCTTGACCCGCTCCGTTTGCGGCGGACAGGTGGGGAACGAACGCTCGCGAACCAGATCGGCGAAGTCGGTGCTTGCATCCAGGTTCAGAAGCCACCGGGCATGCGCGAGCGGTGAGCCCGCTGTCACGAAATCGCTGACGCGCCAGAGAAAGCCGTTGCGGCGGTATTCGAGCCATGCGGCATGCTGCATCGCCTGCACCTCGTCGACGCCGACTGCCTTGTTGTGACCAGGTCGCGGGTTGAGCACATCTTCCAGCGCGCGTAGCGCGCGGCTGCTCGTTGTCGGAACGACGTCGCGGCTGCGGGAGTGCCTGGCCCATGCATGGCTGAGGATGTCGTAGGCGATCACGCTGCCCAGGCTGTGGCCGTAGACAATGATGCGCGAGTAGCGCCCCCTGTCGTGCAAGGCTTCCAGCAACTTGGCACCGGCCTCGCGGATTTCCTGCCGGCGGGCGATGTTCTCCGCTCGCGGCTCAAGATAGCGCGCCGCATCGCCGGCATATCCGACGACGAACTCGTCACGGAGCGCCCTGAGCACGTACGAAGCGATAGCCGGCAGCGCAATCAGCGCGCCGCCGCCAACGCCCTTGATCCATCCGGACACATCCTTGGTCATCAGCCAGGCGAATGCAATCACCGCGCCGATCAGCAGCACGCGGATCACCCAGACGAGCCGGATCAGCGTCGGCGGAATCCTGGAATCGCGAGACAATACCAGCCGCAGCATCCACCCGTAGATCTGCGCGAGCGTCGTGTCGCGGATCAGGTGTGCCCAGTATAGTTCGTAGACGTCGGTCGTCGGCCGCGTCGCGTCACTTCGCGGCACAGTGGCCATCCGCATCTCGAACAGCGAAGAGACGTAATCGGGCTTGACGAAGTGCAGATCGCCCGCATCAGGGTCGAAAATGTTTGCGACGAATTCGCGCAACAACTGGCCAGGGCGCTGCTCGCCGATGCCGTGTACGACAATGACCGCTTGTCGTTCGCGGCGGCGGTTACGCTCGGCCTGGAGCATGATGCGGCCGACCCTGCGCAGCGCGCCCTGCCAGACCTTCAGGCTGGCGCGCCGCTCGTCTTCACTCGCGAGCCCACTGTGCTGGATCCGCAGCCGACAGGCTCCCTCAGACTTGCTGCAGGGAGACAGCCGGAATGCAACGCGTGCCTTCGCAGGCGCGTCGCCCGGTGCGACGACCAACTCGTAGCTCCGGCGTTCGGGCGGCAGCTCTACGGAAGCGGCAGCACCGCTCGCCGCGGTGGGCCACGTCAACGACACGACCTTGCCGTCGGGGTAACCGATCCGCCTCGACTGCGGATCCGCCGTGACTTGAGGCAGACAGACGGTTGAGCCCAGCTCGGGGCGAATCTCGCAGCCGCGGCCAAGCCAGTATGCGACGACGTCCGGCTCAAACAGGTACTCGGCAACTTCGGCTGTCGGGTACGGCAGTTCAAGCGCGACACGGACCGATCGTGTGAGAGCTGTCGTGGCTGTCAAGGCGACTGACCTCCATGGTGACCAGGTCGCTCGGAAAGAGCAACGTGGTAAGCGTGCGACGGAGACCCGAGTATAGCAAAATGGCGAGCAGGACTTTCTGTCACGATACACGTAATTCAGGTCTGGCGGGGTCAAAGTTAGGCTATAAGTACTTCGAGGCCCATATAGCGTCCGACTTTTGTCGACCGGCGGAGTTGTCCCAAGCGTCATTGCGACCGGGGCCAGCGAACTACAAGTTTGTCGTTGTCCGCTGTTCTCTGCGTGCCGTCGCATCGGTCTGCGAAAGATCAAGGCCGGCACGGGACAACGCGTTGCCATCAGGGACGCGAGCGCTACCTCGGGACTGGAACTTCGCCCCGGCCGAACCCAGGCGTCCATATGGTCGCCGCCGGCGACGTCGAGACCAGCGGCCCTGTTGGCATTCTGGTGCCGTGAACCACAGTGGACTGGCCGGAACCGATTGGTCCCCTTAATCTCGCGTTTAGGGACAGCGCGAGCTGCTGTGATCCGTGGCACAGTTCGAATTGGGCGCCTCCGCGACCGGCCATGCTTCTTGACCAGCGTCAGGCCTTGCAACCGCGCCGGAAACGCCGCCAACGCAGGCAGCAAACGCATGGTTTTGCGCCAGCGGCCAGATTGACATCGCCGGACCGATTGTTAGCATACAAGTGAATTTGACCCTCCCTCCTCCTGGGTTATCCGATGAAACCGGCCGCCTTTACCCGCCACGTTCCGCGCACCGTCGATGAGGTCGTCAAGGCGCTGGCAGAGTTCGCCCCGCTCGACGGCCGCATTCTCGCCGGCGGCCAGAGCCTGGTGCCGATCATGGCGTTCCGGATGGCGCGGCCCGCCCATCTGATCGACATCAACGAGGTCGAGGGACTCGACCGGCTCGCGGTCGATGGCGACATGCTGTCGATCGGCGCCCGGGTCCGCCACGGCGCCTTCCACAAGCCGGTGGTCGACGGCGTGCTCGGCCGGCTGCTGGCCTGTGTCGTCAAGCATATCGCGCATTATCCGATCCGCATGCGCGGCACCTTCTGCGGCAGCCTCGCGCATGCCGATCCGGCGTCGGAATGGTGCCTGGTGGCGGCGACGCTCGGCGCGCAACTGGTGGTGAAGAGCGTGCGCGGCGAGCGCATCGTCGAGGTCATCGACTTCCTCGAAGGCATCATGTCGACCTCGCTGGCCGAGGACGAGTTTCTCGCCGAGGCACGGCTGCCGCTGCTGCCCGCCGATACAAAATTCGGCTTCTATGAATTCAGCCGCCGCGCCGGCGATTTTGCGATGGCCGCGGCGCTCGTCACCTACCGCGTGGTCGACGGCGTGATGACCGATGTGCGCCTCGGCATCGGCGGCGCCGAGGACTGCGCCCGCCGCATTGCCGAGGCCGAGGCCGCGCTGAACGGACAAGAGCCCGGCGCCGAGGTCTTCGCCGCTGCCGCTTCCATCGCAGCAGCCGCCGTCGATCCGCTCGAGGATATCCAGACGTCAGCGGAGTATCGCCGCGATCTCGTGATCGCCGTGACCCGGCGCGCGCTGGACCGATCCGCGCAATGACCGCGCCGGTCAAGGGCTCCGGCACCACCTGGGTCGGGCGTTCGATCCGCCGCGTCGAGGACCCTGCCCTCGTCACCGGGCAAGGCCGGTTTACCGCCGACCTGCCGGCGGTGCACTGGATGCGCATTGTCCGCAGCAGCGTTGCCGCGGGGCGCATCGACGGCATCAGCGCGCCCGACGGCGCGAAGATTGTCACCGCCGCCGACCTCACGGCGCTGAAGCAGATCCGCCCGGGCCTGAGCAAGTTCAACTATGTGCCGGTCGGACAGCCGATCCTCGCCGATGGCGTGGTGCGCTTCACCGGCGAACCGGTCGCTGCAGTCTACGCCGCCAGCAAGGAGCTTGCCGAGGACCTCGCCGACCAGGTCGAGGTCGCCATCACCGAGACGGAGCCTTTGGTTGACGCCATTGCGGCGCTGCGCGACGGCGCACCGCGCGTGCATGACGAGGCCGCCGGCAACGTCATCGTCGAGGGCCGTATTACCACGCCGAATTTCCGCGACGTCTGGGAGTCCGCGCATACCGTCGTTCGCGTCGATGCACGCTCGCGCCGGCAGAACGCCACGCCGATGGAGGCCCGCGCCGGCCACGCCACCTATGACCTCTCCACCGGCCGGGTGACGCTGACCTGCACCGTGCAGATGCCGCACATGACGCGCACCGCCATCGCGGACATCCTCGGCATGCCGGAATCCGACCTGCGGGTGATCGCCCCCGATGTCGGCGGCGGCTTCGGACAGAAGATGTCGCTGGGGCCGGAATACGTCCTGCTGGTCTGGCTGGCGCGCAAATTGCGCAGCTCGGTGGCGTGGACCGAGGACCGCCGCGAGAACCTGATCGCCTCGTTCCACAGCCGCGACCAGCATGCCGGGGTGGAAGGTGCCTTCGATGCCCATGGCAGACTGCTGGCGCTGAAAGGCGACATCATCGCCAATGTCGGCGCCTATTCCTGTTTCCCGACCACTTGCGGCGTCGAGCCGCTGATGGCGCTGGCGGAACTGCCGGGGCCGTACGACGTGCAGGCCTATGACTGCCGCTCCAGGGGCGTGCTGACCCATACCTGCCCGATGGCGCCCTATCGCGGCGTGTCGCGCCCGGTGATCACCTTCGTGCTCGAGCGGCTGATGGACAAGGCCGCAGCCTTCTTCGGCATCGAGCCGACCGAACTGCGCCGCCGCAACCTGATCGACAAATTCCCTTACACCTCCGCCACCGGCCTCGTGTTCGATGACGGCACCTACAAGCAAACCATGGAGATGGCCATCGAGGCCATCGACCTCCCCGGCTTCCGCCTCAGGCAGAAGGCGGCGCGCGCCGCCGGCCGCTATCTCGGCATCGGCATCGCCACCTTCTCGGAGCGCACCGGCTACGGCAGCCCGGCCTTCGCCGCGCGCGGCATGGACATCGCGCCGGGCTGGGAAACCGTGCATCTCACCATCGACCCGTCCGGCTTCGTCGAGGCGCGGATCGGCGCGTCGCCGCACGGCCAGGGCCTGCGCACCACCCTGGCGCAGATCATCGCCGACCAGATCGGCGTCGACCCCGGGGTGATCAGGATCGTCCACGGCGACACCGACCGCATCGCCTATGGCTGGGGCACCTTCGCCAGCCGGTCGCTGGTGCTGTCCGGCGGCGCCAGCATGCTGGCCGGGCAGGCCATGCGGGCGAAGCTGACCAAAATAGCCAGCCACATGCTCGAGGCCGCGCCCGACGACATCGTGCTCAAGCAAGGCGCCGCCCATGTGGTCGGCACCGACCGCTCCATCAGTATCAGCACCATGGCGCGCGCCGCCTATCACCAGACCTTCATGTTCAAAGGCGAGATCGAACCCGGCCTCACCGAAAGCGCCAGCTACGATCCGCCGGGCACCTTCTCCAATGCCTGCCACGTCGCTATCGTCGAGGTCGATATCGAAACCGGCAAGGTCGAGATGAAGAAGTTTTTGGTCTCCGAGGACGCCGGGCTGATCATCAATCCGATGATCGCCGACGGCCAGGTGCAGGGCGGCGTGGCGCAAGGCATCGGCAACGCGCTGCTGGAAGAGATCATCTACGACGAGACCGGCAATATCCTGACCAGCACGCTGGCGGACTTCTTGCCGCCGACCTCGCACGAGATCCCCGACATCGAGATGCACCACATCGAGACCCTCACCGGCGAGACCATCACCAAGGCCAAGGGCCTCGGCGAAGGCGGGCTGATCGGCGCGCCGGCAGCGGTGATCTCGGCCATCAACGACGCGCTGTCCTCGTTCGGCGTGTCGATCGACGAAATGCCGGCCACGCCGCAACGCATTCGGGCGGCCCTGCGCAGCAGCGGAAAACTGACATGACCGACAAGACCGAAATCACATTGAATATCAACGGCATGGACCACGCCGTCGCGGTAGCGCCGCGGCGCACTTTGGCCGATGCGATCCGCGAAGAATGCGGCCAGACCGGCACCCACATCGGCTGCGAACACGGCGTATGCGGCGCGTGCACCGTGCTGGTAAATGGCGAGCCCGTGCGATCCTGTTTGATGTTCGCACAGCAGGCCGCCGGCAAGGAGATCCGCACCGTCGAGGGGCTCGCCAAAGGCGATGCAATGCATCCGATGCAGAAGGCCTTCATGGACAACCACGGCCTGCAGTGCGGCTTCTGTACGCCGGGCTTCCTGATGCTCGCAGTGGGCGTGCTGGAAAGGGAGCCGGACATCTCCGACGAAGACCTCGTCGACGTACTGTCGTCGAACCTGTGCCGCTGCACCGGCTATCAGAACATCATCAAGGCGGTCCGCGCCGCCGCGATCGAGATGCGCCAGTCGTGACCGCGGTCGCCAAACCGAAACTGGTTGGCCAATCCATTTCCCGCAAGGAAGACGGGCCACTGCTACGCGGCCAAGGCCTGTTCGCCGCCGACGTCAACTTTCCCAATCAGCTGCACATGCGCGTGGTGCGCTCGACTTACGCGCACGGCAGGATCGTCTCGGTGGACCTCAGCGCGGCGCTGGCGATGCCCGGCGTGCATGCCGCATGGGCGTTTGCCGATGTCGCCGACATTCCGCCGATCGATTTCCGCCTGACAAAACTCGAAGCGCTCGCCGCCTATCGCCAGACCATTCTAGCCTGCGATCGCGTGCGCTATGTCGGAGATCCAGTCGCCGTGGTGTTCGCCGAGGATCCCTACCTCGCCGAAGACGCCGCAGAGCATGTCATCGTCGATATCGAGGAACTGCCGGTCATCCTGCAGGCCGACGGCCCGACCGGCGACTTTCGCGACGGCCTGTCCACGGAGCCCGCCATCATCCGCAAGGGCTATGGCGACGTCGACGCGGCGTTTCGCGATGCCCACGCCACCGTCGAACTGACGTTGGACATCGGCCGGCATTCCGGCGTGCCGCTGGAAACCCGCGGCGCGCTCGGCCGCTATGTCGCCGCCAGCGACATGCTGGAAATGTACGGCGCCGCTAAGGTGCCGCACTGGAATCGCGACCAATTGGCCAAAATGCTGGGCCGCGCGCCGGCCAGCATGAACCTGTTCGAGGGCCATGTCGGCGGCGGTTTTGGCATCCGTGGCGAGCTTTATCCAGAGGACGTACTGGTTTGCCTCGCCGCGTTGCGCCTCGGCCGGCCGGTGAAGTGGATCGAGGACCGACGCGAGCATCTGATCGCCGCCAACCATTCGCGCCAGCAGACCCACCACGTCCGCGCCGCCATCGATGCCGACGGCAATATTCTGGCGATCGACGATGAGTTCTTCCACGACCAGGGTGGCTACATGCGGACGCATGCCGCCACGGTGCCCGACCTCGCCGCGGCGATGCTGCCCGGCCCCTATCGCGTGCCGGCCTATCGCGCCACCGGCCACATCCGCCTCACTAACAAGACGCCGGGCGGCACCTATCGCGCGCCCGGCCGCTATGAGAGCACGTTTGTGCGCGAGCGCCTGCTCGATGCGGTCGCCGCCAAGGTCGGCATCGACATCGTCGAGGTGCGCCGCCGCAACCTGATCCAGCAGAGCGCGATGCCGGTGACCCGCGCGCTGGAGACGCTGGGCACCGACATCGTGCTGGATTCCGGCGACTATCCGCTGCTGCTCGACAAGGCGCTGGATGGCGTCGGCTGGCCGACACTGCAGGCCCAGTTGAAGCAACGCCGCGCGGCCGGTGAACTTGTCGGCGCGGGCGTGGCCATGTTCGTGGAAAAGAGCGGACTCGGGCCGTTCGACGACGTGCGCATCACCGTCAATACCAGCGGCATGGTCGAGGTGGTCACCGGCGCGGCCTCGGTCGGCCAAGGCGTCGAGACGGTGATCGCACAGATCTGCGCCGATACGCTCGGCGTCCGCTACGACGCCATCAACGTCATCCACGGCCAGACCAACCGCATCGCGCGCGGACTCGGAGCCTTTGCCTCGCGCGTCACCGTGATGACCGGCGAAGCCACCCGCCTTGCCGCAATCAAATTGCGCGACAGGATTCTGGCAACTGCCGCCGAACTGCTGCAGTCCCCGTCCGCCGATCTCGACATCGTCGATGGCCTGATCGTGCGCAGCGGCGGCAGTGCCGGTCCGTCGATCAGGCTGGCGCAGATCGCGGCGGCGCTTGCGCCCGGTTCAAAGCTGCTCGGCGACAATGAGCCCGGCCTGTCAACAGAGGCCTCGTTCGAATCCCGCCACATGACCTATCCCTACGGCGTCCACGTCGCGGTGGTGAAGCTCGCTGCCGACACCGGCGCGGTCGCCGTCGAGCGTTATCTGGTGGCTTATGACATCGGCAAGGCGGTCAATCCAATGCTGGTGGAGGGCCAGATCGTCGGCGGCGTGGCACAGGGTCTTGGTGGCGCGCTGTATGAGGAGTTCACCTATGACGACCGGGGCGAGCCCCTGTCCGTCACCTTTGCCGACTATCTGATGCCGACGGCGCGCGAAGTACCTGCGGTGGAAGTCATCATCTCCGAGGATGCGCCGAGCCCGCTCAACCCGATGGGCCTGAAGGGCGCCGGCGAAGGCGGCACCAACGCGGTGGGCGCCGCCATCGCCTCCGCCATCGACGACGCGCTGGGCCAGCCCGGCGCCGTCTTCCGGCTGCCGGTGCTGCCGCAGACGATCAAGGCGATGTTGCGGGAGCGGGGCTGAGCCCTCATGGTGAGGAGCGCGCCTCTTTGGCGCGCGTCTCGAACCATGAGGAGTGGAGCACTCATCCTTCGAGGCGCGGTGGAAGACGACCGCTCCCCAGAATGAGGAGACGGAGTTCGCCGTGCGCAAGTGAAGCTACGTAATCTTCTTCAGCAACTTCGTCAGAGTGCGCTGCTCGTCCGCCGTCAGCGGCCGCAACGTCTTGGCTGTTATCTCCGAGGCCACCTTGATGGCCGCTTTCATAATCTTGCTGCCCTTCTCGGTCAGCGACACCGCGCGGCGACGCCGATCGGTGGGATCGGCCCCGGTGGTGACGAAACCGCGCAGGCCGAGCCGGTCGACCACGCCCTTGATGGTCGCGGCGTCGAGATAGACCAGCCGGCCGAGATGGTTCTGCGAGCATGGCCCGACCTCGTGCAGCTTGGCCATCACCGCGAACTGCGTCTGGGTGAGGTCCTCGATCATGTTGGTCATGAAAATCGACGTGTGCCGCTGCATGGCGACCCGCATTAAAAAACCGACCTGGGAATCGACATGATAGTCGGTCGGCGGCTGCTCGGCGCCGCCGGGAAGAACCTCGAGTTTGCCGCGTCTCAGCATCGACCTGTATCCCGATTGTCTCTTACGTTATGGACGATCCCAGGTTGCGATCATAGCTATGGTTTGCAACAGTTACACAGTCAAATAAGCGCGCTGAATCTCAACGTTGCCAGCAAGCTCCGCCATGCCGCCATGCCACTGGATCTGGCCCTTTTCGAGGACATATGCCCTGTCGGAGACCAGTTCGGCGAAATGAACATTCTGCTCCGAGAGCAGAATCGAAACACCGGACCTCTTGAGCTCAAGAATCGTGTTGGCCATCTGGTCGACGATCACGGGCGCCACGCCTTCGGACGGCTCATCCAGCAGGATCAGCAAAGGATTGCCCATCAGCGTCCGCGCCACGGTGAGCATCTGCTGTTCGCCGCCGCTCATGCGGCCGCCGGGCCGGTTCGGCATCTCGCCGAGATTGGGAAACAGCTTTAGCAGCTTGTCCTCGGTCCAGACCGGTGCCGGCACGCCGTCGCTGAAGGTGCGCGGTGGCTGGCGGCCGATGTCCAGATTTTCCAGCACTGTGAGGTCCGAGAAGATCCGGCGGTCTTCCGGCGTGAAGCCGAGGCCAAGCCGCGCGATCTCATAGGGCTGCATCCGCGAGATGTCGCTGCCGTTGAACGAGACCTTGCCGCTGCGCTGGGCCATCAGGCCCATGATGGCCTTCATGGTAGTGGTCTTGCCGGCGCCGTTGCGACCCATCAGGGCCACCACCTCGCCGCGCGCGACCTCGAAACTGATGTCATAGAGGATCTGCGCGGCGCCATAGGACGCTCCGAGATTGGCAACCGTCAGCATCGGGGCACTCATCGGTGAGCCTCCGATTTCGCAAAGGTCTTGCCGGTGCCGAAATAGACTTCGCGCACCTGCGGATTGTCGCGGATGGCTTTCGCGTCGCCGTCGGCGATCAGGCGCCCGCGCGCCAGCACGATGATGCGGTCCGCGAAAGCGAACACCACGTCCATGGAATGCTCGGTGAACAGTACCGATATGCCGCGCTCGATCACCAATCGTTTCACCAAAGCGATCAGGTCGTTGCGCTCCTTCGGCGCCATGCCGGCGGTCGGCTCGTCCATCAAGAGCAGGCGCGGCTCGTTGGCCAATGCAATCGCCAGTTCGACGCGCTTGACGTCACCATAGGCCAGTTCGCGGCTTGGACGATCCGCGGCGTCGCGCATGCCGACCTGGTCGAGCAGTTCAAGCGCGCGGTCGCGGTGCAGCGAGGCCGCCGGCTTCCAGAAACGATAGATCTGGTTGGCGTGCGAGATCAGCGCCATCTGCACGTTCTCGGCCACCGTCATGGAATTGAAGGTGGCGGCGACCTGAAAGGTGCGGCCGACGCCTGCGCGCCATATCTCGCGCGGCTTGCGCCCGTTGATCTTCGCGCCCTCGAACCAGATCTCGCCGGAGTCAGGCGAGAGCTGGCCGTTGATCATGTTGAAGCAGGTCGACTTGCCGGCGCCGTTGGGGCCGATCAATGCGAGGAATTCGCCGCGCCTGATGTCGAACGACACCTCGCTGACGGCGCGCACGCCACCGAAGGATTTCGAAAGCTGGCGGATCGTAAGATCGTTCATGACGATGCCCTTCGCCACGACAGCAGCTTCGACAGCCCGCCGACGATGCCGCTGGGAAACACCAGCACCAGCAACAGGATGATGCCGCCGAGCAGTGCCCGCCAGTATTCGGTGGAGCGCATGACGGTGTCCTGCAGAACAGCGAAGACCGCAGCACCGACGATCGGCCCGGACAGCGTCTGGATGCCGCCGAGCAGCACCATCACCAGGCCATCGATGGAACGACCGATACCGATGGTCTCCGGCGAGATCGAGCCCTTGGCAAAGGCGAACAACCCGCCGGCAACACCGCACACCGCGCCGGCAATGGCGAAGCCGAGCCATTGCACGCGTTTGACGTCGAGGCCGATGGCTTCGGCGCGTAGTGGCGAATCCCGCCCGGCCCGCATGGCGTAGCCGAACGGCGCGAACAGGAATTTTCGCAGCAGCAGCACTCCGGCTGCCGCCAGCACAAGAGTGAGAAAGTAGAACGGTCCGCGGCTGTCGAACGGCGCCGCCGGCCAGATGCCGAGGATGCCGTTGGAGCCGCCGGTCAGATCCTCCCACTGGAACACCGAAGCCCAGACTATCTGCGCAAAGGCCAGCGTCAGCATGGCCAGGTAGACGCCGGACAGGCGCACCGCGAACCAGCCGAACAGCAGCGCGCCGAACAGGGCCAGCACCGGCGCGGCGGCCAGCGCGACCCCCATCGGGGCGGCGAACCACTTCACCAGCAGTGCCGCGCCATAGGCGCCGAGGCCGAAATAAGCGGCGTGGCCGAACGAATGCATGCCGCCCGGGCCCATGATGAAGTGCAGGCTAGTGGCAAACAGCACGGCAATCAGCACGTCGATGCCGAGCACCAGCGTATAGGGAGAATTCTTCGCGATCAGCGGCAGGCAGACCAGCACGACCAGCAGGATCAACCCGGCGATCTTGACCGCGGGCGTTGCCGGTCGCATCGGCTCTTCCGGATCGGCTACGCCGCGTACGGTCACCTGCTCGCGGCCGAGCAGGCCGTACGGCCGTGCAATCAGCACCGCGGCCATGACCAGGAATTCCGCGACCAATGTCAGCTTGGAAAAATTCACGGTCATGCCGGCCAGCGAGACCACGCCAAGTCCGATGCACAGCGCCTTCACTTCCGCAATGATCACGGCCGCGAGGTACGCGCCGGTGATCGAGCCCATGCCGCCGACCACGACCACCACGAAGGCGTCGCCGATCACGATCAGATCGGTCGCGAGCGTGGCTGGCTCGCGCGCGATCTGCAGGGCGCCGCCGAGCCCAGCCAGCAGCGCGCCCAGCGCGAACACGCCGGTGAACAGCATGGCCTGGTTGACGCCGAGCGCGCCGACCATCTCGCGGTCCTGGGTGGCGGCGCGCATCAGGCGGCCGAAACGCGTCTTGGCCAATGCCAGATGCAGCATCCACAGCACGAACGGACCGATGAAGATCAGAAAGATGTCATAGCTCGGCAACCGTCGACCAAGTACTTCGATCGAGCCGGTGAGGCCCGGCGCGCGCGGGCCGAGCAGGTCTTCCGGCCCCCACAGCCACAGCGTCGCGTCATTGATGACCAGCACCAGCGCAAAGGTGGCGAGCAATTGGAAAAGTTCCGGCGCGCGATATATCCGGCGCAGCAAAAGGATTTCGATGATGGCGCCGATCAGACCGACCAGCAGCGCGGTGGCGACGATGCCGCCCCAGAAGCCGAGCGCGCCGCCGAGCCTGGTGGCGATCGTGTAGGCGATGTAGGTCCCGATCATGTAGAGGGACCCGTGCGCGATATTGACGATCCGGGTGACGCCGAAGATCAGCGACAGCCCGGCCGCTACGAAGAACAGGCCGGACGCCGACGACAGTCCGTTGATCGCCTGAAAGAAGAAGGAATTGAAGGTCATCGGAGGATAGCCTCTCCCCGCGAGTGTGCGGCGGGGAGAGGACGAGCGGCAGTCATGACAATGCTCCGCATCACTCGGTGGCTGGACGCAGCTTCTTTACGTCGGCATCGCTCGGCAGCACGCTGGCGCCATCGACATACTTGAAGTCGACCATGGTGCCCTTGCCGTTCTCCAGCGCGATCTTGCCGACATAGGCGCCCATCGTCGCCTGGTGATCGCTGGCGCGGTACATGAACGGCCCGAACGGGCTGTCGAGCTTGAGGCCCTCGAACGCCGCGATCAGCTTGTCGGTGTCGGTGGAGCCCGCCTTGGCGATGCCGGCGGCGAGCGATTTCATGGTGCTGTAGCCGACGATCGAGCCGAGACGCGGATAGTCGTTGTACTTCTTCTGGTAGGCATTCAGGAACGTGGTGTATTCCGGGGTCTTGATCTTGTCCCAGGGATAGCCGGTGACGATCCAGCCGACCGGGGCTTCTTCCTTGACCGGATCGAGATATTCGGGCTCGCCCGACAGCAGGCTGACGACAGTGCGGTCCTTGAAGGTGCCGCGCGTGGTGCCTTCACGGACCAGCTTGGAGAAGTCGGCGCCGAACAGCACGTTGAAGATCGCGTCCGGCTTGGCGTCGTCGATCGCCTGCGCCACCGCGCCGGCATCGACCTTGCCGAGCGGCGGCGCCTGCTCGGTGACGAATTCGATATCGGGCTGCTTGGCCTTCATCATTTCCTTGAACGTCGCAGCCGCCGCCTGGCCGTATTCGAAGTTCGGATAGACCAGCGCCCAGCGCTTCTTCTTGGCGGCCAGTGCGTCCGGCAGCAGCATCGCGACCTGCATGTAGGTCGTGGCACGCAGGCGGAAGGTGTACTTGTTGCCGTTGGCCCAGGTGATCTTGTCGGTCAAAGGCTCGGCGGCGAGGAAGAACACTTTCTTCTTGCCGGCGAATTCAGTGACGGCGAGGCCGATATGCGAGAGAAACGTGCCAGCGAGAATGTTGACGCCTTCGCGCGTCACCAACTCGTCGGCGACGCGCACCGCATCGCCCGGCGTCGAGCCGTCGTCGCGCGAGATCACTTCGAGCTTCTTGCCGAGCACACCGCCCTTGGCATTGATCTCCTCGATCGCCAACTCCCAGCCCTTCTTGTAGGGATCGAGAAAAGCGGTCTGGGTCTTGTAGCTGTTAAGCTCGCCAATCTTGATCGTTTCCTGCGCAGAGGCAGCAAAGCCGAACGAGACCGCCAGTGCGCCGGCGAATGCGAGAGAATTGAAGGAACGAGCCGTCATCATGATCGAACTCCGCTGTTGATCGACATATGCCTGAAGCTTATCTGTCGCGGCGCGCCCGCAAGCAAGAGCCAAGCGCGAAGGCCGTCGCTCGCAACGCGTTAAGCCAGCATTTGCTGACTGAATTGGTTTGCACGCAAATAGTCTTGTGCACCCTCTTTGTTGTCAAGACTGGTCTTCATGCAACATGCCTAGCACATCGCCGAAGATTTGATCAGCGCGTGCGGTCGTCCCCGCGAAGGCGGGGACCCATACTCGCTGGCAATGCGGTTGAAATGCTATCGCCATAACGATGCCGTTTCAGTTGCACGAGCGGTGGTTATGGGTCCCCGCCTTCGCGGGGACGACACGTGACCAGTGTAAAACCGACTGACTACCGGTCGCGGAAGCGATCCATCAGCGCCTTGTCCTGGCCGCCGTCGATTTCGATCATGGTGCCGTTGGCCATCTGCACCAGCGGCGACGCCAGCATGACGACGAGGTTGGCGACTTCCTCGACCTCGGCGATACGGCCCAGCGGAATCGAGGCCGGCGCCAGCTTGTCGGCCTCCTCATAGGAAATGCCCATGTCGCGCGACATGGCCCCGACCAGGCCGGCCCAGCGCTCGGTGCGCACCGGACCCGGATTGACGGCGCAGAACGAGATGTTGTGGCGGCCGTACTGGCCGGCCAGCGACAGCGTCATGTTCTGACCGGCCGCGTTGGCGGCGCCCGGCGCGATCTCCCAGTAGGATGGCTTGACGCCGTCATTGCCGATCAGGTTGACGACGCGACCGCCACCCTGCTTCACCATGATCGGCAGTGCGTAACGCAGGCAACGCACATAGCCCATGAATTTAAGCTGCATGGCCTGCTCCCAGTCGGCTTCGGTCAGCGTCTCGATGACGCCGCCCGGCGCGGAGCCGGCATTGTTGATCATCAGGTCGAGGCTGCCGAGCTCCTTGGCAGCCTTCTCGACGAAATTCCTGGCATCCGCGTCCTTGGTCAGGTCGGCGGGTATCGCAACCACGGTCACGCCATAGGCGTTGCGGATTTCCTCGGCGGTCTTCTCCAGCGGCTCCCGGCGGCGTGCGCAGATCGCGACGTTGACGCCTTCCTTGGCCAGCGTCATTGCGATCGCTTTGCCGATGCCTTCGCTGCCGCCGGTGACGAGAGCGCATTTGCCTTTGAGTTGCAGATCCATGGGAGCGTCCTTCTGGGTTTGAACAATGAAATCAGAGCGGGCAGTTGTTGTCGTCAGGCCCCGGTAAAGCGCGGAGGTCGTTTCTCGGCAAAGGCGCGGCGGCCCTCGGCGTAGTCGGCGCTGGCATCGGCCGCGGCATAAAGCCGCTCAGCCTCCGCCAGCAAATCGGCATTGTCGGTGACGAGCGCCGCTATCGCCGCCTTGGCAGCCTTGATCGTCAGCGGCGCATTGCCGGCCATCTTCAGTGCAAGGGCAATGGCCGCCGCCTCGACGTCGCTCTTCGGCGCCACGACATGGACGGCACCCAGCACATGCGCACGCGCCGCCGGCAATCGATCCGCGGTGAACAGAACCTGGCGCGTCGCGCTGGCACCGAACACACGGATGAAACGCGCAATGCCGCGCGGATCATAGCCAAGGCCGAGTTTTGCAGCGGGCACCGCGAAGAACGCGTCGTCCGCGGCGACACGCAGGTCGCAGCTTGCCGCCACCGACGAGCCGGCGCCCATGCAGCCGCCGAAGATCATGCCGATGGTCGGCTGCGGGATCGCCTCGATCGCCTTGCAGGTGCTCTCCACCAGATCGTCGTAGGCGCGGGCCTCGTCCGCGCCCGCTCGTGCGGTCGCAAAATCGGAAATATCGGCGCCGGCGGAAAACATCTCGTCACCGTCGCCGCGGATGATCACGACACGAACCTCGGGCCGGGCACCGACCTCCCCCGCGAAGGTGGCGATCTTCTGCCACATCGCCGTGGAAATCGCGTTGCGCCGCGCCGGGCTGACCAGCCGCAGCGTCGCGATGCCGTCCGCAATATCGATGCTGATATCGCCAGGCGTTTTCATGGCTCAGGCCGGTTTCCGGTGCGACATCCAGGTGCCCGCCGCAGAAGCCGCAAACAGTTCGGCCAGCGCGGCGTTGAACGCCGCCGGCTCTTCCGAGGTGATGGTGTGGCCGGAGCGCGGGATCACCAGCAGGCCGGCCGTCGGCACCGCGCGCTTGAGGAACACGCTGGGATCAAGGCACCAGTCGTCCTCGTCACCGACGATGATCAGCAATGGCACCGAAAATTTCTTCAGCGCCGGCTCCATCTCCCACAGCATCGGCCGCTTGGCCTGCAACTCGCGCATGGTGAGGGCATGGCCGACCGGCGAATGATCGGCCAGCATGCGGGCAAACTCGGCGAAGCCGCGCGGGTCCTTGTTCTTCTGGGTCTGGCGCGTGGCGCCGTCGGCGTAGCGCGCCGCAGCCGTCGGAAAATCCACCGTCTCGAACATTTTCGCGGTCTCGCGCGACGCGGCGCGGCCCTGCTCGACGAAAATGGGATCGGGGCTCGACCCATAGCCGCAGCTAGCCGCGGTCACCGACAGGCAGCGCTGCGGATAATGGATGCCGACGTGCAGCGCGGTGGACGCGCCCATGGAGTGACCGACGATATGCGCCCTGTCGATCTTCAACGAATCCATCAGCGCGATGACGTCGTCGCGGGCGATGTCCTGGCCGTAGCGTGCCGGATCGGTCGGCACGTCCGAGGGCGGATAACCGCGCTGGCTGAAGGTGATGCAGCGATGGGCGCGCGAGAAGTAGCGCAACTGCGGCTCCCAGGTGCGGTAGTCGCCGGCATATTCATGGACGAATACCACGGGACTCCCCGACCCCACCTCTTCGTAATAGAGTTGGATTCCGTCGGGCGTCGTCACGTGCGGCATCATCGCCTCCTGCAGCCGGTCCAGCAGCCGTGCAATTTCATATGTGCACATACGAAAGGCTAGTGGTGTTATTCCACGACTGCAAGAGTTTTTAGTGAGTTATGTTTTGGCATATCGCTTGCTTACAAACAAATATCGCCGCGTATGTTTGCCCGTGAAAATGCGGTTCGCAGCGCTGCACTGCGGCAACAGGAGAGAGTGCCGATGACTATTTTATCACGCCGTGCATTTACATTGGGCACCGCCCTGACGCTCGCAAGCGCAGCATCCGCGACGCCGTCGCTCGCCCAGGCCAAACCGAAGATCAAGGTCGGCAGCCTCACCCTCCCCGTCTTCGCACCGATCATCGTCAACATCATGAAAGCGCGCGGCTTCGATACCAAGAATGGTTTTGAGGCCGACGTCACCGTGTATCCGGGCTTCGCCGCCTATTATGCCGGCCTCGCCACCGGAGAGGTCGACACGTTGATCGGCGGCCCCACCTATTTCCAGAAATTGCGGCTCGAAGGCGTGCCGCTGCAAATCATCGCGACCGGCGCGACGCTGGCGGATCTGGTGATCATCTCCAAGGACCCGGCCATCAAGACGCTCGCCGACCTCAAGGGCAAGCAACTCGCCGCCGACATGGGCAGCGGCCAGTTCCAGATCCTGTCGATCATCGCGAAGTCGCAGAACATCGACATGGCCAAGGACATGACGCTGGTGACCGCCAATTTCGCGGTGGCGCGCGCGCAGCTCGCCGCCGCCCGCGTCGATGCCGCGATGATCATCGAACCGATCGCCACCATGATGATCAAGGAAGACCCGTCGCTGAAGATCATCTTCAACGCCAACGACGAATGGAAGAAGCTGACCGGCTTCCCCGGCTGGGAGCTGGTCTATGCGATGCGCGAGGACGCCATCAAGAAGACCGCGAAGGCGCCGGAGATGTTCCTCGCCGCGCTGCAGGACGTCACCAAATTCCTGCAGACCGATCCGGACGGCGCGGACAAGATCGCGGCGGAAACCGTCAAGCTGCCGCCCGGCATCCTGAAGGATGCAGTGTTGGCCAAGCGCTGGGATTTTGACGCGCAGCCGGCCTGGGGCGCCGAACGCAAGGGAATCTGGGATACGTTTGAACGCGCGGTGAGCGCCGGCTTCCATCCCAAGCTGCCGGACCAAGCGATCATCTATGCCCCCTGATGACGCGCACGCCGCCACACAGATCGGCGAGCCGCGCCGCTCGCTGCTGATCGACAACCTGCCGCGCGAGGCGATCGTCTCGATCGCCGTGTTTCTGTGCCTGTGGCAGGCCATGTCCTATCTGGCGCCGACGCTCGGAATTCCGCCCTTTGCCATTCCCGGCCTCGGCCGCATCGCCATGAGCCTCACAAAAATCACGCCGATTGACGTCGCGGTGACGCTTGGCCGCGTGCTGGCGGCGCTGGTCGTGTCGTTCGCCATCGGGTTGATGGTGGCGATCTGCATGTATCTGTCGGAGGCCATCGAGAAATATCTGCGGCCGATGGTGCGGATCCTGATGGCGGTGCCGGTGGTGTCGTGGATCCTGTTTGCGGTGCTGTGGTTCAAGGGCGTCGAATTCCGCATCTGCTTCGTGCTGGTGGTGGTGTGCGCACCGGTGTTCACCGTGGACGCGCTCGACAACATGCGCGAAGTCTCAAAGGAATTGCGCCAGATGATCCGCTCCTTCCGGCCTACTCCCTTGCAATTCTTCCACAAGCTGATGCTGCCGGCGATCACGCCCGGCCTGATCACGAGCTGGAAGATCACGCTCAGCCTCGCCATCCGTGTCGTGACCATCGCCGAACTGGTCGGCGCGGTGACCGGGATCGGTCATCAACTGTCGGTGGCGCAGGAATTGTTTTCCGTCGCCGACGTGTTCGCCTGGACGCTGGTGCTGGTGGTGCTGCTGTTCATTCTGGAAGCCTTGCTGGTGCGGCTCGAGACCCGCGTGCTGCGGTGGCGGGCATGACCGGCGCGTCCGCGGCGATCGAAATCGCAGACCTGCGAAAAGTGTTTCGCCAGACGACGTCCGGCCAATCGGTAGTGGCCATCGATCGCCTCACGCTGCGCATCGCGCCCGGCGAACTGGTCGCCATCGTCGGCCAGACCGGGTGCGGCAAGTCGACCCTGTTCGATCTGCTGATCGGACTAGAACGTCCGACGGCCGGCAGCATCGTCATCGACGGCAAGACGCCCTATGACGACTTCAACGCCTTTCGCGGCAAGATCGCGACGATCTTCCAGCAGGACCGGCTGTTTCCGTGGCGCTCGTCGCTCGACAACGTCAAGCTGCCACTGGAGCTGATCGGCATCGCCGAGGACGTGCAGCAGACCCGCGCGATGGACTGGCTGAAGCGGCTGGGCCTCGAAAAATTCGCCAACGCATATCCCCGCGAACTGTCGGGCGGTATGCGCCAGCGTGTGGCCATCGCGCGGGCCTTCGCGGTGCAGCCCGAAATCCTGCTAGCCGATGAATCCTTCAGCGCGCTCGATGAGGTGACCGCCGGCGAGTTGCGCAGGACTTTCGTGGCGCTGGCACGTGAATTCAGCAGCACCGCGATCCTGATTACCCATCAGCTCGAAGAAGCCATGAGCGTCGGCGACCGCATCGTGGTGTTCGGCAAGTCGGCGTCGCTGCTTGCTGACGTGAGAATGTCGGACTGGGACCGCGCCGACTATCCGCGGTTGCGGGAGGCGATCCAGAACACCCTGCAGGCCGATGTGCCGGATGCACGGCTGGGACAATTGCCCGCCGGATGACCTGGCGGCGGCGCCCTCGGCCCGCACTATGGCCCCCCGCCGGAAGGCCTCCGTTGACAGCCAGATTAGCGCCGGATACGCCACCCATGGGCGTCGATCAATGGACGCCGACGGGCGTCCCATGACGTCCGAAACGATGCGCCGCAATCCGGCGCACATGTGGGATCGGCATTACCATGATGGATTTCGCCACCCGGGTCCACAACCACAATTACCGGCTCGATCCGATCATCCGGTCATTGCTGGATACCGACTTCTACAAGTTCCTGATGCACCAGTTCATCTGGATGCTGTACCCCAAGGTTCCGGTCACGTTCGGGCTACTCAACCGCACCAAGACCGTCCGGCTCGCCCAGATCATCCCCGAGGCGGTGCTGCGCGCCCAGCTCGACCATGCCCGCACGCTGCGGTTTCGCGAGAACGAGCTGATCTGGCTCGCCGGCAACCGCTTCTATGGCCGGCGCGATATCTTTCGTCCGGAATATATCGAGTATCTGCGCAGCTTCCGGTTGCCGGACTACCAGCTTGAAACGATCGAGGGGCAATATGTCCTGACTTTCGAGGGTCCTTGGGCCGAAGTCACCCTGTGGGAGATCTACGCGCTGGCCATCGTCAGCGAGTTGCGCTCGCGCAGCGCGATGTCCACCCTCGACAAGTTCGAGCTCGATATCCTCTACGCCCAGGCCAAGACCAAGATCTGGGGCAAGGTGCAGCGGCTGCAGGCGCATCCCGACCTGCGGCTGGCGGAATTCGGCACGCGACGGCGGCACAGCTTCCTGTGGCAGGAATGGGTCACCGACGTGATGGCCAACGAGCTCGGCCGCACCTTCGTCGGCACTTCCAACGCCCTGCTCGCGTTCAAGCACTCGTTCGAGGCGATCGGCACCAATTCCCACGAATTGCCGATGGTCGCCGCCTGTCTCGCCAATTCGGACGCGGAACTGAAACGCGCTCAGTACGACGTACTGGCAAAATGGCAGGAGGTCTACGACGGCGAGCTGCTGATCATCCTGCCCGACACCTTCGGCATGACGCAATTCCTGCGCGACGCGCCCGACTGGGCCGCGGGCTGGACAGGCATGCGCATGGATTCGAAGGAGCCGTTTGCCGCCGGCGAGGAGATCATCGCCTGGTACGAAAAGCGCGGCCAGGATCCGCGCAAGAAGCGCGCGATGTTCTCGGACGGCCTGGAAGTCGATTCGATGATCGAGCTGCATCAGAAGTTCCGTGGCCGAATTCGCGAGAGCTTCGGCTGGGGTACCATGGCCACCAACGACTTCCGCGGCGCCCATCCTCGCGGCCTCGACACGCTCGATCCGATCAGCCTGGTCTGCAAGGTCACCTCCGCCAACGGCCGCGCCGCCGTGAAGCTGTCGGACAACCCGGCCAAGACAACCGGCAGCCCCGAGGAAATCGCGCGCTACACCCGGATCTTCGGCCAGGAGGGATTTGCGCGGCAGGCGGTGGTGGTTTAGCGGGACCGTTCAGCCCCCACACCCCGTCCTCATGGTGAGGAGCGCGCTCTTGCGCGCGTCTCGCACCATGGGAGTTCGGCGCCATCCTTCGAGACGCGGTCGAAGACGACCGCTCCTCAGGATGAGGACGGAGTTTGGATCGGAGTGCTCCAATAAGAAAAACGCCGCCCGGTTTCCCGGGCGGCGTTTTTTAAGCGTAAGAGCTGGACCGCTTAAAGCAGCCCTGCACCCCGCGCCCACTTGTACTTGGCGCCGAGCACCTCCACCGGCAGCTCGGTCGAGTAGGCATAGGCAGGGATCCCGTTCTGGTAGAGATATTCCGCGGCCTCCTCAACCTCGACGTCACCGGCCAGTGACGCGACCATCGGCTTCTCGATGCCCTTGGCCTTCATCTCGTTCTTGATCTCGACCATGTTGCGCGCAAACACCATCGGCGGTGTCACGATGGTGTGCCAGTAGCCGAGGATCAGCGAGTGCACACGCTCATCCGTGAGGCCGAGCTTCACCGTGTTGACGTAGGTGATCGGAGGCTCGCCACCGGTGATGTCCACCGGGTTTCCGGCGGCGCCGAACGGCGGGATGAACTTGCGGAACGCAGCATCGAGATCCGGCGGCATGGTCATCAAGGTCATGCCATTATCAACCACGGCGTCGGACAGCAGCACGCCCGAACCGCCAGCGCCGGTGATGATCAGCACGTTCTCACCCTTCGGCGTCGGCAGCACGGGAATGCCGCGGGCGAATTCCAGCAGCTGGCGCAGCGAGCGGGCGCGAATTACGCCGGACTGCTTCAGCACGTCCTCGTAGATCTTGTCGTTGCCGGCGAGCGCGCCGGTGTGCGACGAGGCAGCCTTGGCGCCGGCCGAAGTGCGCCCTGCTTTGAGAACAACGACCGGCTTGATCTTCGACACGCGCTTGGCGGCTTCGGCAAAGGCGCGACCGTCCTTCAGATCCTCGCAGTGCTGCGCGATGATGTTGGTGTTGGGATCCTGCTCGAAGAAGGCGAGCAGATCGTCCTCGTCGATATCCGACTTGTTGCCGAGACCGACGATCGCGGAAACGCCCATTTTCGCCGAGCGTGAGAATCCGATGATCGCCATGCCGATGCCGCCGGACTGCGACGACAGCGCCGCCGAGCCCTTGACGTCATAGGCGGTGCAGAACGTCGCGCACAGGTTGGCCGGCGTGTAGTAGAAACCGTAAATGTTCGGCCCCATCAGGCGGACATTGTACTTCTTGCCGATCTCGACGATCTCTTCCTGCAGCGCAGGCTCGTTGGCTTCGGCAAACCCCGACGGGATCAGCACCGCGCCGGGAATTTTCTTCTCGCCACATTCAATCAGCGCGCCGGCGACGAATTTCGCGGGGATCGCGAACACTGCCGTGTCGATCACGCCCTCGACGTCCTTGACGCTCTTGTAGGCCTTGCGGCCCATGATCTCGGTGGCCTTGGGGTGGATCGGATAGATCTCGCCCTTGTAGCCGCCGTTGATCAGGTTCTTCATCACCGAATTGCCGATCTTGCCGTCTTCGGCGGAAGCGCCGATCACAGCGACCGCCTTCGGCATCATGATGCGGTTCATCGCGGTGACGATTTCGGCATTGGAGCGCGGCGCCGGGCGCGGTCTGTAGTCGAAATCGACGACGATGCGGACGTCGGCGGCGATCGCGTCCTTCTTGGTGGCGAACACGGGGTTGAGGTCGAGCTCGACCATTTCCGGGAAGTCGCTGACCAGCTGCGACACCTTGACGATGATGTCGGCCAGCGCCTCGCGATTGGCGGGATCGCCGCCGCGCACGCCCTTGAGCATCTCGGCTGCCTGGATGCCGTCGAGCATCGACATGGCATCGTCATTGGTGGCGGGGGCGAGACGGAATGTCACATCCTTCAACACCTCGACCAGAACGCCGCCGAGGCCGAAGGCCACCAGTTTGCCGAACGAGCCGTCGGTGATCGAGCCGATGATCACCTCGGTGCCGCCCATCAACATCTGCTGCACCTGGACGCCTTCAATCTTGGCGTCGGCTTTGTACTTCTTCGCATTGGCCAGGATGGTGTCATAGGCCTTCTGCGCGTCTTCCGCGGTCTTGACGCCGACGATGACGCCGCCGGCCTCGGTCTTGTGCAGAATGTCCGGCGAGACGATCTTCATCACCACCGGGAAGCCCATGCTGGCGGCCAGCTTGGCGGCATCGGCCGCGGAGGTCGCCACGCCTTCCCCGGGCACCGGAATGCCATAGGCATCGCAGACCAGCTTGCCTTCGGGCGCGGTGAGGCTGGCGCGCTTGTCAGCCTTCACTGCGTCAAGAATTTTGCGGACCGCATCCTTGGCGGATGGCGCGGCGACCTTGGTGGCGAGATTCGTGGATGACATGGCTTCCTCTCCTAGACGTCTGTTTGAACGAGACGCGATTGATGGCATTTGGTATGCCAGAAACAATCTTGTCAAGACGGCATGGCTGTCGGAAGTGCTGAAAACGCTGGCAACTTGACATCGTGGTATTTGGTATGCCAAAAATTACTGGAGAATATTCTGGTAAGACATCTCCCATGGAGGAGATGATTCATGGCCGTTCGCAGTAAACAAACCAAGGCGCCGCAGACTATGGCTGAGGCAGATATTGCGATCATGCGGATCGCGCCGGAGACCAGCTTCAAGAACAAGGCCTATGAGGCCTTGAAAGAAGCGATTCTCAAGATGGACATCTACACCACGGCCGAGCCGGTGATGCTGGATGAGCGCGCGCTGTCGGAGCGCCTCGGTGTCAGCCGCACGCCGATCCGCGAGGCCATCGCAATGCTCGAGCAAGATGGCTTCGTCAAGACCATGCCACGCCGCGGCATCGTTGTGGTGCGCCGGACCAAGACCGAGATCGTCGACATGATCCGCGCCTGGGCGGCGCTGGAGAGCATGGCCGCGCGCCTGATCACCACCACCGCGCGGAAAAAGGACATTTCGGCGCTGCGCGACTTCTTCAAGGATTTCAACAAGGACCGGCTGCCGCAGGACCACGTAGAGGAATATTCCAAGGCCAATATCGCTTTTCACCAGGCGCTGATCTCGCTCAGCGAGTCGCCGGTGCTGGTCGACATGACCAACGACATACTTCTGCATGTGCGCGGCTATCGGCAATTGACGATCGGGCGCACGGATCGCACCGCGACCTCTCTGCCCGAGCATATGGCCATCATCGAGGCGCTCGAGGAGCGCGACACCGAACTTGCGGAGAAGCGGGCACGCGATCACACGCTTGGGCTCGCGGCCTATGTCGAAGCGCACGGCCAGGAGCTGTTTACGTAGGGCTTCGCGCCGAGCGACCGCTCCTCTACCCCGACACCAACTTCGCAGCCACGACAACACGTCATCAAGAAAAGACCAGGGAGAAGCGGAATGACCGCAGCCATACAGAGCATCGCCAACGCAGCCGACACCGAGCAGGAACTGACGGATGGCTTCCATCTCGTTATCGATGCCCTGAAGCTCAACGGTCTCAACACGATCTATGGGGTGCCGGGCATTCCGATCACCGATTTCGGCCGCATGGCGCAGGCCGAAGGCATTCGCGTTCTCTCCTTTCGTCACGAGCAGGCCGCCGGCTACGCCGCCTCGATCGCTGGCTATCTCACCAAGAAGCCCGGCATCTGTCTGACGGTGTCTGCGCCGGGCTTTCTCAACGGCCTCACGGCGCTGGCCCATGCCACCACCAACTGCTTCCCGATGATCCTGATCTCCGGTTCGTCCGAGCGCGAGATCGTCGACCTGCAGCAGGGCGACTATGAGGAGATGGATCAGCTCGCCATCGCCAAGCCGCTGTGCAAGGCAGCGTTCCGTGTGCTGCACGCCGCGGACATCGGCATTGCCGTCGCCCGGGCCATTCGCGCCGCGGTGTCCGGCCGTCCCGGCGGCGTCTATCTCGATCTGCCCGCCAAGCTGTTCGGCCAGGTGATGGACGCCGAGGCTGGCCGCAAGTCGCTGGTCAAGGTGATCGATGCCGCGCCCGCGCAGATCCCAGGACCGGCCTCGATCAAGCGCGCGCTCGATGTGCTGAAGTCCGCGAAGAAGCCGCTGATCATCCTTGGCAAGGGCGCGGCCTATGCGCAGGCCGACGATGCCATCAAGGCACTGGTCGAAACCTCCGGCATTCCGTTCCTGCCGATGAGCATGGCCAAGGGCCTGCTGCCCGACACCCATCCGCAATGTGCGGGCGCCGCGCGCTCCACGGTGCTGAAAGATTCGGACGTGGTGCTGCTGATCGGCGCCCGCCTCAACTGGCTGCTGTCGCACGGCAAGGGCAAGAACTGGGGCGATGCGCCCAAGAAGTTCATCCAGATCGACATCGAGCCGAAGGAAATGGACTCCAACGTCGAGATCGTCGCGCCCGTTGTCGGCGATATCGGCTCCTGCGTCGCCGCTTTACTCGATGGCATGGGCAAGGACTGGACAAAGCCGTCGGCCGACTGGACCGGCACCATCACCAGGAAGCGCGACGACAATATCGCCAAGATGGCGCCGCGGCTGATGAACAACAATTCGCCGATGGACTATCACGGCGCGCTCGGCGTCCTGCGCACCATCGTCGCGGAACGCCCTGACGCCATGCTGGTGAACGAAGGCGCCAACACGCTCGATCTCGCGCGCGGCATCATTGATATGCACAAGCCGCGCAAGCGCATCGATGTCGGCACCTGGGGCATCATGGGAATCGGCATGGGCTATTGCATCGCCGCCGCGATCGAGACCGGCAAGCCGGTACTCGCCATCGAGGGCGACAGCGCGTTCGGCTTCTCCGGCATGGAGGTCGAAACCATCTGCCGCTACAATCTGCCGGTCTGCATTGTCGTCTTCAACAATGACGGCATCTACCGCGGTACCGACGTCAACGTCGCCGGAGACGATCCCGCGCCCACCGTCTTCGTCAAGGGATCGCGCTACGACAAGATGATGGAGGCGTTCGGCGGCATCGGCGTCAACGTGACCTCGCCGGACGAACTCAAGCGCGCTGTCAATGCCGCGATGGATTCGGGCAAGCCGACCCTCATCAATGCGGTGATCGATCCGGCTGCCGGCAGCGAGAGCGGTCGCATCGGCAATCTCAATCCGCAGAGCGTGCTGAAGAAGAAGAAATAATCCGATTGACCGACGGGGTCGTATGGCCCCGTCCTTTTTTCCTTTCTGCCTGCAGGGCACAAACGACACGGGAGCAAGACCATGACTCAGGCGCTCAAGGGCGTTCGCATTCTCGATTTCACCCACGTCCAGTCCGGACCGACCTGCACGCAGTTGCTGGCGTGGTTCGGCGCCGACGTGATCAAGGTGGAGCGACCGGGGGTCGGCGACATCACCCGCGGACAGCTGCAGGACGTGCCCAACGTCGACAGCCTGTATTTCACCATGCTGAACCACAACAAGCGCTCGATCACGCTGGACACCAAGAACCCCAAGGGCAAGGAAGTCTTGGTCGCGCTGATCAAGTCCTGCGACGTGCTGGTGGAGAACTTCGGACCCGGCGTGCTCGACCGCATGGGCTTTCCGTTCGAGAAGATCCAGGAAATCAACCCGAAGATGATCGTCGCCTCGATCAAGGGCTTCGGTCCCGGTCCTTACGAGGACTGCAAGGTCTATGAGAACGTCGCCCAGTGCACCGGCGGCGCGGCGTCGACCACCGGCTTCCGCGACGGCCTGCCGCTGGTCACCGGCGCACAGATCGGCGACAGCGGCACCGGCCTGCACCTGGCGCTCGGCATCGTCACCGCCCTGTATCAGCGCACGGTCACCGGCCGCGGCCAGAAGGTCACTGCCGCCATGCAGGACGGCGTGCTGAATCTCGCGCGGGTCAAGCTGCGCGACCAGCAGCGCCTGGCCCACGGGCCGCTGAAGGAATACAGCCAGTATGGCGAAGGCATTCCGTTCGGCGACGCGGTGCCGCGCGCCGGCAACGATTCCGGCGGCGGCCAGCCGGGCCGCATCCTGAAGTGCAAGGGCTGGGAGACCGATCCCAACGCCTACATCTACTTCATCACGCAAGCGCCAGTGTGGGAGAAGATCTGCGACGTGATCGGCGAGCCCGGCTGGAAAACCGACCCGGCCTATTCCAAGCCGGCGGTGCGCCTGCCCAAGCTCAACGAGATCTTCTCGCGCATCGAACAGTGGACGATGACGAAGACGAAATTCGAGGCGATGGACATCCTCAACAAGGACGACATCCCATGTGGCCCGATCCTGTCGATGAAGGAACTGGCAGAGGACCAGTCGTTGCGCGCGACGGGCACCGTGGTCGAGGTCGACCACCCCGAGCGGGGCAAGTATCTCTCGGTCGGCAACCCGATCAAGATGTCGGACTCGCCCACAGAGGTGAAGCGTTCGCCGCTGCTCGGCGAGCACACCGATGAGATCCTGCGCCAGGTGCTGGGCTTCAGCGATCATCAGGTCGCCGAAATCCACGATTCCGGCGCGCTCGATCCGCCGCGCAAAGTGGCAGCCGAATAGGCCTGTCGAAATTCGCGAATGAATTCAAAGGTCGCCGAGAAATCGGCGGCCTTTTTCAATAAGAAATCCAAATCGATCCATTTTGCATTGCAAAAACTTTTATGCTGCCATGCAAACAAAGGAATTGTCCCTGGCATCTGGTATACGTAGATTGTCCCCAGATGATTGGCGCGCTTCGAAGCGCCGCAGAAAGGGATAGACATGTCCAAGACCGCTTCTCTCGAGCTCGCCCCGTCCAGCACCCTGTTCGGCCGCCTGATGGCCACCGTTGACGGTTGGCTGATGTCCAGCGCCCGCATTGCGGTGCGTAACGGCGATATGCCCCGTTTCGGTCTGTAGGCCCTAATTTTCAACTGATTTTGCGGCGGGATTGCACGCCTGCCCTGAACTCCTCCCAAACTTGGCCCCGGTTTCCGGGGCCATTTTTTGTCGCTGCGTCCACAGACGAAGCGCAGCCGACCCCTGCGACGTTTTGGCAGATCCCGCACCGGATAAGCCCTTGCGCACTGGCATATCGCATACCAAAATGCCTGACCGGCAATGCTTCGATTGAATGAAAGCATTTTGGGAGGGGATCAAGGCTCGCGACGTCTCGGTAATGAGGCACGAGCCGCATGCATGCGCCACATCCAGATTCAAAAACCCAAGCCCTGATCGCGGCTTGCGTGCCGGGGCCGCTTGGCACAGTTTTGCTGCACGCTGCGGAGGTTTGTATGCCGTCATCTGTGTCCGAAAAGGTGAAGGAAGAGTCCCGCTAAACCAGTTCTGATTTCCAAGTCGACGATCGATCGACGCAATCAAGATCAATGGGAGAGAAAACGATGACGCGTTCTGCCTCTTGTTTCGCGCTCGGCGCGGTTGTGTCCTTGTTCGCCGGCGGATTTGTGCCAGCCTTCGCCGCCTGGGAGCCGATGCGGCCAGTGGAATTCATCGTCCCTGCCGGCACCGGCGGTGGCGCCGACCAGATGGCCCGCACCATCCAGGGCATCGTCACCAAGCACAATCTGATGAAGCAGCCGATGGTGGTGATCAACAAGTCCGGCGGCGCCGGCGGCGAAGGTTTCCTCGACGTCAAATCTGCCGCCAACAATCCGCACAAGATCATCATCACGCTCTCGAACCTGTTCACCACGCCGCTCGCCACCGGCATTCCCTTCAACTGGAAAGACCTCACCCCGGTCGCGATGCTGTCGCTCGATGAGTTCGTGCTGTGGGTCAATGCTGACAAGCCTTACAAGACCGTCAAGGAGTTCGTCGATGCGGCAAAGGCCGCCCCCGCGGGCACCATGAAGATGGGCGGCACCGGTTCGAAGCAGGAGGACCAGATCATCACCGTCGCGGTCGAGAAGGCCACCGGTACCAAGTTCACCTACATCCCCTACAAGGGCGGCGGCGAAGTCGCGGTGCAGCTCGTTGGAAATCATATCGACTCCTCGGTGAACAATCCGATCGAGGCAGTGGCGCAATGGCGTGGCGGCAAGGTGCGTCCGTTGTGCGTGTTCGACGGCAAGCAGATGGCCTATGACGAGCAGGTCGCCGACGGCAAGGCCTGGAAAGACATTCCGACCTGCAAGTCGCAAGGCCTCGACATGGAATATGTCATGCTGCGCGGCGTCTTCATGTCGCCCAAGGCGACGAAGGACCAGATCGAATATTATGTCGAGCTGTTCAAGAAAGTCCGCGCTACGCCGGAATGGCAGGACCTCATGAAGAACGGCGCCTTCAACACCACCTTCATGACCGGAAGCGACTATGCCGGCTGGGTCGAGAAGGAAGAGAAGCGTCACGAGACCCTGATGAAGGAAGCCGGCTTCCTCGCGCAAGGCAACTGAACTAACACGGCAACCGATCGCCCGCATCCGCTTCACCGGCGCTTGGCTCGCAGCCAGGCCCGGGCACGCATGGAGTTTTCATGACCGCGCATGGTTCACGCAATGTCGGCCCCACGCACAGGGCCGTGGAGTCCGGGGTCACGCTGGCGATCGCTGTCTTCGGAGCCATCGTGGTGTTCGGCAGCATCAAGGCCGGCATCAACTGGGGCGCCGAGGGCCCGCGCGCCGGATTCTTCCCGTTCTATGTCGGGCTGATCATCATCGTCTCCAGTGCGATCAATCTCTGGAACGTGCTGCGCGACGATGACGGCGGCCTGTTCGCGGAATGGAGCCAGCTTCGCCAGGTCTTCAGCGTCGTCATTCCCACGGCCATCTATGTGGCCGCAATGCCGTTCACCGGACTCTATCTGGCATCGATGATCTTTATCGCCTGGTTCATGCGTTGGCTTGGCAAGTACAAATGGCCGATTGTCGCGGCCATTTCGCTCGGCATGCCCATCGTCACCTACGTCATATTCGAGCGCTGGTTTTTGGTCCCGCTGCCCAAGGGACCGATCGAGGAATGGCTCGGTCTGTAGTTTCATCGCATTCGTCAGCAGGTATTGAGGACTCCGAGAACATGGAAGAAATTGCCAACCTCTTTCACGGCTTTGCCGTTGTCCTGCAGCCCTTCAATATTGCGGTCATGGTCCTCGGCATCGTGCTGGGCGTGATCATCGGCGTGCTGCCTGGACTGGGCGGCGCCAACGGCGTTGCTATCCTGCTGCCGCTGACCTTCAGTATGCCGCCAACATCCGCCATCATCATGCTGTCCTGCATCTACTGGGGCGCGCTGTTCGGCGGCGCGATCACCTCGATCCTGTTCAACATACCAGGCGAGCCATGGTCGGTGGCCACGACGTTCGACGGCTACCCGATGGCGCAGCAGGGCAAGGCCGCCGAGGCGCTCACCGCAGCCTTTACCTCGTCCTTCGTCGGCGCGCTGTTCGCCGTGATCATGATCACGCTGGTGGCCCCGCTGGTCGCCAGCTTCGCGCTGCAATTCGGGCCGGCGGAAAAATTCGCAGTCTACTTCCTTGCCTTCTGCAGCTTCGTCGGATTGAGCAAGGAGCCGCCATTCAAGACCGTCGCCTCGATGATGATCGGCTTCGCACTCGCCGCCGTGGGCCTTGACTCCATCACCGGGCAGTTGCGCCTGACGTTTGGTTCGACAGAGTTGCTCAACGGCTTCGATTTCCTGATCGCGGTCATCGGCCTGTTCGGGCTCGGCGAGATCTTCCTGACCATGGAGGAAGGCCTGAACTTCAAGGGCGGCAAGGCCAAGATCGACCTGCGTATCGTGCTCAAGACCTGGAAGTCGCTGCCGCGCTACTGGATGACATCGCTGCGTTCCTGCGTCATCGGCTGCTGGATGGGCATCACCCCCGCCGGCGCCACGCCGGCCTCCTTCATGAGTTACGGCATCGCCAAGCGTGTTTCGAAGAACGGCAAGAATTTCGGCAAGGGCGAGATCGAGGGCGTGATCGCGCCGGAAACCGCGGCGCACGCCGCCGGCACCGCCGCGCTTCTGCCGATGCTATCGCTCGGCGTTCCAGGCTCGCCGACCGCCGCGGTGCTGCTCGGCGGACTGCTGATCTGGGGCCTGCAGCCCGGCCCGATGCTGTTCGTCGAGCAGAAGGAATTCGTCTGGGGCCTGATCGCCTCGATGTATCTCGGCAATCTCGTCGGGCTGATCATCGTGCTGACCTGCGTGCCAGTGTTCGCCGCGATCCTGCGCGTGCCGTTCAGCATCATCGCACCGCTAATCCTTGTGCTGTGTGCGATCGGCGCTTATTCCGTACACAACAGCACCTTTGACGTGGTCATGATGTTGGTATTTGGCCTGCTCGGCTACGCGCTGAAGAAATGCAACTATCCGCTGGCGCCGCTGGTTCTGGCCATCGTGCTGGGCGACAAGGCGGAAGAGGCATTCCGCCAGTCGCTGCTGGGATCCCAGGGATCGCTTGGAATCTTCTTTTCCAACACGCTCGTCAGCACCATTATGATCCTCGGTTTGATCGCTCTGTTCTGGTCGGTGATCTCGAACGGCCTCTCGCGGCTGCGAACGACCAGGCCACAGGCCGCCCAGTAAATTCTGGAGCCAAGCCCCTGTCCCTATTGCAAAACCGGCGGTCAAACCGCCGGTTTTGCCGTTTGCACTGCGATACCGCTGCCCAACATTACCGCGACAAACTGTCAAAATCCGCTTGTCTACTGGCATATCATATACCAAACTGTCGATGGTAGAGCGCCGCAAAAACAGAATGGCGCCTCGGGAGAAAACACTTATGACGGATGCAGTTCACGGATCCACTCCATCGATCGCGCGGGTAAGTGATGCGTATCGCTGGACGCAGTTGGCCATTGGCGTCGGCGCCATGGTGATGATTGCCAACTATCAATACGGCTGGACATTCTTCGTCCCCGACATCCAGAAAAAATTCGGTTGGGATCGCGCCTCGATTCAGTGGGCCTTCACGCTGTTCGTGCTGTTCGAGACCTGGCTCGTCCCCATTGAGGGCTGGTTCGTTGACAAATACGGTCCGCGTCTGGTGGTGCTGATTGGTGGCATCCTGTGCGGCATCGGCTGGGCCATCAATGCCGAGGCCACCACGCTGAACGGCTACTATCTCGGCATGATCGTGGCGGGCATCGGCGCCGGCGGCGTCTATGGCACCTGCGTCGGCAACGCCTTGAAATGGTTTCCCGACAAGCGCGGACTCGCGGCCGGCATTACAGCCGCCGGCTTCGGTGCAGGCTCCGCACTGACGGTGGCGCCAATCCAGGCCATGATCAAGGATTCCGGCTTCCAGACCACATTCCTGTATTTTGGCATCGGTCAGGGCATTATCATCGTGATCCTCGCCTTCTTCCTGTTCTCGCCGAAGGCCGGACAGGTGCCTGCAGTGACGCAGAACGCCAATGTTATCCAGTCCCGGCGCAACTACGCCCCGACCGAAGTGATCCGCCACCCGATCTTCTGGCTGATGTACTTCATGTTCGTCATCGTCGGCGCCGGCGGTCTGATGATTACCGCAAACCTGAAGCCGATCGCCGCCGACTGGAAGATCGACAATACGCCGGTGACGCTGATGGCGATCACCATGACCGCGGTGACCTTCGCCGCCACCTTCGACCGCATCCTCAACGGCCTGACCCGCCCGTTCTTCGGATGGATCTCCGACAAGATCGGCCGCGAAAACACCATGTTCATTGCGTTCGGACTCGAGGGCGTCGGCATCTGGGCACTCTACATGCTGGGCCACGACCCGATCTGGTTCGTGCTGCTGTCCGGTGCGGTGTTCTTCGCCTGGGGTGAGATCTACTCGCTGTTCCCCTCGACCTGCACGGACACCTTCGGCTCGAAGTTTGCCACAACCAATGCCGGCCTGCTCTACACGGCAAAAGGCACCGCGGCACTGCTGGTGCCGATCGCCAACTACATGCAGCAGTCATCGGGTACCTGGGACAATGTATTCCTGATTGCGGCGGGCGCAAACATCCTAGCGTCGTTGCTGGCACTTCTGGTCCTCAAGCCCTGGCGGCGGTCGGTGGTCGCAAAGGCGCTCGCATAATCGCTGCAAGCCTCACGCAGAAGAAGCGCGCGCATCCGCGAGGATGCGCGCGCTTTTCGTTTGGCTCGGGCGATCACATCCCGAAAGCAAAATGTTGGCATTATAAATACCAGACTCATTTGCCGCCTGAATGCGTGCCAGCGCGCAGGTTCAAGGAAGACGATTATGTCAGCAATATTGCCATTTCCACCGATCTGGATTCATCAGCCTCTCATCGGCATGTTGACATTTGGTATTATGTATACCAGGTTTGAACGCATAGATCCGATCAACAACTGACCAGAGGAGGATGCGATGAAAGTCGGAGACGTCCTGCGCAAGAAGAGCACGCGCATCGCCACGGTGCGGATGAACGAGACCGTCGCCATCGCCGCGCAGTTGCTGCGCACTGGAAACATCAGCGCGCTGGTGGTGAAGGATGTCTGCCGCACCGAGGGCAACACCGCGGTCGGCATGTTCAGCGAGCGCGACGTGGTCCGCGCCATTGCCGAGCACGGCGCCGCCGGCGTCAATCTCAAGGTGTCGTCGCTGATCTCGGTGCAGCAGTTGGTTTCCTGCCGCTCGACGGACACACTCGAGCATGTCCGCCATCTGATGAACAAGAACCACATCCGCCACGTACCGGTCATCGACGATCATACCCTGATCGGCGTCGTCAGCATCCGCGACATCAGCACCGCGCTGGAGGACGGCGGCATCGAGGCGAAGCAGAGCGCGGTGGCGTAAACACGCACTGTCGTTCCGGGGCGGGAGAGCGAAGCTCGGACGAACCTCAGCCGCTCCACTTGGAGTGGCGTGGAACCTCGATATGGGGCGATGAACATCTCGAGATTCCCCGCCACTCCTATTGGAGTGACTGAGGTCTGCTCGCAACTGTCGTTGCTCGCATCCCGGAATGACAGCCAAGGGCTCCCGCCATTCGCGCATGGCATACCGGCGGCTCGCCCAATGGACATTCCGCGGTCGCGACGGCATCCTGCCTCCCAACATCAAACAACGCGCGCCGTCCGAGCGCCGGAAAACGTCGGGAGCCCCCATGATCAAGACGCGCTTTACCGAACTCGTCGGCGTCGAGCATCCGATCGTACAGGGCGGCATGCAATGGGTCGGCCGCGCGGAATTGGTCGCCGCCGTCGCCAATGCCGGTGCGCTGGGCATGATCACCGCGCTGACCCAGCCGACGCCGGAAGATCTGACCAAGGAGATCGCGCGCTGTCGCGACCTCACGGACAAGCCGTTCGGCGTCAACCTCACGATCCTGCCGTCGATCAAGCCGCCGCCTTATGCGGAATACCGCGCGGCGATCATCGAGAGCGGCATCAAGATCGTCGAGACTGCGGGCAACAAGCCGCAGGACCATGTCACCGAATTCAAGAAGCACGGTGTTATCGTTATCCACAAGTGCACCAGCGTCCGCCATGCATTGTCGGCTGAGCGCATGGGTGTCGATGCCATCTCCATCGACGGTTTCGAGTGCGCCGGCCATCCCGGCGAGGACGACACGCCCGGCCTGATCCTGATCCCCATCGCGGCCGACAAGGTCAAGATCCCGATGATCGCCTCCGGCGGCTTCGGCGACGGGCGCGGCCTCGTCGCCGCATTGGCGCTGGGCGCCGAAGGCATCAACATGGGCACCCGCTTCATGTGCACCAGGGAGAGCCCGATCCATCAGAACGTGAAGGAGCGCATCGTCGCCAATGACGAGCGCGAGACCGAACTGATCTTCCGCACCATGCGCAACACCTCCCGTGTTGCCAAGAATGCGGTGAGCCAGCAGGTGGTAGCGTTGGAGAAGCAGGGCGCGACCTTCGAGCAGGTCCGCGAACTGGTTGCCGGCACCCGCGGCAAGCTGGTCTATGCCACCGGCGACGCCGAGGACGGCATCTGGTCGGCCGGCCAGGTGCAGGGCCTGATCCACGATATTCCAAGCTGCGCAGATCTGGTCTCGCGCATCGTGCGCGACGCCGAGTCCATCATCCGGTCGCGGCTGGAGGCCATGCTGTCCGGTGGCCAGCGCCAGGCTGCGGAATGACCACCACCAACCAGCACTGAAACGAGCATGATCTGATGAAAGCCTTTGTTTACGGCGCCGATGGCGCTGCGATCACCGACGTTGCAAAGCCATCGCCGACCGGCACCCAGGTGCTGGTCCGCGTCCGCGCCTGCGGCCTCAACCGCGCCGACCTCGGCATGACCAAGGGCCATGTCCACGGCAGCGCCGGCGGTGCCGGGACAGTGCTAGGCATGGAATGGGCGGGCGAAGTCGCGGAGCTGGGCCCGGACGCCAGGGGCGTCAAGGTCGGCGATCGCGTGATGGGCTCGGGCGCCGCGGCCTTTGCCGAATACACGCTGGCCGATCACGGCCGGGTATTTCATATCCCGTCCAACGCCAACATGAGCCTGGAAGAAGCAGCCACCCTGCCCGTCGCACTCACCACCATGCACAACGCGCTGGTCACCAACGGCGGCTTGCAGCCCGGCCAGTCGGTGCTGATCCAGGGCGCCAGCTCAGGCGTCGGCCTGATGGCGCTGCAAATCGCGAAGCTCAAGGGCGCCAAGACCGTGATCGGCTCCTCGACGAATGCGGAGCGACGCAGTCGGCTCAAGGAGTTTGGTGCCGATCTAGCCATCGACTCGAAGGATCCCGGCTGGGTCGACCAGGTGCTGCAGGCCACCGATGGCCAGGGCGTCGACCTGATCATCGACCAAATTTCGGGTCCGGTCGCCAACCAGAACCTGAAGGCGACGAAGGTGCTCGGCCGCATCGTCAACGTCGGCCGTCTCGGCGGCACCCATGGCGATTTCAACTTCGACCTGCACGCCGCGCGCCGCATCCACTACATCGGCGTCACCTTCCGCAGCCGCTCGGCACAGGAAATCCGCGATATCTTCAGCGCCGTCCGCGCCGATATCTGGCCGGCGGTGGAAGCCGGCAAGCTCAAGCTGCCGATCGACCGGGTCTATCCCTTCGCCGAGATCGGCAAGGCCTTCGACCACATGGAAGCCAACGCCCATCTCGGCAAGATCGTCGTGACGCTGTAGGATTGTAGCTTGTAGGGTGGGCAAAGGCGCTCTTGCGCCGTGCCCACCCTCTTACACCGCGATTTGCACGGTGGGCACGCATCACCGCGCTGCACGCGGTGACGCTTTGCCCACCCTACGAATTCGTCACCCCGCATCCCGCAAAATCATGTCGGACGCCTTCTCGGCGATCATGATGATCGGCGCGTTGGTGTTGCCCGAGACAAGATCGGGCATGATCGATCCGTCGATCACGCGCAGCCCGTCGATGCCGCGTACCCGCAGCTGCTGATCGACCACCGCCATGGAGTCATTGCCCATGCGGCAAGTCGATGTCGGATGATAGATCGTGCTGCCGCGTTGCCGGCAGTAAGCCAGCAATTCCTCGTCCGTCACAACCTTCGCGCCGGGGTCGATTTCCTCGATGACGAAGTTGCTGATGGCCGGCGCCTTCAGGATTTTGCGGAGGATCTTCAAACCCTCGACATTGGCGGTGCGGTCGGTCTCGGTGGCGAGATAGTTGATGCGGATCACCGGCGGCACCGCAGGATCCGCGCTCCTGATGCGCAACGATCCGCGGCTCTCCGGGCGCAGCTGGCAGATCGACGCCGAAAAAGCGGAGTACGGATGCAGCTTCTCGCCCATCTTGTCGGTCGAGAACGGCAGGAAGTGCACCTGAATATCCGGCGTCGCCAATCGCGGATCGGTCTTGAAAAATGCCGCGGCGGTGCCGGCCGCAATGGTCAGCGGCCCCGTGCGGAACGCGGCATATTGCAGCCCCGTCATCATCTTGCGCAGCGGGTTGTTGACCACGTCGTTCAGCGTGATGGCATTTTTGGCGCGCATCATCACCCGCACCTGCATATGGTCCTGCAGGTCATTGCCGACACCGGGCGCGTCCAGAACCACGTCGATGCCATGCTGGCGCAGCAGCTCGGCAGGACCGACGCCGGAGAGCTGAAGCAGCTGCGGCGAATTATAGGCACCGCTGCACACCAGCACCTCTTTTCGTGCGCGAACCGCATGAGTGACGCCGGCCTGCTTGTAGTCGATGCCGACGGCACGCCTGCCTTCAAACACGATGCGCTGCGCCAGCGCCGCGGTCTCGACATGCAGGTTTCGTCGCTTCAGTGCCGGGCGCAGATAGGCCACCGCGGTGCTGGCGCGGCGGCCCCGTCGCGTCGTGGTTTGAAACATGCCGGCACCTTCCTGAGTGACGCCATTGAAGTCGGGATTGAACGGAAGGCCGGTCTCCACCGCCGCGGCGATGAAGGCGTCCGACAGCGGATCATGCGTTCGCGAGTCCGATACCGGCAGCGGACCGCCCGTGCCGTGAAATTCATTGCCGCCGCGCTGCTGGTCCTCGGCCTTTTTGAAATACGGCAGGACGTCGTCATAACCCCAGCCGGTATTGCCGAGCTGGCGCCAGCGATCGTAGTCCTCATGCTGGCCGCGCACATAGAGCAGACCGTTGATCGAACTCGAACCGCCCAGCACTTTGCCGCGCGGCTGAAACACCTTGCGGCCGTCCAGCCCCGGCTCCGGCTCGGTCTCATACATCCAGTTGACGGTCTTTTCCTTGAACAGCTTGCCGTAGCCGAGCGGCACGTGGATCCAGATGTTGCGGTCCTTCGGGCCGGCCTCGAGCAGCAGCACGGAATGCTTGCCGGATGCGGTCAGGCGGTTGGCGAGCACGCATCCCGCCGAACCGGCACCGACGATGATGTAGTCGAATACGATAGCGGCAGAAGCTCCCGAGGACCCGGGCGCACTGGATTTTTTCATTTTTATTTCCCCGGCACTCCATTTGCGGAGGCACCGCGTAAAAGCTACGCAACCATCGCCCCAATCACAACACTGTCTTGCAGATGCGTAACCCGATATTCACCATCGGGATAACGAACCCGCCCTGTTGCCATGGAATGCGTTGTTCTATGGTGACGCGCGAATCGAGCGACTTCATATTGCGCTGCCGCGAACCCGCGTTGTGATGCGTATCGTATCCTCCCGAGCCAAAGGTAGAAGCATGCGCCCATCGCGACGCGCCTTCGTGAAGTGGATGACGGCGAGCGGCATTTCGCTCAGCCTTTCCAGCCTCGCCATGGCTGAAGATATTGCCTTCGATACACGCGAGACGCTGCCTGGGCGCAACGCCTTCAATCCCGCCGCCAAGGGCGCCGGCCGCGTCGATGGCGTCGCCAAGGTCACCGGCGCGAAACTCTACGCATCCGATTTCCGCGCGGCGGACATGCCGGGCTGGCCCTCCACCACGTCCCACGCGATCCTGGTCCGCGCACCTGACGCGACCCACGTCTATATCGGCATGGATCTGGCGCGCCTCACCGGCGCGATGAAGCCGACCGTGGTCGTCACCGCGGCCGAGATCGACAATATCGGCCTCAGCGTCCCCGCTTTCTATGCCGGCGACCTGTTCTGCCCGCTCGGCAAGACACCGCTTTATATGGGCCAACCCGTCGCGCTGCTGATCTTCGACACGTTTGATGCTTTCGACCGCGCGCGTCTTGCCTTGCGCGACAACACCTTTGTGAAGTTCGGCGAGGAGACGGGTCCGGTATCGCAGCCGCCGTTCGCCGCGTTCCGTTTCACCCGGGTCGCCGGACCCACGCCGGACGCGCCCGACGTCTATTCGCCGATCATGGCCGGCTGGGTCAGCCCGGGCAAAATCCAGAACACCGGACTTCCTGTGTGGGCGCCGTTCGCCAAGGAAACGACGAAGCCCTATGGCGAAGCCGCCCGCCATGGCGAGGCCATTCGCGCCGGGCTCGACGCTGGCAATCCCGACATGCTGGTGCTGGATCGCCAGTTCGATACTCAGTCGATCGATCCGATGTTCCTGGAGCCGGAAGCCGCGCTCGGCTGGTATGATGCGGGCAGCAAGCAGCTCGAACTGGTGCTCGGCGTGCAGTCGCCCTACGACACCACGGAATCGCTCGGCGAACTGTTCGGCAAGGCCAAGGCACCGTTCAGGCCCGCAAAAATCCATTCGAACTACGCCCATATGGGCGGCGGCTTCGGCGGCCGCGACCATACGCCGTTCGTGTTCTACATCGCGCTCGCCGCCATGTTCTTTCCGGGCCGCCCGGTGCGGCTGGCCCATGATCGCTACCAGCAGTTTCAGGGCGGCATCAAGCGCCACGCCATCAAGATGCACTCACGCATCGGCATCGACCGCAAGACTGGCAAGATCCTCGCTTTCGCCGCCGATCACGTACTCGACGGCGGCGGCCTCGCCAACTTCTCGCCCAACGTCGCCACCGTCGCGGCCAACGCCGCGCTCGGCATCTATGACGTGCCGAAGGTCGACGTCACCACGGTGGCGCTGCACACGCGTGGCGTCACCGCCGGCTCGATGCGCGGCTACGGCACGCTGCAGACCATGAGCGCCATCGAGGTGCTGGTCGACGAAGCCGCCACCGAACTGAAACTCGATCCGATCGATTTCCGCCGCCGCAACGCTCTGAAGCAGGATGGCCGCA
The DNA here is from genome assembly GCA_036561845.1 of Tardiphaga sp. Taxonomy (GTDB): domain Bacteria; phylum Pseudomonadota; class Alphaproteobacteria; order Rhizobiales; family Xanthobacteraceae; genus Tardiphaga. Next base: position 19,380 of record DATCUS010000305.1, on the reverse strand, counting down.
CCCTCGCCGGCAATCGCTACATCGTCTCGGTGCGCACGCCGGAAATTCTCGACAAGCTCGAGCAGCACGCGATCTGGCAGAACCGCATCGCCGAAAAATCAAAGGCCAGGCCCGGCTTCCTGGTCGGCACCGGCGTCGCCGTCGCCACCAAGGACTACGGCACCGGCGGCGACTGCTCCAACGGCCGCGTCGAACTCGGACCCGACGGACACGTCGCGATCTGGAACGATCACACCGAGATGGGCACCGGCGTCAGCACCGCGTTGGCCAACCGCGTCGCGCTGCATCTCGGCGCCATCTCCGATGAAGTCGCAGTCGCTCAGGTCGGCGCGTTCGACGCGCTCGGCATGATCACCTCCGGCGATTCCTACACCATGGACCAGAAGACCCAGGACGCTGCGGCGAAGAACCCGCGCTGGGTGCCGGCCATCAGCTCGGCGACCTCGGCCTCGATCGGCGCCCATGTCGGCACCCACGCGCCGGCCGAAGCCGCCAAGGTGATCTTCCAGTTCGGCCTGTGGCCGGCGGCATTGCTGTTGTGGAAGATCGCGCCGACCGATCCGCGCGCGAAAGAATTCACCAAGGCACAGTGGAAGAACGGCGAGCTGACGTATGCTGCACTGCCGCCCTTGCCGCTGAAGCTGCTGGCAGCCACCGCCCATGCGCGCGGCCTGGTGACCGGCGCCATGGCCCACGGCTTTTCGCGCTGGGAATGGTCGCGGGCGCGCTTCCAGTTAGGTGCTGTGCAGTACCGTGCCGAGATTGACGCGCTGGCGGTGCGCCGCGGCAACGGGCCGTTCCAGCGGCTCGACCGCGTCAGCGTCAAGTTTCCACCGACCGACAATAACCGCATCGGCACGTCGTACACGTCGATGTGCGGCACGACCGTGCGCGTGGAGATCGAGAAAGCCACCGGCATTCTGAAGATCGCCAAGGCCTACAGCGTGCTCGAATGCGGCCAGGCGCTGGTGCCGGAGCTGGTGCTCGGCCAGGCGCAAGGCGGCTTCGCCATGGGCGTCGGCTACGCGCTGCTGGAGACGCTGCCGCCGTTCGAGGGCGGCCCCGGCAACGGACAGTGGAATCTCGGGCAATATCTGATCGCGCGCGGCTCCGACCTGCCGCTGCAGGAGCTGGAGATCGAGATGCTGCCGCCGCTGCCTGATGAAAAGCCAAAGGGCATTGCGGAAGTCGTCATGATCCCGGTCGTGCCGGCGCTGCTCAACGCCATCCATGACGCTACCGGCCGGCGCTTCCAGTCGCTGCCGGTAACCCAAAGCCTGCTCAAGGGAGCGCTCGCGTGACAGCACTGAGCATCACCATCAACGGCAAGGCGCATGGTCCCACCGAGGTGCGCGACGATCTCAGCCTGAACGATTTTCTGCGCGAGCATCTCGGCATGACCGGCACAAAATTCGGCTGCGGTGCCGCACAATGCCTGAGTTGCGCTGTCATCGTCGATGCGCCGGACGGCACCAGTTCCACCAGCCCGACCTGCGTCGTCTCGGCTGCGAGCTTCAACGGCATGGCAATCCGAACCGTCGAGGGTCACGCGACGAACGGCGAACTGACGGTTCTGCAAAAGGCCTTCATCGAACACTTCTCGTTTCAATGCGGCTACTGCACCGCCGGCTTCCTCAACGAGGGCCAGGTGTTGCTCGAGCGCCTCGCGAGGAATCCGGTCGCGCGCGACGGGCTGGAAGCGTTGATCACCGAGGCGCTCGATGGCCACCTTTGCCGCTGCACCGGTTACATCAAGTACCACGAGGCCGTGCGCGACGTGATCCTCGCCGACCCGACACGTTATCTTGTCTAAGCAAGAGAGACGGCCGCATGACCGGCATCAGGAGCGACCCACGATGACCGAGATGCCGGGCAAGACTGTCGCGATCATCGCCGCGCTCGCGATCAGCATGCTCACCGGCTTTGCCGCGGCCGAGACGGCATCGAACGGGCTCGCCTCGCCGCAGAGCTTTGACGGCATCGCGGACGCCAATGCGCGCTCCGCCGCGATCTTCACCGAACTTGGCAAAGTGCTGACCAGTCCACGCTGCACCAACTGCCATCCTGCCGGCGACAGGCCGTATCAAGGCGATCAGGCCAGGCTGCATCAGCCGCCGGTGGTTCGCGGCATCGATGGCCACGGCACCGAGACCATGCGCTGCGCCAGTTGCCACCGCGCCGCCAATTTCGATCCCGCCCGCACCCCGGGCCATCCGGAATGGCATCTGGCGCCGCTGGAAATGGCCTGGCAGGGCAAGACCGTGGCGGAGATCTGCCAGCAGATCAGAGATCCCGCCCGCAACGGCAACCGTCCGGTGGAAGCGCTGATCGACCATATCGGCAAGGACACGCTGGTCGGTTGGGCCTGGCACCCCGGCTTCGGCCGTACCCCCGCGCCCGGCACGCAGGAACAGGCCGGCGCATTGGTCACCGCCTGGGTGAATACCGGCGCCGCCTGTCCAAACTAGCCGCGCTCATGCCCGGCGCGCGCCGCACGTCACGTGTGCAATGCAGCACGTTGACTTGGCGGTGCCGAACCTGAAACAACTCCGGTTCAGCCATGGGCAACGACGCGCGGCAGTCCACGGCGCCCTGCTCTCCCCAACATTCAGCCAAGCCGCAACGCCGCGACAGCCGAACCAGCAAGGTATCTGCATATGACGACGGACAGGCCGGATCCATCGGTCGACACAGTGGTGCTCGGTGCCGGTATTGTCGGCGTGTCGGTCGCGGCACATCTGGCGAAACGCGGCCGATCGGTGGTGCTGGTCGACCGTCGCCTGCCGGGCGAAGAGGCTTCGTTCGGCAATGGCGGGTTGATCCAGCGCGAGGGCGTTTTCCCGCACGCGTTCCCGCACAGCATTCCCGATATCCTGCGCTATGGGCTGAACCGCCAGAACGATGTCCGCTACCATCCTCTGGCACTTCTGCAGGTTGCCCCATTTCTGTTGTCGTACTGGCGAAATTCCAGCCCCCAGCGCTACCTCGCCCTCGTCCGGCAATATGCAAAACTGATCGAGCACAGCGTGGCGGAGCATCAGACGCTCGCCGAAGCGGCCGATGCTTCGCACCTGCTCAAGAGTGGCGGATGGCTCAGGGCCTTCCGGACCCAAAAGGCCCGGGATACGCGGCTGCAGCAGGCCGAGGTCATGCGCAGCGAGTTCGGGCTGAATTATCGGAGCCTCGATGCGGTTGCCCTGCAGCGGGAGGAGCCGTACCTGGCGCCGCTGATGATCGGCGCGATCGACTGGACCGATCCGTTCCGGATCGAGAGCCCGCATGCGCTGACCATGGCCTATTTCGCGCTGTTTCAAAAACTGGGCGGCCACTTCGTGCAGGGCGACGCCCGAACCTTCGCGGCGGACGGCCGGGGCTGGCAGGTGACGACCGCCAACGGCATCATCCGGGCCGGCAGCGCGGTGGTGGCGCTTGGTGCGGCGGCCCCGGATGTCACGATACCGCTCGGCTACAATCTCCCGCTCGCGGTCAAACGCGGTTATCACATGCACTACAGCCCCGCCGGCGATGCAAAGCTGAATCGTCCGGTGCTCGACACCGAGGGCGGCTATCTGCTGTCACCCAATGTCCGCGGCATTCGTCTCACCACAGGCATCGAATTCGCGCTGCGCGACGCCCCGCGCACACCCGTTCAACTCGGCGTGGTCGAGCCGCTGGCTCGATCGCTGTTCCCGCTGGCAAGCCGTCTCGACCCGGAGCCATGGATGGGGCTGCGGCCGTGCACGCCCGACATGATGCCGATCATCGGGCCTGCGCCCCGGCATTCCGGCCTGTGGTTCGCGTTCGGCCATGCGCATCATGGATTGACGCTGGGGCCGGTGACGGGACGTCTCATTGCCGAGATGATGACGAACGAGACGCCATTCGTTGATCCCGCGCCATTCGATCCGCGCCGCTTCTGATCGATAACGGCAAGTTCGTCGGCAGAACGCGTCGCAGGAACTCGCCGTACCCGGCTTGCACAGGACGACGCTGACTGCGACTAAGTTGCAGTTGCGAATAGCTGCGTTGACGTCAAGCGACGGGCTGGTAAACCGCGCCCATGAGCATCCCGACCATCACCCAGACTAAATCGCGCGTCGCCGTGATCTCGATCTTCGCCAGCGCCAGCATGGCAGCCGCCAAGCTGGCGGTGGGCATTGCCATCGGCAGTCTGGCGCTGATCTCCGAGGCGCTGCACAGTTCGGTGGATCTTGTCGCCACCGTGATCACCTGGCTCGTGGTGCGGGTCTCCGATCGCCCCGCCGACGACGAGCATCACTACGGCCACGGCAAGATCGAAAGCCTGTCGGCGCTCGGCGTCATCGCGATGCTCTACGTGCTGGCCGGCGGCATCCTGGTCCAGGCCTACAGCCACCTGCGCGAAGGCGTGGCGCCGCCGACGTTGTCGGCGCTGCCGTTCGTGGTGCTGCTGGTCGATATCGCGGTGAATTTCTGGCGCGCCCGCGCGCTGCACAGCGCGGCGCGCGACACCAAGAGCCAGGCACTGGCCGCCGACGCCCTGCATTTCGCCTCCGACGTGCTCGGTTCCGGCGCGGTGATCATCGGCCTGACGCTCTCCGGTTTCGGCTATGCGTGGGGCGACGCCGCGGCCGCCATCGGCGTCGCGGTGGTGATCTCGTTGCTCGGCCTGCGGCTCGCGCGCTCGACCGTGGAGACCTTGCTCGACCGCGCGCCGGAAGGCGCGGCGGAAAAGGCATCGGCGGCGATTGCCGCCGTACCCGGCGTCGTCGACATCGAACGGCTGCGCGTCCGCATGGTGGGGACCATCCATTTCATCGACGCCATCGTTCATGTGCCCCGGACCTATCCGATCGACCGCATCGAGGACATCAAGCGCAATGCGCAGGACGCCGTCAGCCGGGTGCTGGACGATGCCGACCTGACCTTCACCGCCGTCCCGATCGCCGACGACAACGAGAGCATCCGCGAGCGCATCATGGTCATCGCGCGCAATTCGGGCGTCGCCATTCATCACGTCACCGTCCATGACCTTGGCGGCCGGCTCACCGTCAGCATCGATCTTGAGGTCGATGGCGAAATGCCGCTGAACGCGGCACACGACATCGCCCATGAACTGGAGCGCAGTATCCGTGACGAATTCGGCGCAGACGCCGAAGTCGACACCCATATCGAACCGCTGCAGCCCGATCTGCCGCTGGGCACCGACGTGGCACCGGCGCGCGCCGAACAGATCAGCGAGGCGCTGGTGCGATTCGCAGCCGGCGGCGCCATCAATGACATCCACAATGTCCGTGTGCGCGATACCGATGCCGGCGAGATCGTGAACTTCCATTGCCGCGCGGCGCCGACCATGAGCGTGATCGATGTCCACAACGGCGTCGACGAGATCGAGCGCGCGTTGCGCGGGGCGTTTCCCAGCGTGAAGCGCGTCATCAGTCACGCTGAACCGCAGCGCAACGCCTGAGCGCGCAGCGTTCCTGTTTCGGACTCGCCGATCTCCGTATGATCACGGATCGATCGCACAAATTTTCCCTTGGATAGAATTTATTTCACGTTAACGTTTCGTTGACTCTCGACAGCCCGGCCAAACTGGATTCAAATGAATTTGTTGATTCGAAGCGACGGGGCAGTCTTTTCGGTCAGAGTTTTAGCGACACAGCCGAGGGGGCTCAGGTATGGCGCGCGCACACGCGGCGAGCGCATGCGTCCAATCCGATTCGATCAAGGGATTGGCGCAGTCGATCGCGAAACCGGCCTATCATAGGCTATTGATAGCGGAGCCAGCGCTCCGTCGTGCAGTGCCGACGCTGATCATCGCCTTTCTGATCACCATTTTCTTTGGCGCCTTCGTGCAGATCCTGGATCAGGGCCGGCAGAAGCAGGCATCCACCAAACGCGACATGGCGGCACTGGCCGATCTGCTGGCCGAGCGGCTTGAGCGCATCGGCGCGGTGCGGCAGGACCGCGCCGCATCGGTCGAACGGCTGCAGGCCGCGCTGCCCGGTCTCATTCCGTCATGGGGCATCGCGGGAGGTCGCCACGTCGTCATCATCGGCGCCGATCTCCGCATCCTCGCCCGGGTGCCAATCGATGTGCCGCTCGGCAACACCAGCCGCATTCTCGACGTGCTGAGCGCGACCCAGTCAGTCATCCCGCAGAGCCAGCACGCCGACGCAGTCGAAGTCACCCTGCCCGGCGGGAGCCACGCTCTCGCCATCCAACGCATCGTCAAGTCGTTGCCAGGCCAGATCGTCATCGTCCAGGAAAACAGCGAATCGATCTGGCGCTCCGATGCTGCACTTGCCATCACACTGTCGGCGACCACCGGTTTCGTGGTGCTGATCCTCGGCTTTGCCTTTCACTGGCAATCGACCCGCGCCCGCGAGGGCGACGCCATCAACGATGCCGTGCGCGGCCGCATCGACACCGCGCTCAACCGCGGCCGCTGCGGATTGTGGGACTGGGACCTGTCGCGCGGACGGATCTTCTGGTCGCAGTCGATGTTCACCATGCTGGGGCTCGACAGCCGCAGCGACCTGCTCACCTTCGGCGAAGTCAACGCGCTGGTGAAGTCTGATGACATCGACCTGTTCGAGATCGCCGACCAGTTGATCTCCTCGCAGCTCAGCCACATCGACCAGACCTTCCGCATGCAGCACAGCAACGGCCACTGGATCTGGCTGCGGGTGCGCTGCGAACTCAGCCAGGGTCCTGCCGACAACGGCCAGCACCTGATCGGCATCGCCGTCGACATCACCGAGCAGAAGAGCCTCGCCGAAAAGACCGTCGAGGCCGACCTGCGTCTGCGTGACGCCATCGAGACCATTCCGGAAGCCTTCGTGCTGTGGGACGCCGAGGATCGTCTGGTGCTGTGCAACTCGCACTTCCAGCGGCTCCACAAGCTGCCGGATTCCGCGGTCACACCCGGCACCTCGTATGAGACGGTGCTCGAAGTCGGCAGCATGCCCGAGGTGCGCACCCGTCTCGCCGAATCCAGCGCCCACGCCCCCGGCGCCCGCACCTTCGAGGCCCAGATCGAGGATGGCAGCTGGCTGCATATCTCCGAGCGCCGCACCAAGGACGGCGGCTACGTGTCAGTCGGCACCGACATCACCCGCATCAAGGAACACGAACAGAAGCTGGTCGACAACGATTTGCGGCTGCGGGCCACCGTCATCGATCTCAAGCACTCGCAGACCACGCTGGAGCAGCAGGCGCTTGAGCTCGCCGACCTCGCACAGAAATATTCCGACGAGAAGAACCGCGCCGAGGAAGCCAACCAGACCAAGTCGAAGTTCCTCGCCAATATGAGCCACGAGCTGCGCACGCCGCTCAACGCCATCATCGGCTTCTCCGAGATCATGGGCAGCGGCATGTTCGGCACGCTCGGATCGGAAAAATACCAGGAATACTGCCACGACATTCTCACCAGCGGTCACTACCTGCTGGAAGTCATCAATGACATTCTCGACATGTCGAAGATCGAGGCCGGGCGCATGAAGCTCGACCTGGAGCGGCTCGATCTGGCCAAGACCCTTTCGGAATCGCTGCGCGTGGTGTCCGGTCGCGCCGACGACAAGCAACTGACCCTGTGCTCGGACATCGAGGCCGACCTTGCGGTTGTTGCCGACCGCCGCGCCATCAAGCAGATCCTGGTCAACCTGCTGTCCAATGCGGTGAAGTTCACGCCCGACGGCGGCAGGGTCGAGGTGCGCGCGCGCGTGCTGCGCGACTCCGTGGTGCTGATGATCGCCGACACCGGCATCGGCATCGCGCCGCATTCGCTGCGGCGCCTCGGCAAGCCGTTCGAGCAGGTCGAGAGCCAGCTCACCAAGACCTATCACGGCTCCGGACTTGGACTGGCGATCGCCAAGTCGCTGACCAACCTGCATGGCGGCTCGATGCGGCTGCGCTCGAAGCTCGGCACCGGCACCGTGGTCTGCGTGACCCTGCCGCGCGAAGGCAACGCGACGGCGGCGAACGTTTCGCAGGCGGCGTAAAGCGGATCGGGACGCAATACGTCATTGCGACGGCCCCTCGAAAAATCGGCGCCATGCACCTCATGGCCCGAGACGCGTCGGAAGGCGCACGCCTCACGGATGGGACGGTGGAGCGGCTCGGCTCAAAAGCTCTAATAGTACCAGCTCACGACGGAGTACTTCGTACCTTCACGCACCGGGAGGCTGGCGTGGGGGTGTGTATAGGCGGAGGGGAAAAGCACCACCGCCCCAGCCTCGGCCTTGATCTTCACCCGTTGTCGGGGAAAGTCCAGTTCGCCGCCCTCGAAGCCCTGATTGCAGAAGGCGACGACCGAAATCTGGCGGCCCACAAAGGTCGGATGGCCACGAACCACATCTACATGAGTATCAAAGAACTCGCCCGGCTCATAACGCAGAAGATTGTAGCCCCGGGAACGAGCAGCATTGGCGAAGGGGTTGATCATCTGACGGTAGGCCTCAAGGAAGGTCGACCCGGCAGCCTTGCAGACGGCGTGATAGACCGACAACTCATCGGGGAGCTGGCCGGCTGACAGGCCAAAATGCGAATTCGAGCGATGATCGGAATCTTCGTAAGCATGCGCGTTGCTGTCGACGATCAGTGACTTCTCGAATATCTCGGGGCGGGCTTCCGCGATCGTCACAAGTTGCTGCAAGTGCGGAAGCCCGTTGTGGATGAAGAGAATGTCGTCATGAAATTGTTCGGCCGAGGCCTGCCATCGGCAATCCCCCGGCTTCAACGCCGGATGGTCTGCCGCGATGTCGAGATCCAGTGACCTCATGCCTGTTCCTTCGCCAGGGCTGCCCGCAGCACGCTTTCGATCCGCGTCTGGGCGTCTGCATCAAGCTTGGCCAGTTGCGCCTCCAGCGGAAGCTGTTCAAGGGCCACGTTTCGGCGTTGATACGCCCACTGCATTTCCGCGATCGCCGCGCCCGGCAGAAGGGAAGCCGCCTTTTCGTAGATCGCGCGTTCGGTCTCGATCATGTCGAGGGTGAGCGGAATTCGCGCAAGCTGTTCGAGCGCGTTCGCAAGGTCGAGCGTCATCAGATCCGCGAGACACTCCCTGCTGATCGAAATCGTCGCTCCGTCCTTGAACGTCTGCAGGCAGTAGCCTGCCTCGCGATCGAGGTTTTCGTAAATCGACGATCGGTTGGCCACGCAATAAAGGTACGCGGTTTGCTCCGCCTGTGTGCCGATCACGTCCCACACCTGTTGTCGTTGCTGCAGGGTGAAGGCGGCATGCCTGAACGCCTGCGTGCCATAGACGCTGTGGAAGAGGCCCGCGACACAAAGCGGCTCCGCGCAGCCCCACCGATGCAAAATGCCGTACGTATTGGTGAGGTGTTTCAGCAGATCGCCGCCCGAATGGTCCGTCTCGTGCGCGGCCGCCGATTCAAGGAACCGCAGCAGAGGCTGGATCTTTCGCCGCTCGGCGCTTTCGCCATCGGCTGCCCCGCCGGGAAGCGACGTCGATCCGGCAGCGCCGTCGTGCAGTTCCTTGGCAGCCTGCGTTTGCCAGAACGAAAAGATCACCGTGTATCGGACCCCGTGGCGAACATCGCTGACTGCATGGTACGATCGCGCCGACATGGCAAAGCCCATACCGGTATTGTGACCCGGCCCAACGACCGCATGAATATCAAACGGGTTCTTGCTATTGAACAGCAGGAGATGCCCACCATACTCGTCGCGCCAGCCGTGATTGAGCTGCAGGATGAAACGATGCGTCTCAAGGTCGTCATGGGGCTCATCGTTGTGGATTCCTATGCCCTGCGAGGGGAGCAGCTTGTGGGCAACGACCTGAATCCGATCCGACAACTCGGTCCCGAGCAGGGTCTGGATCCGGCGCTTGAGTTCCTCCAACGCCTGCCGTTCGAACAGCGCCGCACAGCCGTTCGGAGTCGGGGCATTCAGCAGATTGCACTCGTACTGCTCGAAGAAACCGCCATTGTGCAGCTTCCATTGCACGCCGGCCTCCAGCCAGTGCAGCAGGTTGTTGGCCAGGTCGGAACTCAGGACCTGGCTCGAAGTGAAATAATGGAAAGGCGTCTGGTGTGCCTCAGCCGTCTGGATGTAGGTTTGGTGCAAGACAGCCTCCCGACTTAACCTCACAATCGTACAGCTTCAGTGTTGCAGAAGGCCGATGACCCGATCGACCGTGTCATCGTGCGAGACGTCGCTCTCGATCCTTCGCCAGATATGGCCGAAGATCTCCTGGAAGTCATCGCAATAGACGCTGGGATTGTTGTAGCGGTTGGCATTCGACCATCTGGACGCAATGTGTCCTCCGCCGCAGACACTCTTATACACACACTGCTGGCAACGCGGAGCCAGGGTGATGGCGGCATCTCGCACCTCGCGCCAGAGCGGATCGCGCTGAATCGCCTGCAAGTCATGGCTGAAGATATCGAAACTGGTCGTCGTGGCCTTGCTGCCGGCGGTCCTGAGCACGTCGAGCGGCTCCAGACTGCCGTCCGTCAACAGGGTGAAGGTCGTAATCGGGCGATGCCCGATCGACTCCGAGTGGCTCGGGACGCCGAGCAGGCCCTTGGTAACCGTCTCGATCCAGCGGACGTGAATATCCTCTTTCTCGAAGGCGTCGTACACGACGTCGAAGAGTTTCTTGTAGTAGCGGGCGATCGAGGCCGGTTTGTCCTCGTGGGTTGCATCGGGGACCAGAATATCGAAGCTTCGTGCACCCAGCCGGTCGACGAAGAAGGCGCAAAGTTCTTCCGGGTCCGATTCGGGGCTGCAGACGGCGAGCACCCCGGGTCGGATACCCTCGGCGGCCAGAATTGGCCATGCCGCCAGAACCTTGTCGAAAGTGCCGCGGCCCTTGAGGTCGACCCGGCGTTGGTCGTGGATCTCTTCGGGGCCATCGATACTGATGGTGACGGCGATCCGGAAGGACTTGAACATGCGCGCCCAATCCGCGTCGACCAGCACGCCGTTGGTGGTGATCGCCAGTTTAAGCCGGAAGCCCAGCGACTTCTCCATGTCGCGGAGTTTGGTGCAAAATGCCCTAAACCGGTCCTTGCCGAACAGCAGCGGCTCGCCGCCGTGGAACAGGATGGAAAAATACTCAAGCTGATAGGTTTGAATATGCGCCGCGAGTTTGGCGAGGAAGGCGGCCTCGACGTCCGGCGTCAAGATGGCCGGCTTCTCGTATACCGTTTCATCGCGAAACCAGTAGCAGTACGAACACTTGAGATTGCATCGGGCGGCAAGCTTCATGAGAATGTAGTGGAAGACTTGCTCGTCCTGGGGCTCGACAAGGTTCGTCATGATCAACTCTCTGCCAGTCCATTCGGCTTAGCGCTCCTCTGGCCGCCGACCGGAACGCAATCGTCAAACGAAAGCCCGCGCCCAAGCGAAACCGAATGGCGCCATTTCCGTAAACGGTTGCCGGTCCACTCGTTTGACGCGCACGGCGCCAACGTGTCACCAGAGGCTACTTGTTGAAGAACGGGCGGCACGGAAAGCTGTCGCCATCCAACTCGTCGCCCGCCTTTACAACCACCGCACCCGCATCGACGGAACACGCTGTCCATCGCGAGCTCGACGCAATCGCATCCTGCAAATGGACGTTCGACTGCGTCGCGCCTTCCGTAGCTTCCCGCTACGGCCCCAGTTCCTTCTTCAAAGAAGCGGACTTCTCGGGAAATTCGCGGATCTCGGCAATGGACTGTAGCTCGTCTCCGCCCCGGTCGTATGGTCCTCGATCAAAACCAGAGCGGTCGAAGGCCGCAGCCGCGGCTTCTTTCGCCAGCGCTTCCTTTAGAGTGGATTCGATGCGGGAACGGGCTTCGGGGCTCAGCCCCGAGAGACGTTTCTCCAGATTTAGATCTTCGGCCATTGTCCAATTCCTCCCTTGAAAAATGCAGTGACCTTTCACGGTTCAGAACTTCGGGGTCGTCAAAGGAAAGCTATCGATGATTAGGATTACGACGAGAGCAACGAAGCGTTGTATCCGGCAACGTACGGCAGCAGTCGTAAAGCCAGTAATTGCCGTACCGCAAACCTATCGTTGAAGTTGCATTTCGGGAAACCCACATCTGCGTGATCGCGGCGTATTTTCGCAAAATGATCTGGAGGGCACTGCGTTGTAGGCCATACGGCGACGAAAATTCGGCAGGCGCGACTACACTAGTAACTTGCAGCCCTGCCCAGTTTAGCTTTCGCCCTCGATGATAGCCCGAAACACCCGACGCACCTCGCTTTGCGTTTCTCGCACCCTGGCCTGCAGCGATGAAAAGTCCGGAGCGTCGCCGGCACGGGTCAGCACCCGCAGCAGATCTTCGCCGGCCGTCTCCGGCTTGAACTTGCTGCTGACGCATAGCCGCAGGATCTGCGTCAGGTCGTGGTAGAGCCGCGCCGCCGGGCGCAGCACGTCAGCCGCGGCGGGCGGCAGCAGTCCCAGCCGGGTGGCGTTGTCGAGCACCTGCTGGGTGCTGACGCTGAGAATCTCGGGCGTCGTCGCGGCGTGAACGAGCTGCAGGTACTGGGCGACGAACTCGATATCGACCATTCCACCGGCGGCATACTTCAGATCCCAGCCGTCGCCCTCGCCCTTTTCCAGCGCGATGGCCCGGCGCATTTCCGCGACATCGCTGGCAATGACGGCGCGGTCGCGCGGCCGCGTCAGCACGGCGCGGATCACCTCATCGATGCGGGCACGAAACTCGGGCGGCGCCGAGATCACCCGCGCCTTGCTCAGCGCCATGTGCTCCCAGGTCCAGGCTTCGTGGTTCTGGTATTCGGCGAATGAATCGATCCGCGACGCCAGCGGCCCGGCCCGGCCCGACGGCCGCAGCCGCATGTCGACGTCATAGAGCACGCCGTAATTGGTGCGGGTGGTGAAGGCGCTGATCAGCCGCTGCGTCAGCCGCGCGAAATACTGCGCGCCATGCAACGGCCGCGCGCCGTCGGAATCCGGTTGTTCCAGGTCGTGGTCATAGATCAGGATCAGGTCGAGATCCGACGATGCGGTCATCTCGCGGCTGCCCAGCTTGCCCATCGCCAGGATCGCGGTCTGCTGGCCCCTGATGCGGCCATGCTGGCTGGCGAACTGATCTGTCACCAGACCATGCAGCGTGTTGGTGATGCCTTCCGCGACGTCGGCAAAGGCAACGCCGGCCTGCTGCGCCGACACCGTGCCGGACAGGATGCGGGCGCCGATCAGGAACAGGCTCTCCTGCCCGAACAGCCGGAGACGATCGAGAAACTCCTCATAGGAATTGGCATCCTGCAATGTCGCCGCCAGCCGCAGCGACAGCTCTTGCTGGTCCGGCATGGCGCCGAAGAAGCGCGGGTCAATCAGCCCGTCCATGATCTGCGGCTGCCGCGCCAGCATGTCGCCAAGCCTTGGCGCTGCACCGAGCACCAGCGCCACCAGTGCCACCAGATCGCGGTTCTGGCTGAGCAGCGAGATCAGCCGGCCGCCGCGCTGCAGCGCCTGCAGCAGGCGGTCGAAGGCCGCCACCGCATTGTCCGGCTCCTCGGCCTCGGCGAGCCCCGCGATCAGCGCCGGCACGAATTCGACAAAGGCCTGCCGCGTGCTCTCGACCCGGAGCACGCGGTAGTTCCCGGCCATCCATTGCTGCACCGTCTCGGCGACCATGATCGGCTTGCGAAAGCCGAGCTTGCTGAAATGTTCGAGCAGTCGCGGATCGCCGGGGCCGGTGCTGTAGTCGATCGCCGGCAACTGCACGGTGCCGGTCGGGTCGCCCTCGAACAGCCGGCTGTAGTGCCCCTGCACGCAGTGCAGATGCGCCATCAGGTCGGCCGCAAAGGAAGCCCGGCCGTCATAGCCGAGGAAGCGCGAAAAGCGTTCGACCGCCTCGACAGTGTCCGGCAGGCTGTGGGTCTGCTCATCGGCGATCATCTGCAGCCGGTGCTCGACACGGCGCAGGAAATGATAGGCCGCGGTCAGTTCGTCGCGCGCCTCCAGCGTGATCCAGTTGCTCGACGCCAGCACCTTCAACGCTTCAAGCGTCGGCCGCACCCGCAGTTCAGGATGCCGTCCGCCGGCAATCAACTGCTGGGTCTGCGCGAAGAACTCGATCTCGCGGATGCCGCCGCGGCCGACCTTGACGTTGTGGCCCTCGACCATCATCTCGCTCTGGCCGCGGAAGCTCTGCATCTGCCGCTTCATGTCGTGGACATCGGTGAGCGCGGCGAAATCCAGATGCTTGCGCCAGACGAATGGCGCGATCTCCGCGAGCAGCGCATCGCCCGCCCGCGCATCGCCGGCGCAGGGCCGCGCCTTGATCATGGCGGCGCGCTCCCAGGTACGTCCCTCGCGTTCGTAATAGTGCAATGCAGAGGCGATCGAGATCGCCACCGGCGTCGAGGCCGGGTCCGGCCGCAGCCGCAGATCGACGCGAAACACGTAGCCGTCGCCGGTGCGCTGCTGCAGCATCCGCGACAGCCCTTGCGCCACGCGCACGAAAAACGGCTGCGGCTCGAGCCCGTCGGCCAGCACGGTTGCATCGCCGTCGAAGAAGACGATCAGATCGATGTCGCTGGAATAGTTCAGCTCGCCGGCGCCCATCTTGCCCATCGCCAGCACGACAAGGCCGCTGCCGATTTCGGGTGCCTCGCTGTCCGGCGGCAGCAGCCGGCCGCGCGTCACCTCCTGCCGCAGCAGGAAGCGCAGCGCCGACTGCACGGCGGCGACGGCAAGGTCGGTCAGCGCCTCCGTCACCCGCATCACCGGCCAGACGCCGCCGATGTCGCACAGTGCGATCAGCAGCGCCGCTTCGGCCTTCATGGCACGCAGCAGCTGCATCGCGTCGGCTTCGCTGCCGGCCGCGATCACGGCCATGGACGTGCGATCTACCAGCAGCGCCAGATGGGTGTCCGGCGCGCAGCGCAGCAGCCGCAATGCACGCGCGGGATCGGCGCGGATCAGGTCGAACAGATAGGGTGACGCCTCGGCAATGCCGATCAGCGTGGATCTGACATGGGGAAACCGGTCGGCGACAGCGCGGAACGCGCTGCACTGGGCCGGCTCAAGGTCCTTGAGCCAGTCTGCGAGACATTGCTCCGCCTCGGCGGGCGCAAACACCTGGGGGGCGCAGACGAACTCCGCGGCCAGATGAAATTGGTCCACGTCGCCGTTCGCGGATGAGGTCATGCCGACTTCTGTGGCACATTCGACGTTTGAATCGCAAGACCCCCGCCGGGGCCGGCCGGCAGCACCAGTGTCGCACGCAGCCCGGGCACGGCGTCTCCGAGCCTGAGTTCGCCGCCATGCAGGGTCGCCACGGCCGAGGCGAGGCTCAGTCCCAGCCCCGACCCCGGCAGCGTCCGGCTGGCCTCGAGCCGGACGAAGCGCTCCACGGCGTGCTTCCGGTCGGCTTCGGGAATGCCCGGGCCATGGTCGGTGACACTCAGCAGTACCTGATCGCCGTCACGCCGCGCCTCGATCAGGATGGTGCGAAGATCGGCCCCGGCAGCGGCGCCATCGCCGCCGGGCGGTGGCGTCAGCAACGGCGGCTGCCCGTATTTGATGGCGTTCTCCACGAGATTGGCCAGCGCCTGGCTGATCAGTTCGCGGTTGCCATGCATCGGCGCCCGCAGCGCAGTCACGGTCAAAGTCAGGCCATTGTCTTCGGCAAGCGGCTCGTAGAGTTCATGGATACCCTCGGCCACCTCGGCAGCATCGAAGTCAGCCATATTGTCCCGCGCCTGTCCGGATTCCGCACGCGCGATCATCAGGAGTGCATTGAAGGTCCGGATCAGGCCGTCGGATTCCTCGATGGTGCGTTCCAGCGCCATACGGTATTCGGCCTCGTTGCCGGCGGTCGCCAGCGCCTCCTCGGCGCGGTTGCGCAGCCGCGTCAGCGGCGTCTTGAGATCATGGGCGATGTTGTCGGAGACTTCCTTCAGCCCCATCATCAGCGCCTCGATGCGCTCCAGCATGGCGTTGAGGTTTTCCGCGAGACGATCGAGCTCGTCGCCGCTACGCCCGACCGGCAGCCGGCCGGAGAGATCGCCGGACATGATGCGCTGCGTGGTGCCGGTCATGGCGTCGATCCGGCGCAGCACCCGCCGCGCCACGAAGATGCCCCCGCCGAGGCCGAGCACGACCACGATCAGCACCGACCATTTTGCCGCATTGGCAACGATGCCGAACAGCCGCCGGCGTTCCTCCAGATCGTGGCCGATTAGCAGGCGGAAGCCGCTGGATAGCTGCGACACCCGCACCAGCGCGCGGTGGCCGGGAGAATCGGGATCGTCGAGCCGGCGGTAGGCGGTCTCCGACCAGCCGCTGGTGGCCATCACGCCGGGCTCCAGCGAGGCCACGTTGCCGGCGATGGATTGACCTGCCGGCGTGGTGATCAGATAGAGATTGGCGCCGGGCCGCAGCGCCCGGTTCTCGATGGCGAACACAATGCCGCGCAGGCCGCGCCGGGCGAACAGCTCGCTCAACTCGTCCATCTCGGCGTCTACCGTGGTGGTGATCTGGTCGTTGATCAGCCGCCGCGTATTCCAGGCGAAATAGCCCAGCAATGACGCCGCGAACAACCCGAAGATGAACAGGTAGGCCAGGGTCAGCCGGAATGCCGTAGTGCGGACGAGTTTGCCGAATGCCGTCACGAATATGGGACTCTCAAAGACTGCTGCGACCGGCCGGACGCAGATCATGCCGCATCCTATCAGCCACGGCCCCGCGCCGACAGGGTTGGATCATGAGAGGTTCGTAATGTGCCGTCGCGCATTGCCGGACGCGCGGCGATGGCGCCGATAGCCGCGCCCGGCCATCGACAACGACGTGCCAATGCAGCTTAAATGGTGCCGTCGAAATGTAGCCGCGTTGTGCCAATGACAGAGCCGACCGACCACGACCATGGACTGCTGGGCCTCGTCGACCGGCTTTTGCGGAAGCCGGAAAAGCCCGTGCCCGCGCAAACGACTCCACCCGAGGACGGCCTCGGTCCGCCCGTGGAAGCCCAGGCCTCGCCCGACCTGCTGGAGCCCCAACTCACCGCCGAAGCCCCGCGTACCTGCAGCCCGCAAGAAATGGCGGAGATCATTCTGCGCGCGCTCCGGGCTATCGATGGCTGTCCCAAACAGGGCCTCGAAGTGGTGGTGTACGGCTCGAGGCCGTGGAACGCGATGCTGCGCATCACCCCGGCAGCGGGACCGGTCGCGGACGCACCGGCCTGGCGCGCGCGGGTGCGTGCCATGGCCGTAGTTCTGCGCGGACAGTATGACGTGGTGGGATGAGGCGAGAGCTCAACGCAACTGAAGCCGGCTCGATGGATCCACCCGCCGCCCTACTTCATCCCGTCGCGGATCATGTAGCCGGCGCCGCGGATGGTGTGCAGCAGCGGTTTCTCGAAACCCTTGTCGATCTTCGAGCGTAAGCGCGAGATATGCACGTCGATGACGTTGGTCTGCGGATCGAAGTGATAGTCCCAGACGTTCTCCAGCAGCATGGTGCGGGTCACCACCTGGCCGGCGTGCTTCATGAGATATTCAAGCAGCCGGAATTCGCGCGGCTGCAGCGTCAGTTCAGTGTCGCCGCGGGTGACGCGGTGCGACAGCCGGTCGAGCTCGAGGTCGCCGACCCGGTAGCTGGTCTCCTCGGTCGGTCCGCCATTGCGCCGCGACAGGACCTCGACCCGCGCCAGCAACTCGGCAAAGGCGTAGGGTTTCGGCAAGTAGTCGTCGCCGCCGGCACGCAGGCCCTTGATGCGGTCGTCGACCTGGCCGAGAGCCGACAGGATCAGGGCCGGGGTGCGGTTGCCCTTTTCGCGCAAGGCGCCGATCACGCTCAGGCCGTCGCGCTTGGGCAGCATGCGGTCGACCACCAGCACGTCGTAGGCGCCGCCCTCGGCGAGCGCCAGCCCCTCCTCGCCATCGCTGGCCTGGTCGGCGACGTAGCCGACCTCGCGAAACGCCTTGACGAGATAGTCGGCGGATTCGCGGTCGTCTTCGATGATCAGCAGGCGCATCTGGGGAACGGGTTCTGTTGGGATCTTGTGGGTTTCGATCACCATGGCGCGCACGGGCCTCTCATGCAAGGCGCGGGATGCGCCTCGCGACTGGAAATGAAACAGGCGGTGAAGCTGGGGGAAACTTCACCGCCCGTCATGCCTTCCGACGGAGGGGGCTTGTCCTTCGGAAGGTAACTGCAGGGAGCGGGCTTTCACCCGCTCCCCAGGAAAGCGCCGTCGGCGGGGGCGACGATGCCAGCGACACTTCCCATTCGCTAAAGCGTAGGCAGATCAGCCCTTGGCCAGCGGCACCGCGACGAAGCGCGACGAGCCGCCACTGCGGACCCTGATCAGCACGCTGTTCTTGTTCTCGGTGCGCGCCGAGGCGATCGCCTCGCGCACGTCGCCGGGGCTGGCCACATTCTTGCCGGCCACTTCGAGGATCACGTCGCCCTCCTTGAAGCCACGCTCGGCGGCAGGGCTCTTGGGATCGACCTCGGTGACCACCACGCCCTCCTTGCCGGCGCCTGCGACCGTGCTGGACGGCGCCAGCGTCAGGCCGAGGCGCGGAACGTCCGAGCCGCGCGTTGCGCCGCCCTTGTCGCCGCTGTCGATGTCGGCCTTGGCCTCGATCGTGTTCGGCAACTGACCCAGCGTCAGGTTCAGTTCCTTGTCCTTGCCCTTGTGGATCACGTTGAGCTTGACCGAGTTGCCCGGGGCAAAGCCGCCGATGGTGCGAGCCAGTTCGCGAGCGTCCTTGACCGGGGTGCCATTCACCGCGGTGATGACGTCGCCGGATTCGATGCCGGCCTTGGCCGCCGGGCCATCGGACTGCGGCTCAGCCACCAGCGCACCTTCCGCCTTCTTCAGGCCGAGGCTGTCGGCGATATCCTGGGTCACCGGCTGGATTTGCACACCGATCCAGCCGCGGCTGACCGTGCCCTTGTCCCTGAGCTGCGCAATCACGGTCTTCACGGTGGAGGCAGGAATCGAGAACGCGATGCCGACGCTGCCGCCGGACGGCGAATAGATCGCGGTATTGACGCCCATCACTTCACCGGAGGTATCGAAGGCGGGACCACCCGAGTTGCCCTTGTTCACCGGCGCATCGATCTGGATGAAGTCGTCATAGGGACCGTTGCCGATGTCGCGGCCGGAGGCCGAGACGATGCCGGCGGTGACCGTGCCGCCGAGGCCGAACGGATTACCGACCGCCAGCACCCAGTCGCCGATCCGCGGCTTGCCGTCAGCCAGCTTGGCGAACGGGAAATCGCCGCCGCCTTCAACCTTGATCAGCGCCAGGTCGGTGCGCGGATCGGTGCCGATCACCTTGGCCTTGAAGGTCCTGCCGTCGTCGGTGGTGACTTCAACCTTGTCGGCGCCATCGACCACATGATTGTTGGTCACGGCAAAGCCATCGGCCGAGATGAAGAAGCCCGAGCCCTGCCCGGTC
>DATCUS010000304.1:0-3362 GCA_036561845.1 Tardiphaga sp. | reverse complement strand
CGCGGGCCGCGCCGCGGCTCCGGCCATGGCGCCGATGCCGCCGCTGCCGGAACGCAAGCCGCAGCGCAGCATCGCCGAGCAGATGGGTCAGGACCCGGTGTCCGAATACGCTCGACGCCCGGCGCCCCAGGGACTCGACAGCCACGGCCGTCCGGCCCCTGTTGCTCCCGCGCCACAGGGCGACGACCATCTCGATATCCCGGCATTCCTGCGCCGGCAGTCGAACTGAGCTTTGTTACAATTCTGACGACCGCAAGGTCCCGGCTGCATCAGCCGGGACCTTCGCTTTTGGTCAGTCCGAAATGTGCTGAAACTTTTAAGTAACTGATTTTATTACACTAAGGGGCTATGCCGCGCCGATGTTGTGGCGCAAAAAGTGCAAATCCGGCGGCAAGTTTGGTAAACCCTTGGCGCGATTGCGGCAGAGGTTGGGTAACAATCGGTAAAAAAGCGTGAGTTGGCGCACTTTGTGGCAGTCGGTATGGTCAATCCGACTCGGGGACACTTGAAGGCGGATCGCCGGATAACCGGTTGGGCTCGAATTCGAGTGGGTCATCAGTGGGTGGTTACGAATGAAATTTAGTCGGCAAACAACGCTCTGGTCGCAGGCGACCGTGACAGGCGTCGGCGTTCATTCCGGTTCTCCTGCCAGCCTGACCATCGGACCCGCCCCTGTCGATTCTGGTTTCATCTTCATCCGCACCGGCCTCGAAGGCCCTGACCGCGAAGTTCACGCCGACGCGAAATCCGTGATCTCCACCGAGTTCGCCACGGTGCTCGGCGACCGCGACGGCCCGCTGGTCTCCACCGCCGAACACATTCTTGCAGCGCTGCGCGGCATGGGCGTCGACAACGCCACCATCGAAGTCGACGGGCCGGAAGTGCCGATCATGGACGGCAGCGCCGCCGCCTTCGTCGCCGCCATCGATCAGGCCGGCATCGTCGAGCAGGCCGCCCGCCGCCGCTATATTCAGGTTCTCAAGCCGGTGCAGGTCGCCATGGGCGACTCCTTCGGCGAGTTGCGGCCGCATGCAAGCGGCTTCCGCGCTGAAGTCGAGATCAATTTTGCCAATCCGGTGATCGGCCGCCAGACCTACGCGCTCGATCTCAATCCGCAGAGCTTCCGCCGCGACATCGGCCGTGCCCGCACCTTCGGCTGCATGAACGACGTTGCCCGGCTGTGGAACGCCGGCTTCGCGCTCGGCGCTTCGTTCGAGAATTCGGTGGTGTTCGACGACGACCGCCTGCTGAATGCCGAAGGCCTGCGCTACACCGACGAATGCGTGCGCCACAAGGTGCTCGACGTGATCGGCGACCTCGCGCTGGCCGGCCTGCCGCTGCTTGCCGCCTATCGTTCGGTGCGTGGCGGCCACAAGCTGAACCACGCCGTCCTCACCGCCCTGATCGCCGACCGCAGCGCCTGGAAGGTGGTCGAGGCCGAACCGGTGCGCCGTCCGCGCGCCGAAGTCGCCAGCGGCATGCTCGGCGGTATGGTCGCCCCGGCCTTCGGTCCGGACGTGTCCTGAGACATCCACAGTAACCATAACCTGCTGTATTGCGCCGGCCTTCGCCTTAATCCGGGCGAAATGCCTGCGTATCCGGTTAACTTACGGACATTATTCGGCTAAACAGCGCATGGTCTGATTTCGGACCGCCGCGTTATTCCGGTGTGTCCATGATCGTGCGCATGGCACGGGCAACGCATCACGGGCGTCAGGTCATCAATGTCGGCACAGCGTATCACGCGCGGACTGCGCAACTTATCGGCCTCCTGCGGTCAGCGGCTCCGGCTCGCGTCGCTGCTGGTGGTGATGGCGATTCCGCTGAGCGGCTGCGGCACCGGTGCGCTGTGGGACAAGTTCAGCACCAAGGACGACACCTACACCGAGGAGCCCGCCGACAAGCTCTACAATGAGGGCCTGTACCTCATGAACCAGAGCAAGGATCCGAAGGCCGCGGCGAAGAAGTTCGAGGAAGTCGATCGCCAGCATCCCTATTCGGAATGGGCGCGCAAATCGCTGCTGATGTCGGCCTATGCGGCCTACGAATCGGCCGACTACGACACCTGCATCGGCTCCGCGACGCGTTACGTGACGCTGCATCCCGGCAGCCCGGACGCCGCCTATGCGCAGTACCTGATCGCCGCCTCGCATTACGACCAGATTCCCGACATCTCGCGTGACCAGAGCCGCACCGAGAAGGCGATGGCGGCACTCGAGGAAGTGATCCGCAAGTATCCCACTTCGGAATACGCCACCTCTGCCAAGAAGAAGCTGGAAGGCGCCCGCGACCAGCTTGCCGGCAAGGAGATGGAAATCGGCCGCTACAATCTGGAAAAGCGCAATTACACGGGCGCCATCAACCGCTTCAAGACCGTCGTGACCCAGTACCAGACCACCCGGCACGTCGAGGAAGCCTTGATGCGGCTCACCGAGGCCTATATGGCGATCGGCATCGTCGGCGAGGCGCAGACCGCGGCCGCGATTCTTGGCCACAACTTTCCTGACAGCAGATGGTACAAAGACGCTTATAATCTTGTAAAGTCGGGCGGACTCGAACCGAGCGAGAACAAGGGCTCTTACCTCAGTAAGGCCTTCAAGAGATTTGGCCTCGGCTAGGAACTGACCTCTCATGCTGGCCCGTCTTTCGATCCGTGACATCGTCCTGATCGAACGGCTCGATATCGAGTTTTCCCGCGGCCTCGCAGTGCTGACCGGCGAGACCGGCGCCGGCAAATCCATCCTTCTCGATGCCTTCGCGCTGGCGCTCGGCGGCCGCGGCGATGCCGGTCTGGTCCGCCACGGCGTCGAGCAGGGCCAGGTCACCGCCACCTTCGATATCGCCAAGGGCCATCCGGCTGCGGTGATTCTCGCCGCCAACGGCTTTGAGGACACCGGGGAGATGATCCTGCGCCGGGTCCAGCTCGCCGATGGCCGCACCCGCGCCTTCATCAACGACCAGGCCATCAGCGTGCAGACCCTCAAGGCGGTGGGCGCGGCTCTGGTCGAGATCCACGGCCAGCACGACGAGCGGGCGCTGGTGGATGCTGCCACCCATCGCCGGCTGCTCGACGCCTTTGCCGGGCTGGAGAAGGACGTGGCGGCGCTGGAGACCCTGTGGGACGCCCGCAAGGCGGCCCTGTCGGTGCTCGACGAGCACCGCGCCAACATGGAGCGCGCCGCGCGCGACGCCGACTACCTGCGCCATTCCGCCGACGAGCTGAAGAAGCTGGCGCCCAAGGAGGGCGAGGAGACCGCGCTTGCCGAGCGCCGCACCGGCATGATGCAGGGCGAGAAGGTGTCCGCCGACCTGCGCGAGGCCCAGGACGCGGTGTCCGGCCATCATTCGCCGGTCGCCACGCT
>DATCUS010000303.1:0-19729 GCA_036561845.1 Tardiphaga sp. | reverse complement strand
AGCTCCGCCTGCGGTCGCCGTCGACGGTGGCGATGCCGAGCGGATTGGTCTGCAGCACCCGGCGCAGGCCCTGGGTGACATTCATGGCGTTCTCCCTGTGATCGTCGATCAGGGCGCTTGTGCGCCTCTTGGTCGGGCGATCATAGCTCGGGAAGGGCTGCCCGCAAGCGCACAACGGGCGACGCTTGGCCGTTCCCCCGCAGGGCAAACTCGGCTTATAGTGCCGCGGTTTGGAGCCGGTCGCACCCATCATGCCTTCTGCAGTCACGGCGTTTTTTCAGCGGGTCCGCTCGTCCTCGCTCACGATCGGCCAGCTGACGTTCAGCGGGTTTCTGCTGGTGCTGGCGGTCATCCTGGTCACCAGCATCGCCAGCGTGGTCGCGATCCGCCACATCGACAACACCTTCGCCGAGTTGCAGCGGCTGCAGTCGCTGGGCGATCTCGCCGAGGAGATCGACCGCCGCATGAACGGGCTGCGGCTGGCGGCGCGGGATTTCGTCACCGATCCCGACGCCCGTCCGGAGCGGGTGTCGCAGGCCGCCGCGACGCTGGGCGAGCTGCTGAAGAAGACCCGGATCGAACTGGCCCC
This sequence comes from Tardiphaga sp., assembly GCA_036561845.1. GTDB lineage: Bacteria > Pseudomonadota > Alphaproteobacteria > Rhizobiales > Xanthobacteraceae > Tardiphaga. The sequence goes on along the minus strand of DATCUS010000303.1, from coordinate 19,140 downwards.
CGAGCAGCGCGAGATGATCGACGGCGTCGCCGCCCGGCTGGCCAGCTATCGCGAGGGCATCGACCGGGTCTCGGCACTGATCGCGCAACGCACGGGGCTGGTGGCCAGGCTGGCGCCGCTGCGTGAAAAGTTCGAGGCGGCGATCGGAGAAGCGCCCGACCGCGCCACCGCCCGCAGCCTGTTCAAGGCGCAGAACGAGATCAACTCCGCCCTGCTGGCGCGCGATCCCCTTGGCGCCGAGCAGGCGGCGCAGCGGATGCGCGCGCTGCCGATCGCCGATCCCGCGCTGCGCGGCGCCGCCGACGACTATGCCGATGCCATCGTCGCGATTGCCGGCACCGAGAGCGAGATCGCCGATCTCGACAAGGAGGTGCTGGGCACCGAGGGCCGGTTGATCGGACGCGTCACCGAACTGCTGCGCGAACTCAGTACGCGGCGCGGCCGCGTGCTGTCACGGGACTTCGCGCGCACCCTGACGGAGGCGAAATGGCAGAGCATCGCGCTGGGCAGCGCCGGCGTGCTGGTCGGACTGCTGGCGGCCTTGTTCGTGGTGCGCCGAACGGTGCGTCCGTTGAAGGAAATTGCTGGGGCGATGCGGGCATTGGCCGGCGGCGCGCAGCACACCGCGATTCCGGCCACCGACATCGACAACGAAATCGGCGACATCGCCCGCGCCGCCGAAGTGTTCCGTCGCACTTTGGTGGACGCCGACGCGGCACGCGAGGCGGCGGTGCACGCGCTGGCCGAACAGCGCCTCGCCGAGGAGAGCTACCGCAAGCTGTTCGAAGGCTCCGTCGACGGCATCTATGTGACCACGCCATCGGGCGCGCTGCTCAACGCCAACCCGGCGCTGGCGCGGATGATGGGCTACGATTCGCCGGACGAACTGATACGCGCCACCCATGACATCGCCCGCACCATCTATGTCGATCCCGCGGCCCGCGCGGAATACCAGATGCGCATGGAGCGCGACGGCATGGTGCGCGAATACGAATACCAGGTGCGGCAGCGGCACTACACCATCCTCTGGCTGTCCGACAGCGCCACCGCGGTCCGCGACGAGACCGGCGCGGTGGTCCGCTACGAGGGCACCGTGCGCGACATCACCAACCAGAAGCGCGCCGAGGCCGCCGTGAAGGAAGGCCGCCGGCTGCTGCAGCAGGTGATCGACACCGTGCCCGCCGTCATCAACGTCAAGGACAAGCAGCTGCGCTATGTGCTGATGAATCGCTACATGGCAGGCATCTTCGGCATCGAGCCGGGGGACGCGCTGGGACGCACCACGGGCGAGCTGATGTCGCGCTACGGTTCCGCCAAGACCAGCGACCCCGACAAGCGGGTGCTGGCCACGGGCGAGGGCCTCGGCTTCTACGAGGAGGAATATCAGGACGCTGCCGGAGCCATGCGGCAGTGGCTGGTCAACAAGCAGCCGCTGCTGTCGCCCGACGGCAAGATCGAGAACATCGTCACGGTGGCGCTGGACATTGGCGAGCGCAAGCGCAGTGAACAGGAGATGCGCAAGGCCAAGGACGCCGCCGAGTCGGCGCTGCGCAATCTGCGTGAAACCCAGAACTCGCTGATCGAGGCGGAGAAGCTCGCGGCTCTCGGCCGCCTCGTCGCCGGCGTCGCGCACGAGGTCAACAACCCCGTCGGCATCAGCCTCACCGTGGCGTCGTCGCTGGAGCGCAAGATCATGTTGTTTGCGGAGGAGGTGGCGCGCGGCGAATTGCGCCGGTCCAGCCTCAACGAATTCATCGAATCCAATCGCGATGCCGCCGCGCAGCTGGTCGGCAATCTCAACCGTGCAGCGGAATTGATCCAGTCGTTCAAGCAGGTGGCGGCCGACCGCAACTATTCCGACCAGCGGGTGTTCGACCTCGCGGATCTCACCGAGCAGGTGGTGATGAGCCTGAAACCGGGACTGCGCGCGCAGAACCTGGCGCTGTCGGTGGATTGCGGGCCCAACCTGATCATGAACTCCTATCCCGGCCCCTATGGTCAGGTGCTGACCAACCTGTTCCTCAACGCGGTGGCGCATGCCTTTCCGGGCGGCGGCGGCGGCAAGGTGGAGATCCGGATCCAGGAGTCCGGCGACGACCATGTGGAGATCCTGTTCGTCGACAACGGTGTCGGCATGACCCCCGAGGTCCGCCGCCGTGCCTTCGATCCGTTCTTCACCACCCGTCGTGACCAGGGCGGCACCGGGCTCGGCCTGCATATCGTCTACAGCATCGTCACCAACCGCCTGGGCGGACGGCTCAGCCTGCATTCCGATCCAGGCAAGGGTACCCGGATCCAGATCACCCTGCCGCGCGTCGCCCCGCTCGATCTGGCCGCGGAATAGCGCTGCGACTGGTGAAGTCGCTTGTCGCTCCGCGTCGCCCGCGATTCACCGGCTGAATGTCATTCGGCATCCGCCAGCCAGCGCAGCGTCGCGCGAAAAATCTGGCTGTGCTTGCCGACCAGCGCGGTGCCGTTCATCACCGCCGACCGGTCGTCGAAGGTGCCGGTGACGCCGATGCCGACCGGCTGCGGGCCGCCGAACAGCGGGCTCATGGCCGGACTCGGCGTGTGCTGCTTCACCGTGATCTCGCCCTTGAGCGTGTGGGTCGCGGCGTTGACCACATAGCTGCCGGTATAGAACAGGAAGGCGTCGCCGCCGAGGATCTGGCCATCGCGAAAAACCACGACGCCGCTACCCTTGCCCGAGCGCCCGTCGAGCAAATCGACGTGGATCGAATACAATGCGTTTTTCATAATGTCCCGATGGCGCGACCATGTCCCCAGGTCGCGTAAAATCTGTTTATGCCAAATTCCGGGGACCAGCGTCAACGAATCCCGCGCGGCTGGCCGACAGTTCAACGTTGTGCTGCAGTGCGCCTGCGGCGCTCACGGACAGTCATGCGAGAAATGTTGGAGCAAGTTTGATGACAGACGCGGAGCCATACGGGCGCTGCGCCGGCCGCGTGCGTCACCGATCATCACGCTGAAGTGCGCTGCAACGCGAAGAGTAGCTACATGGTCGCGCAGGAATCGCGTAGTCTGCTGCCAGGTGATCGAGCAGATCCGCCGAGTAATTTCGGCGGCGGGCGTAGAACCGCGGTGCGATCGACTCAATCCAGGAGATCGCCGACACTTGTCTTGCGCGCGCATCGTCGCGACCGCGCGTATTGTGCGATCATGAGTCGCCCTGCGGAACAGACCGGCCGGCATGACGGTTGAGGAGTTGCGCGACTTCCTGCAGCGTCGGTGCTGCTGCAGATGCCTTCGTTGCTACGTGATGAAATTTGCGTGAGCGTTGCGAAAAGCCGCGGGAATGTGGCCCGCGAAATGCATAGCGATCCTTGACGATAGTTGCACTGGCCGGGAGCTGGAGCAAGCCCATGAGCGACTGGATGATGTCCGGCGCAGATGCGTCGTGTCCGCGTGAAGAAGCAATCCGATACCAACAGCTGCGCCGCGGCAGGCGACGCAGACGTCGTCGGATGGCCTGGCTGGCAGGTGTGCTGACACTCGCCGGCGCAGCGTCGTCGTTGACACATGCGGTGATGGCGCGTGACAACGGCCAGTACGCAACCACGTCGCCGGATTTGAAGGCGTGGTTCGACAGTCTGCGATCAGGCAAGGGGCCTTGCTGCTCCGATGCCGATGGCAGTGCGGTCAGCGATGTCGACTGGGAATCCAGCAGCGGACACTATCGCGTGCGGCTCGACGGCAAATGGCTCGACGTGCCCGACGAAGCGGTGATCACCTCGCCCAACCGCGTCGGCCGCACCATGGTCTGGCCGATGCGTGGCGACGGCGGAATTTTGATCCGCTGCTTTATGCCGGGCAGCATGACGTAGGCTTGCAGGTCAGCGACGGGCGGAGCTGCGGCACGAACCGTCCCGCAGCGATGGTCGGCGGGCTGAAGACGAGAGTGCAGACGTTGAAGATCGCCCGGTTGGTGCGGGAACCCGTCACCCGGAGCGGGGACAGGGATGCACCGGCGATGGCGCTGGCCAGTCCGGCCGACCAGCACCGTGACGCGAATGCATGGCTTGTTGCCGCGATGGCCCTTAACAGGAGCCATAACCGTTCCTATACTCTCCAGACCATCAACCATGAAAGGAGGTGATCCAGTGTCTCACTCAAAGCGCTGTCACCTCGCTGAGGCCGCCCGCTAAGCTTATCGATTGAGCTTGGCAAAGGGCGCCCTTGGCGCCTGGACCAGCGAGAACAGGGAAGGGCGCGCCGGCAACGGGGCGCCCTTTCTTTGTCGGCGCCGGTTGCTGCTGCTTGATCCGCAGCCAGACCATGCCATTCTGGTGGTCATGGCTTGCAGGGAGTGCCGCGATGCCGAAATCGCCGCGGGATCTGGCAGATCGCATGGCTGGCCGGCGCGACCGGCAGCGCCGCGCACTGAAATCCGATGACGGGTTCGTTCGCGAGACCTTCACGCAGCCGCGCGAAAACGCCCGGCGCACCGCGCAGGCGTTTTTCGACCGCTTTCCCAAACAGGCCTATATGAGCGAGGTCGAACGCTGGCGCGAATTGCCGGATGGCGCCATCGAATTCACGATGCGGCGGCTGCCGACGGCTGATTGAGCGAACAGCTGGTCATGACCGGCGCCAGGCTGCGCTCGCCGACCGTCGGTCCATCCGCGATGTCCGGCGCACACGCGTCGATGGTGTAGCCCGTGGCGAGAATGCGGCGCGGGGGATCTTCCTCCGACGAGGAGACCTCGATCACCAGGCCAATGTCGGCCGCGTGTTTCCAGACCTCCGCCTTGGTGCGGAAGGCCTGGCTGACTTTGACGGTATTGGAAAACAGCGCGTAGGACATGGCGACCTCCGTTGTGAGGCGGTAACGCACAGTTACGCATCTGGTTGCACTGCAGCAAGGACGACTTTGGTCGGACGGGGGAGGGGCAGCCGACCCGAGCGAGCGGAGACGGATGAATATCCCCGTACCGTTCAAGATCCCCTTTATCGACCGCGCGCTTCGCAGCGGACCTATTTGCGCTCGATGAGCTGCAGCTCCAGCAGCGCCATGGTCTGCAGCATGGTGGGATCGCGCTCGCCTTCCCTGGTGGTACGCAGGATGGATTCGGCAATCGACTGTACATGGGTTGAACTGACCGGCTGCGGCAGTGTCGCCACCGCGCCCTCGAGCGCCTGCTGCATCACCATGATCGTATCGGGCGCAAAAGCGGCGTGGGAAAAATCCTTCATGGGTGCTCCCGCTGGCTATTTGTCGCACGCACCGCAACTTCTGATGCCGACGCAAACGCACGGCCGCCGGACTCTGTTCCGTCGAGACCGGACGTATCTTGGGGAACCCACAGCGCAACGTTTCGCCGTCTCGCCGGTTGTCTTCGCGGAGGCGGATGCCATGACCAGCGACAAGTCGAAGCTCTATCACCAGGAGGCGGAGAAATGCCGCAGCATGGCGGCGCAGGAAAGCTGCCCGGATGCCCGCGAATATTACGAGGCGCTGCACCGCGACTATATCAAGCTGGCGTCAAAGGAATTGCGCAGCCGCGGGGAATAGCGGACGCGGTGACGTCCGTTCTGACGCAAAAGGCGCCGGCATCCTGCGATGCCGGCGCCTTTTCAACGTGACGACTGGTCAGCGTTACTCGCCGGCGGTGACGGCCATCCGCGCCGGCGCAGTTCGCTTGTCGAGCAGCAGATAGGTGCCGCCGGCCACGCCGATGCCGGCCAGCCAGCTGAGGTCCGCGCCGCCGAGCAGGTTGATGGAGATTGGCCCCTGCAGCGCCGGCACCAGACCGTCCTGGAACAGCCAGCCGCAGACCAGGCCCGTGACGAAGGCGATCATGCCGTTCCAGTTGATGTCGCCATAGGCGCTGGTGTCCGGCGACTTGTAGAGTTCGGCGACGTCGATCACGCCTTTCCGCTTGATGAAGAAATCGGCCATGATGACCCCGGCATAGGGGCTCATCCACATCAGCAGGCTGATCAGCCAGTTGTCGAAGGCCTTCGCGAACGACGGCGCGAAGATGAAGTAGATGGTCACCAGATAGCCGGCGATGCCGACGATCAACGCCAGCGCCGTGCGCGACAGTTTCATGCCCATGCTGAGCGCCGCCAGGGCCGCCGAATAGACGTTGAGGATGTTGCTGGCGATCGGGCCATGCAGCACCATCAGCAACACCAGGATGGCGGCGGCGCCGCCGAACACCGCGCTGACCATCTTGGCCGGATCGGCATCCAGCGTCACCGAGGCAATGGTGGCGCCGAGGATGGCGAGCCACACGGTGGGCACGAACATGCCGATATAGCTGTACCAGAACACTTGCTTCGACGAGACGCTGCGCGGCACGAAGCGCGAATAGTCCGAGGCCCAGGTGACCCAGGAGATGCCCCAGCCGACGCCGACCGCGGTCATCAGCAGCGACAGCATCGCGAGATGGGCGGCCGGCGGCAGTTCGCTCTTCAGGTTCCAGTTGACGATGCCGGCCTGGCTCCACGCCAGCACGCTCATCAGCACCATGATCGCCACCGTCACCGGCACGGTGTATTTCTCGAAAGTGCGGATGGCGTAGAAGCCATAGATGCCGATCCACACCTGCACCACCATCACCACGGTGATGACGAGGAAGGTGGTGAGCCAGGTTTCCGGGATGCCGAACTGGCCGAGGATGGCCATCGAGATCTTGACCGGGAAGTAGGTGTTGACGCCGATCCAGCACAGGGTCATCAGGAACATCAGCATGCTCGGCAGATAGGCGCCGCGGCGCCCGAATGCCGACCGGCTCAGCACCATCTGGTTGACCCCGGTCTTGTGGCCCATCACCGTGAAGGCGGCGAAGATGGCGCAGCCGAACAGGTTGCCGATGACGATGACCGCGATGGTCTCCATCAGGCCGAGCTTGAGGATGATGCCGAGCGCGCCGAGCGCCCAGTTCACCGGCGCGATATTGGCGCCGGCCCAGATCCACATCTGCTGCGGCCCGGTGGAATCGCGATCGGCGTCAGGGATCGGCTCGATGCTGTGGTCGTCGGCCCGAAATTCGGAATTGGTCATGATACCCCCGTATCGGTGAAGCGATTTCCCGGGGTGAAATATGCAGGAACCGTACCAGAGGAGGGCGGTGGAGGGGGCGTATCCATAGCGGGCAGTGGCGCGGGCTTCTCGGCCGCAGGCAACGGCCGGGTGGTGCACTCGGAGAGATTCGAACTCCCGGCCCTCGGAATCGAAATCCGATGCTCTATCCAGCTGAGCTACGAGTGCAACGCCGGCACCATAGCGGCGAAAATGGCGAAAGCCAGCCCCTGGGCGTCCCGGCACCCGCCCTGCTGATTTCAGGCTGTAAAACAGGCATATGCAAACCCAGCGAGCGAAATGTTGCTGCGAGCATTCTGGGAGAAAAAATATAATCCATTGATAATACTTGTTATTTTTAAGTTCCGCCAACTGGCACAAGCCTTGCTGACAAGTCCTGTACACGTCTCTTGTATTCAGGCCTCTCAGTGCTTCAATCGACCGATATCTGTGCACGGATCATCGACGCCATCCTGGCCGGGCGGATCGCGGCCGGCACGCGCCTCAGCGAACAGTCGCTGGTGCAGCTGTTCGGTGTGTCGCGAACGGTGGTGCGCGAGGCGCTGATTCGGCTGGAGACCCGCGGCGTGGTGCAGGTCAGCACCAAGCGCGGCTGGTTCATCATCGAACCGTCGATCGAGGAAGCCCGCACCGCGTTTCAGGCGCGCCGCGCCATCGAGATCGGATTGCTGCTCTCCGTCGAGACCATTCCGGCGGAGGCCATCCCGCGCCTGCGTGCGCATATCGGCCAGGAGAATGACGCCATCACCACCGGCGACGTCGCCGCGCGCAGCTATCTGCTCGGCGATTTTCACGTCTGCATGGCCGACGCGCTGGGCAACAACGTGCTGGCGGAGATCCTGCGCGATCTCACCGCGCGCACCGTGCTGATCTCGATGCTCTACCAGTCGAGCCACGATGCCACCGAGTCCTGCAATGAGCACGAGGAAATCGTCGCGGCCCTCGAAGGCGGCAACCGCGACCGCGCCATCGAACTGATGGCCGCCCATATCGGCAACGTCGAAGCCGGCCTGACGGTGCGGATCAAGCCGGATCTCGATCCGCTTGAAGAACTGCGCAAGGCGCTGGAGCCCATCAAAACGGAGACCACGCATCAGCCAGAAAAATAGACGCCTGCTTTCTCGTCCGACCTGCGCCTCTTGGGGCCGTCGCCGGCCCGGCTTTGCAAAACATCCAATGGAGACTGTCCAATGAATATCCGAAAGATTGCGCTTTCCCTCTCGCTCGCCGCCGCGGCGGCAGCTTTCTCGGCCGGCGCGCGCGCCGATGCTCTCGATGACGTCATGAAGGCCAAGGTCATCCGGATTGCCGTGCCGCAGGATTTCGCGCCGTTCGGCTCCGCCGGTCCCGATCTCAAGCCGGTCGGCTATGACATCGACATGGCCAATCTGATCGGCAAGGAGCTCGGCGTAAAGGTCGAGGTGGTGCCGGTGAACAGTGCCAACCGCATTCCGTACCTGCAGACCAAGAAGGTCGAACTCGTCATTTCCAGCCTCGGCAAGAACGAGGAGCGTGAAAAGGTGATCGCCTTCTCGAATGCCTATGCGCCGTTCTTCCAGGGCGTGTTCGGCCTCAAGGATGCCAAGATCGCCAAGCCGGAAGATCTGGCCGGCAAGACCGTTGGGGCCACGCGCGGCTCCATCGAGGAGCAGGAAATCACCAAGCTTGCGCCGCCGACCGCCACCATCAAGCGCTACGAAGACAACAATGCGACCATCGCATCGTTCCTGTCGGGGCAGGTCGACATCATCGCCACCGGCAACATCGTCGCGGCGGCGATCGCGGAGAAGAGCCCGGGCCGTGCGCCGGTGTCGAAATTCGTGATCAAGGACAGCCCGTGCTTCGTCGGCATGAACAAGGGCGAGGACAAGCTGCTCGCCAAGGTCAACGAGATCATCGCCAAGGCCAAGGCCGACGGCGAGCTGAACAAGATCTCCGAGAAGTGGCTGAAGGCGCCGATCCCCGCCAGCATCTGAGGGTGCGCGCTTTCGTTGCGTTCATCGCCCCGGCGATGGACGCAACGGGGCGCGATGCGCAGCGTTCGGTGTCACCAGCCAGCGAGAGATGTCCCCGATGAAATTTGCACTCAATTTCTCTGATCTGCTTCCGTACTGGAACGTCATCCTGGCAGGCCTGATCTTCACGATCGTGCTGACCGCCGTATCGACCGTGGTCGGAGTCGCGCTCGGCACCGCCTGCGCATGGGCGCGCACCTTCGGGCCGACATGGGCCGGGGCCATCGTCCGCGGCTATGTCGAGGTGATCCGCAACACGCCGTTCATCGTGCAGCTGTTCTTCATCTTCTTTGGATTGCCGGCGCTCGGCCTCAAGCTCGACGAGACGACGGCCGCCTTTCTGACCATGGTCATCAACCTCGGCGCCTACTCGGCGGAAATCATCCGGGCCGGCATCAAGGCCGTGCCGGCCGGCCATATCGAAGCCGGCGACAGCCTGGCGATGACGCGGTTCGAGATCTTCCGCCACATCGTGCTCAAGCAGGCATTCCAGAAAGTCTATCCGGCGCTGTCATCGCAGATCATCATCGTGATGCTCGGCTCGTCAGTGGTGTCGCAGATTTCGGCGGAAGACCTGACCTATGCGGCCAACTTCGTGCAGTCGCGCAATTTTCGCGCGTTCGAAGTCTATGTGGTGGCTGCCTTGCTCTATCTGCTGCTCGCCATCGTCGCCCGCTTCATCCTGCGCGGCGTCGGCCGCCTCGCATTCCCGAAAGGTTGAGCCATGAGCGATTTCACTTTCTGGGTCATCCTGTCGAACCTGCTGTGGGCGACGCGCTGGACCGTCGTCCTGTCGCTTGTTGCTTTCGTCCTCGGCGGTCTGGTCGGTCTCGCCATCCTGTTCCTGCGGGTCTCGCGTGTCAGGGCCCTCGAGGTCCTGACCAAGATGTTCATCGAGTTCTTCCAGGGCACGCCGTTGCTGATGCAGCTGTTCCTGTTCTTTTTCGGCCTTTCCCTGTTCGGCATCGAGATCAGCCCATGGGTTGCCGCCGGCCTGGCGCTCAGCCTGTGGACGGCAGCCTTCCTTGCCGAGATCTGGCGCGGCTGCGTCGAGGCGATCCCCAAGGGGCAGTGGGAGGCGTCGTCGAGCCTTGCCATGAGCTTCGTCGAGCAGATGCGCTACGTCATCCTGCCGCAGGCGGCCAAGATCGCCATCGCGCCGACGGTCGGCTTTTCGGTCCAGGTGGTGAAGGGAACGGCGCTGGCGTCAATCATCGGCTTCGTCGAACTGACCAAGGCCGGCACCATGCTCAACAATGCGACCTTCCGGCCGTTCCTGGTCTACGCGCTGGTGGCGCTGATCTACTTCTGCCTGTGTTTCCCGCTGTCCTTGTTCGCCAAGCACCTTGAAGGAAAAGCCGATGTCGCCACCGCTCGTTAAGATCACCGATGTGCGCAAGAGTTTTGGCGCCAATGAAGTCCTCAAAGGCGTATCCATCAATGTCGGCCGCGGCGATGTCGTCTCGATCATCGGCCGCTCCGGCTCCGGCAAGAGCACGCTGCTGCGTTGCGTGAACGGCCTTGAGACCTACGATTCCGGCTCGATCACCGTCGACGGCATGGAGGTCGGCGGCACCAAGACCAACCTGCGCGAACTGCGCCGCCATGTCGGCATGGTGTTCCAGCAGTTCAACCTGTTCCCGCATCTCACCGCGGGGCAGAATGTCATGCTGGCGCCGTCGGTGGTCAACAAGGGGCTGCCGCTCGAACTCCGGGATCAGGCCCGCGCGCTGCTGGAAAAGGTCGGTCTGGCCGACAAGTTCGACAGCTATCCGAGCCAGTTGTCCGGCGGTCAGCAGCAGCGCGTGGCCATCGCCCGTTCACTCGCCATGCAGCCGACGGTGCTGCTGTGTGACGAGATCACCTCGGCACTCGATCCTGAACTGGTCAACGAGGTGCTGAAGGTGGTCGAGCGACTGGCGTCCGAAGGCATGACGCTGATGCTGGTCACCCACGAGATGCGCTTTGCGCGCGATGTCGGTACCAAGCTGGTGTTCATGCATCACGGCAAGGTACATGAGGAGGGGGCGCCGAAGGACCTGATGGCGTCGCCCAAAACGCCCGAACTGGCGCAGTTCATCGGCGCCATTTCATAGTGCGGTGCGGGGCCGTCGATCGGCCCCGCTTGCCGGATTCCGGTCTCAATAGCCGCAGGAGCCGCAGCGCGGCGCAGCCGGGACGTAATAGGCGCGGGCCGGGGCAACCATCTCGACGCGCTGCTGGGTGGCGTATTGCGGCGGCACCTGCTCGTACTGCACGCCTTCGGGCGCGACCATCACCGTCCGGGGTACCATGACCGTGCGGTATTGTGCGGGCGTGCGGTGGGCGATGACGCGGCCGGGCGCGACCATCACCGTCTCCTGCACGGTGCGGTACTGCGGCGGGATGACCTGCTGCTGATAGCAGGTGACGCAGGGCTGCGGCGGCACGTAGCAATTGCCGCAGCCGGCGGAAGCCGCCGTCGGGATCGCTGCGGCGGCGAGGGTGGTCGCGAGGATGGCGGCAAAGATGCGGGACATGATGAACTCCAGCTTGAAATGTAACGGGATCGCTCGAGAGCCCGTCCTGCGCCATCGTTTAATGCGGACGTGGGAACCGTCAACGACAGTTGCAAAACGAAGTTGACAAATGTGCTTAACGCGACTGGCGCGGTGCGGCCTGTCGGGCAGGCAACCGGCGCATCGCAGGGGGGACCGGGCGTGCCGATACGCGCCGTCTTGCAGGACAGCCGTATTACTACGGGTGCCATCTTCCGTTTCAAATCGGCAAGAATCAGGGATAGTTAACCGATGCTGCCAATCGGATTGAAAGCCTCCCGATGCCCGAGATCGACAGACTGGACCATGATATCAGCGGCCTCCAGCGGCTGCTCAGAGTCGTCTGGAAGGATCTCGCCAATCCATCGCTCACCCGCTTCCAGCGGCGCGAAGCGATCAACCAGATGAAGCAGTGCAGCGCGGAATTGCGCCGCGCGCTCGACGCTGTCGAAGCGGAGCGGATTCGCGAGCGGGAGGCCCGGAAGCAGCTCGAGGGGACGACGCTTGCAGCGACCGATCAAAATGACAGGCCGCGCACGCGAACCCAGGCGCCGTCGCTGCGCGTGTAGCCTGGCCGGCAGGTTGCCGCGCCGGTCAGGCCGATGCGCTGTGGTCCGGCGCCGGGTCCGCGCAGCGTTGTGATGGCGGCCGGTGAAAGGTCCACCTCGACGGTCGCTCCGGACAATCGGGCGTGACGGTGCAGTCGAACGCCATGCGCGAGCGAAACCATGCGATCAGGTGATCGGGGGCCTGCCTGTCGGCGGACTTGGCCGGGACGGTCACATGCTGAAGCATATGGATCGTGACATCCACGCTGTCGCCCGGCGGGATCCTACGCAACAGGCGCTCAAGTCGGACGCGATCACCGCGGTCTGCAGACGGGTTCATTGATTTTCCTGCCAGGTAGCGAGCAAGCGTCGCGGTCGATAAATTTCCAATGCCAATGCGCGACATTCACTATGACAGCGCAGCAATGCTCGTCTGCCCGAACGGCGACGTATGGCTGTCCGTAAGACTACGGACATGGCAGGCTGGAAAGCCGGGTACAGAATATTTGCCGGCATCTCGGCGCGGTTGACCGGTGATCGATCACGACGGCGGCGTCGCGCTGCAACGGTCGCTGCGAGGGCAGACGATGGCTGGTCGGCGGTCCTGGTTCAGACCGGGATGAGCTGCGGTAGCTGCTTTCCCTGCGCCGGCGCGCTGCCGATCTGACCGTAGCGACATCTGACCAGCGCGCTGGCTGGGGTGTCTGGAGCTGCCGCGAGGCACGCAATTCACTGTCCGGTTGCGGCGTTGCCGCCGGATAGACGTGGCCGCCATGCGGAGGATCAATGTCGAGCGGGATGGAAGCCGGATAGAATCGAGCGAGAGGGCTTCGTCAGGAGGCAATGTGGAATTCGAAGGGCAGTCCATGGCTGGTACGGTGACGCAGGATCGAGGCGGCGTGGATGCGCTTGCGGGCGTACAGACGCTGCCGCAGCTGTTGCGCCGCCGTGTCCGCCTGACGCCCGGCGCGGCTGCTTACCGCCATTTCGACACGGTGGCGGGGCGCTGGGTCGGTTATTCATGGCAGGAGATCGACGCCGAATTCGAGCGGTGGCGACGGGCATTGGCGGCGGAGGGACTTGCACCCGGTGAACGCGTCGCCATCCTGATGCCGAACGGAATCGAACACATCGCGATGGACCAGGCGGCGTTGTCGCGCGGCCTCGTGCCGGTGCCGATGCACGCCGTCGATAACCCCGACAGCATCGCGTACATCCTGCAGGACTCCCAGGCCTCTCTGCTATTCGTGGATTCCGAAGAGCGCTGGCAGGCGATTATGGCGACGGGCAACCCCGTCGGAAATCTCAAGCGCGTGGTCTGTGCAAACCTGCCCGGGGCGTCCGGCCTCGCCGCGACCGACAGCCGCATCGTCGCGCTTGGTCGCTGGCTCGAATCCGGCTCTGCCGTCCCGGCGGCGATGCATGACGTGGAGGTACGGCCGGGCGATCTTGCCGCCATCGTCTACACCTCGGGCACGACCGGGCGGCCCAAGGGAGTGATGCTTTCGCATGAGAATATCGTGGCGAACGTCAAGGCGATCCATCGGCGCATTGCCGCGAGCCAGGACGATCTCTTCCTGTCCTTCCTGCCGCTTTCGCATACGTTCGAGCGCACCGGAGGCTACTACTATCCGATCGCGGCCGGCGCGTGCGTGGCCTATGCGCGATCGGTGCAGCTTCTGTCCGAGGATTTGAAGCAGGTGCGGCCGACGGTGCTGGTCTCGGTGCCGCGGATCTATGAGCGCATCCACGCCCTGATCATGCAGAAGCGTGCGGCAGCCGGTCGTGTCCAGCGTGCACTGTTTGATCTGACCCTTGCCGTCGGAGGACGGCGCTTTGACGCGAGACAGCGCGCGAACCGCAACATGCCCCTGCTTGACCGGCTGGCCTGGCCGATCCTTAAGCGCCTTGTGGCCGACAAGGTGCTGGCCCAATTCGGCGGTCGCCTGCACGTGGCGGTCAGCGGCGGTGCGCCCATCGCGGAGACGGTCATTCGCATGTTCCTGTCGTGCGGTATCGAGGTTCTGCAGGGCTATGGGATGACCGAGACCTCGCCCGTGGTAGCGGTCAATACTGTGGAGGAAAATGACCCGCGTTCGGTCGGCCGACCGCTGGACGGCGTCGAAGTCAGGATCGGGAAGGACCAGGAACTGCTGGTCAGGGGCCCGAGCGTGATGCTCGGCTATTGGCACAAGCCGGAAGAGACCAGCCGCGTCAAGGATGCCGATGGCTGGCTGCACACCGGCGACCAGGCGCGCATCGAGGAAGGCCGCATCGTCATCACCGGCCGCATCAAGGACATCCTGGTGACCTCCACAGGCGAGAAGATCGCCCCTGTCGATATCGAGACCGCGATCCTCGCCGATCCGCTGTTCGAGCAGGCCATGGTGATCGGCGAAGGGCGTCCCTTTCTCGCGGCGCTCGTGGTGCTCAATCCGAAAGCCTGGGAGCATGAGAAGCGCAGGCTGGCCGCGAGCGGGCAGGCGGGACCGCAGGCGGAAGCAGGTGCTCTGCTCGGGCGGATCGCCGACGCCGTGAAATCCTATCCGGCCTATGCGACGCCGCGTGCGGTATGGTGGACTTTGGATCCATGGACCATTGGCGCCGGTCTGCTGACGCCCACGCTGAAGAACAAGCGGACGGCGCTGGAACATCGTTTTGCAGCCGAAATCGAGCAGATCTATTTGCATCGGCCGCCGATCGGCTCGCGCTTGCCAACCACGCCCGCTGCGGCGAGCGACACACCGCCCGGGCAGGTCGGAACGGGCCCCGGATGAACGGCGCGAGCCTCGTCACATGACGCCTGCTCCGGCCGTAACGGTTTCGCCGGTCAGTTTTGCGATTCAATGCTATGGCAATGCGCAGCGCTGCTGGAGTCGGCGGCGCGGAGCGGCAAGGAATTGATCGTGACTGACTATGTTCGCAGAATTCTCGACACCCGGGTCTATGACGTGGCGGTGCGGACCCCGCTCGACCCGATGGTGCGGCTCGGCGCGCGGCTGGATTGCCCGGTGCTGCTCAAGCGCGAGGACCTCCAGCCGGTGTTCTCGTTCAAGATCCGCGGCGCCTACAACAGGATCTCGCAGCTCTCGCCGGAGCAGCGCGCCGCCGGCGTGATCTGCGCCTCGGCCGGCAACCATGCCCAGGGCGTGGCGCTGTCGGCGCAGCGGCTCGGCATCAAGGCCACCATCGTGATGCCGGTGACCACGCCGCCGATCAAGGTTGACGCGGTCCGCTACTGGGGCGGCAATGCCATTCTGGTCGGCGACACCTTTGACGAGGCCGCTGCCCATGCGCGGCAACTGGAACAAGAGGGCGGCCTGACCTTCGTGCATCCCTATGACGATCCCGATGTGATCGCCGGGCAGGGCACCATCGGCATGGAGATCCTGCAGCAGCATCCTGATCCGATCGAAGCGGTGTTCGTGCCGATCGGCGGCGGCGGGCTCGCCGCCGGCGTGGCGTCCTTCATCAAGTTCCTGCGCCCGGAGACGAAAGTGATCGGCGTCGAGCCGGCCGATGCCGCCTCCATGAAGGCAGCGATCGCGGCGGGCGAGCGCGTCATCCTCGACCGCGTCGGGCTGTTCGCCGACGGCGTCGCGGTGCGCCAGGCCGGCGTCGAGACTTTCCGCATTTGCCGCGAACTGCTCGACGATATCATCCTGGCCGACACCGACGAGATGTGCGCCGCCATCAAGGATATCTTCGAGGATACGCGCGTGCTGGCCGAACCTGCCGGCGCGCTGGCGCTGGCCGGGCTGAAGAGCTATGTCGCCGCCAACCCGACCCGGACGGGCGCGCTGATCGCCATCAACAGCGGCGCCAACCTGAATTTCGATCGGCTACGTCACGTCGCCGAGCGCGCCGAGATCGGCGAGGCCCGCGAGATCCTGCTCGGCGTCACCATTCCCGAGCAGCCCGGCAGCTATCGCCGCTTCATCCAGACCATCGGCAACCACACCATCACCGAATTCAACTACCGCTACGCCGATGCCGCGGAGGCCAACGTTTTCGTCGGCCTCAAGCTGAACAACGTCTCCGACAAGAAGGCCGCGCTGATCGCCGAGTTGCGCGCGCTCGGCTACAAGGTGCTCGACGTCAGCGCCGACGAGACCGCCAAACTGCATATCCGCTACATGGTCGGCGGCCGCGCCCCGCCCGCGCTGCGCGACGAGGTGATCCTGCGCTTCGAGTTTCCCGAGCGGCCGGGCGCGCTGCTGAAGTTTTTGGACCAGATGGGGCCGGCCTGGAACATCACGCTGTTCCACTACCGCAATCACGGCGCCGATTACGGCCGCGTGCTGGTGGGCATTGAGGTGCCCGCCGCCGACCGGCCGCGGCTCACCGAGCGGCTGGCGTCGCTGGGCTATCCCTATGAGGACGAGACCAGCAATCCCGTGTACCGGATGTTCTTGAACGGGTAGGGGTTTGCTGGCGATGTCGCCGGTCGACCCGCAGTCCTCATCCTGAGGAACGGTCGTCTTCGGCCGCGTCTCGAAGGATGAGCGCCACATTCATGGTTCGAGACGCGCGCAGCGGCGGAGCAGGTGCTCCGCCTGGGAGCGCGCTCCTCACCATGAGGGACGGGGCAATTCTGCCCTTTTTTCGCTTTGTTGCGATGCTTAACGAATTGCCAACATTGTCCGGCCACAGTCCGGCAATGAGCCGATGCCGGAGCGGGCGTCGGCCGGGGTTCCAACAGGTCTCAACGATCGATGCGCCTTTCGCTGCTGCCCATGCTGTGTCTGCTGATGCTGTCCGCCATCCCGGCGAAGGCCGATCTGCACATCACCCGCGATCACGGCGGCTATGTCACCGAATACAAGGCCAAGTACGAGCGCATCCGCGACCGCCGCGAGCGCGTCATCATCGACGGCATCTGCAATTCCGCCTGCACCATGGTGTTCGGCATCGTGCCGATGAACAAGATCTGCGTCACCCCGCGCGCCAGCCTCGGCTTCCACCAGGCCTATTACGACAAGGCCTTCACCTTCGGCATCAAGGTCACCAGCTACGAGGGCACCTCGGACCTGATGTCCTATTATCCGCGCCCGGTGAAGGAATGGATCAGCCGCAATGGCGGCCTGACCCCGGAGATGAAGAAGATCAAGAACGGCACGGAGCTGTGGAAGATCGTCGATCCCTGTCCGGAAGATTTCTGAACCGTATCCTGGACTGTCTATGATCCGGCCGACTTGGCCGCCGCAAATTGCGTGAACGCTTCGAACGCGTGACTCGCATACATCACCGACGGTCCGGCCCCCATATAGATCGCCATCCCCAGGGTCTCGCTGACCTCGGCCTGCGTGGCCCCGTGATCCACCGCCGCCTTGGCGTGGAATGCAATGCAGTCGTCGCAGCGCGTGGCGACGGCAATCCCGAGCGCGATCAGCTCCTTGGTCTTGGAATCCAGCGCGTTCGAAGCGGTGGCCGTCTGGGCCATGCCGGCGAAGGCCTTCATGATGGCGGGAGCACCGCCCCGCAGATCGCGGAGCATTGAGCTGAGTTCAGTCGTTACTTCTGGCCAATTGGTCATGATCCGCCCGGGTCTGTGTTCCGAAGGCCAGCATGCATAGGGTGACTGCGTCCGGCCTTGATCCCGGTCAATTGCCCGTGCTGGAGTCCGGGCAGCAATTCAGCGCAGTTCAATCGTCCCCGTCATCACCGGCACACAACTGCCGCCGATCGTGGTCGCCGTCACCACGCCGTCCAGTTTCGTCGCGTCGGCGTGCAGCAGGCTCGGCCGTCCCATCTCCACGCCCTGGGCGATCCGCTTCGACAGCGTCAGGTTCGGCTCCGGCAGCAGCTGTGCCAGCAGGCCGATCAGCCCGACATTGGCGGCACCGGTCGCCGGGTCTTCGGGCATGTTCAGGTGTGGCGCGAACATGCGGGCGCGAATATCGATGAGCGGTTCATCGACCTGCACATAGATCATGATGCTGACAGCCGGGTGTTTTGTCACCTCACGGCGAAACACATCGGTGTCGGCAACCGCGGCCTGCAGCGCGCCGGCGCTCTTCAGCTCGGCGAGGATGAACGGTGTGCCGCAGGAGGCGATCACCGGCCGGTGGTTCTTGGTTTCAATGTCGTCGACCGCGATGCCGCAGGCCGACGCGATCAGTTCGACGGGGATCTCCGCGCCGAGGCGCAGTGGCTGCGGCGAGGTGAGCCGGGTGCTGGACACGGTGTCGCCATCGCGCAGGATCTCGATCGGCACCAGCCCGGCCTTTTCCTCGAACACCACGCGCCCGCCGGCGACGGAGCGGCCGTAGCTCGCACCGGCCCGCGCCAGAACATAGGCGGTGCCGACATTGGGATGGCCGGCGAACGGCAGCTCGCTTTTCGGCGTGAAGATGCGCACCTGTGCCGTGTTCGCCGGGTCCCTTGGCGGCAGCACGAAGGTGGTCTCCGGCAGGTTGAACTCGGCCGCGATGGCCTGCATCTGTGCCGTCGACAGGCCCTCGGCGTTCAGCACCACCGCGAGCGGATTGCCGCTGAACTGCCCGGCGGTGAAGACATCGACGGTCTCGAACTGCAGGCGCATCATCATCTCCCAGACTTCAACGCGGACCCTCATCCCGAGGAGCGCGCTCCTGCGCGCGTCTCCGGCAAATGGCGAAGCCATTCGACCGGGATGGGCAGCACACTCCCTCATGGTTCGAGACGGCGCTGAAGAAGCGCCTCCTCACCATGAGGGTTCATCGGCCCGAGACGCCTAGAACGTCACCACGCCGCGGATCGACTCCCCTCGCTTCATCAGCTCGAATCCCTTGTTGATGTCCGCGAGCGGCATCACGTGGGTGATCATCGGGTCGATCTGGATCTTGCCCTGCATGTACCAGTCGACGATCTTCGGCACGTCGGTCCGGCCGCGGGCGCCGCCGAACGCCGAGCCGCGCCAGACGCGGCCGGTGACCAGCTGGAACGGCCGCGTTGAAATCTCGGCGCCTGCAGCCGCCACGCCGATCACG
>DATCUS010000302.1:0-4371 GCA_036561845.1 Tardiphaga sp. | reverse complement strand
CCATCCAGGCCAAGGCGGCATAGGCCTCCGCCAGCGGCAGAGGCTTCGCAACTCACACGTCGAAGAACACCGTCTCGTTGTCGCCCTGCAGGTGGATGTCGAAGCGGTACACGCCGGGCGCCGTCTTCCTGGCGATCAGCGTGGCGCGGCGGTCGGCAGGCACCAGATTCATCACGCCGTCGGCAGCGGTGGCCGGCTCGTCGTCGAAATAGATCCGGGTGATGCTCTGCATGGTCATGCCGCGACCGAAGATCGCCAGCAGGATATGCGGCGCCTGCGGCTGGCCGTCGGTGCCGGGCACGGCGCCGGGCTTGATGGTGTCGAACGCGAACATGCCTTCGGTGGAGGTGCCGCAGCGGCCAAAGCCCTTGAAGCTGGCATTGGCCAGCGCGCGGCTGTCCTGCGGGTCTGAGAACCGGCCCTGGGCATCGGCCTGCCAGATTTCCAGCATGGCGTCGGGCACGATGGCGCCGTCGCCGTCATAGACATAGCCCTCGACGCGGATGCGGTCGCCGGTGACATCCGCGGTCACCAGATTACTGGTGAAGGCGTCATTCCAGGCGTAGCGGCCGGTCGGGGTCAGGCCATAGGCGAAGAACGGGCCGACGGTCTGCGAGGGGGTGATTCCGGGCACTAGTGGTTCTCCATGGGCGTGGCGTTGCGCCCGCGCAGCACGATGTTGAAGCGATAGGCCAGGGCCCAGCCGGGCTCGGTGGTGTCGAGATCGAAATCCGACACCATGCGCAGCCGCGCCTTCTCGTCGGTGACCGAATTGAAGATCGGATCGAACGGGAACAGGGGATCGTTGGGGAAGTACATCTGCGTCACCAGCCGCGCCACGAAGGCATGGCCGAACACCGAGAAATGGATGTGAGCGGGACGCCAGGCGTTGTGGTGGTTGCCCCACGGATAGGCGCCGGGCTTCATGGTGACGAAGCGATAGTTGCCCTCGGCGTCGGTGACGGCGCGGCCGGCCCCGGTGAAATTCGGATCGAGCGGCGCGGGATGCTGGTCGACCACATGGATGTAGCGGCCGCAGGCATTGGCCTGCCAGATCTCCACCAGCGTGTTGGGCACGCCGCGGCCGTCCTCGTCCAGAACCCGTCCGAACACGATGATGCGCTCGCCGATCGGCTCGCCGCTGTGCTGGGTGGTGAGGTCGCTGTCGCCGGGCCGCACCGTGTCGTGGCCGTAGGCCGGGCCGGTCAGTTCCGACAGCGACTGCTTGATCATGATCAGCGGCTTCTGCGGCGCGCGCTTGACCGTGCTCTTATAGCCGGGCGACAGCCGGGGCGCGTGCGCGATGTTGCTTTCGACGGGATAGATCAGCGTCATGGTCCTGTCTTTCTCAGTTCAGCTTCTCGATCGCCATCGCCACGCCCTGGCCGACGCCAACGCACATGGTGGCGAGCGCGAGCTTGCCGCCGCGCTTCTCCATGCCGTGCACCGCGGTCAGCGCGAGGCGCGCGCCGCTCATGCCGAGCGGGTGGCCGAGCGCAATGGCGCCGCCGTGCGGATTGACGAAGTCGGCGTCTTCCTTGACGCCGAGCTGGCGCAGCACCGCGATGCCCTGCGAGGCGAAGGCTTCATTGAGTTCGATCAGGTCGAAGTCGCTGATCTTGAGGCCAAGCCGTTCCATCAGCTTCTGGGTCGCCGGCACCGGGCCGATGCCCATGATGCGCGGCGCCACGCCGGCGGAGGCGAGGCCGAGGATGCGCGCGCGCGGCGTCAGGCCGTATTTCTTCACGGCGGCGGCGGAAGCGAGGATCATCGCCGCGGCGCCGTCATTGACGCCCGAGGCATTGCCGGCGGTGACGGTGCCGTCCTTGCGCACGATCGGACGCAGCTTGGCCAGGCCTTCCAGCGTCGTCTCCGGGCGCGGATGCTCGTCCTTGTCGACCGCGATCGGGCCGGCCTTGCCGCCCGGCGCCATCACCGGGATGATTTCCTCGGCGAAGTAGCCGGAGGCAATCGCCTTGCCGGCGCGCTGCTGCGAGGCGATGGCGAAGGCGTCCTGGTCGGCGCGCGAAATCTGGAAATCCTGGGCGACGTTCTCGCCGGTCTCCGGCATGGCGTCGACGCCGTATTTCTCCTTCATCAGCGGGTTGATGAAGCGCCAGCCGATGGTGGTGTCGAAGATCTCCGCCGAGCGCGAAAATGCCTCCGACGCCTTGCCCTGCACGAACGGCGCGCGGGTCATGGATTCGACGCCGCCGGCGATGGCAAAATCGATCTCGCCGGCGCGGATGGCGCGGGCAGCGGCACCGACGGCGTCGAGGCCGGAGGCGCACAGCCGGTTCAGGGTCAGGCCCGGCACCGATGCCGGCAGGCCGGCCAGCAGCAGCGCCATGCGGGCGACGTTGCGATTGTCCTCGCCGGCTTGGTTGGCGCAACCGAAATAGACCTCGTCGATGCCATTCCAGTCGATGCCGGGGTTGCGCTCCATCAGCGCCTTGATCGGGCTGGCTGCGAGGTCGTCGGCGCGGACCTTGGCGAGGGAGCCGCCAAAGCGGCCAATCGGGGTGCGGACGGCGTCGCAGACAAATACATCGCTCATTGGAGTCTCCCTGAAGGCGCCATCCCAAGGGGACCGCCGATTTGGAGGTGTTTTAGGAAGGCACACCCGGCCCGTCAAATGCTCGCTGTCCGGAAGGACCGCTTTCGCGCCGGGCGGATATGCGCGGACGTGGGCGGCTAGGCCGCCGCCGTCTTGAAGGTGATGCGCCCCGGCTTGCCGGTGTCGCGGTTCGGCTTCATGGTGATTTCGATATCCTGTGCAAATACCGTCAGCATTTTCATCAACCGCTCGGCCGAATAGTCGTCGAAGTCACCGCGGAGAAGCAGCGACAGATCGGGCTGATGGATGCCAAGCAATTTGGCCGCCTTCACCTGCGTCAAGCCGCGACTTTTTATCAGCCGGTGCAGCTGCGCCACGATCTGACTCTTCAGCAGCCGCTGTTCAGCGTCCGGCAAACCGAGATCGGCAAATACGTTGCCGCTGCTCTCGGTGGCTTCGATTTTCGGCTTGGTCATCGTTCAACTCCATTGCGCGCGTGAAAAAGGGCTTCCGCGTCGCGCAGCCGCGCTTTGATTAACTCGATGTCGCGCTGCGGTGTGGCGATGCCCTTCTTCGCCTTCTTCTGGAAAGCGTGCAGTACGTAAACGACGCCCGCAAAGCGCACGGTGTAGACGGCGCGGTAGCTGTCGCCGTCGAAATCCTCGATCAATTCGAGGACGGAACGCCCGCCGAACCCCTTCAGCGCCTTGGCCGCGATCGGCTCATCGCCGTCCTGCACCTGCCCCAGTGCATAACCCATGCGGTTCTGCACCAAGGCCGGGAATCGCTTCAGATCCTTCAGGCTGGAGCCCATGAAGATGCAGGCTTTACGGTCTGACCGATCGTCGCTCACATCGGAATTATAGGGCTATCCCTATAATTCGCAAGCGCCGCCATCAGCACTGGAAAACCGTCCGATCCCCTGTGATGGCCCCGGCAAAATTTGCTAGCGTCCGCCGCCATGACGATCCAGCAGAACATCCCCGTCCCGCCCGAACCGACCGCCCCCGTGGAAGACATCACGCGGGTGTCGCCAATGATGGAACAATATCTCGAAATCAAGGCCGCCAATCCCGGCCTGCTGCTGTTCTACCGGATGGGCGACTTCTACGAGATGTTCTTCGAGGACGCCGAGATCGCCTCGCGCGCGCTCGGCATCGTGCTGACCAAGCGCGGCCGGTTCCAGGGCGCCGACATTGCCATGTGCGGCGTGCCGGTGGAGCGCTCCGACGATTATCTGCACCGGCTGATCGCGCTCGGCCATCGCGTCGCGGTGTGCGAGCAGATGGAGAACCCCGCCGAAGCGCGCAAGCGCGGCAACAAGAGCGTGGTGAAGCGCGACGTAGTGCGGGTGGTGACGCCGGGCACGCTGACCGAAGACACGTTGCTCGACGCCCGCACCAACAACTACCTGCTGGCGATTGCCCGGGCGAAGGGCTCCGCCGGCGCCGACCGCATTGGGCTGGCGTGGATCGACATTTCCACTGCGGAATTCAGTGTCACCGAATGCAGCCTCAATGAGCTCGGCGCCACGCTGGCGCGGATCAATCCCAACGAGGCGATCGTCACCGACGCGCTGTACAGCGACGCCGACCTCAGCCAGCTGCTGCGCGAATTGCCAGCGGTGACGCCGGTGACCCGCGACGTGTTCGACGGCGCCACCGCGGAACGCCGGCTGTGCGACTACTTCGCAGTCGCCACCATGGACGGGCTCACCGCCCTGTCGCGGCTGGAGGCCGCCGCCGCCGCCGCCGCCGTGACCTATATCGACCGCACCCAGCTCGGCAAACGGCCGCCGCTGTCGCCGCCGACCC
>DATCUS010000301.1:0-41794 GCA_036561845.1 Tardiphaga sp. | reverse complement strand
CGGGGCCGGCCTGCTACGGCCGCGGCGGCACGCGCGCGACCATCACCGACGCCTTCGCGGCGCTCGGCCTGGTCGGCCTGTCTGAGATCGGCTATTCGGCGGTGACGATCGACAGCGAGGCATCCCGCCGCGTCGTCGGCGAACTCGCAGAAAAGCTTGGCCGCAGTATCGAACAGACTGCCGAAGCGATCATTCGCATCGCGGTGTCCGGCATGTATTCCGACGTCAGCGCGCTGGTGTCGCGGTCGGGCATCGATCCGCGCGAGTTCTCCTGCCTTGCTTTCGGCGGCGCCGGGCCGATGATGGCCTGTTTCCTGGCGCGCGAGCTCGGCATGCAGGAGGTCGTGGTGCCGACCACACCCGGCGTGCTGAGCGCGCTCGGCGGCCTGATCGCCGACCTCAAGAGCGACTTCATCAAGACGCTCTATGCCGATCTCGACGCATCCACCGCCATCGTGATCAAGAGCGAATTCGATCTGCTCAGGAATGGCGCGGTCGACTGGCTGCGGCGAGATCAGGGCTACGACGGAGACTATGCCCTGACCTATTCGGCCGAGCTGCGCTACCGCGGCCAATCGTTCGAGATCGACACCGGGCTCGATCCCGGGACCATCGCCTCGTGCGACGTCGCGGCCATGGCGGCGTCGTTCCATCGCGAGCATGCGCGAGTCTACGGCCACGCCGATGTGCAGGCCGCCATCCAGGTGATCTCGCTGCGTCTGGTCATCAGCGGCAAAACGGCGAAACCCACCTTTCCGCGCCACCAGCTCAAGCCCGGCACGGCGCAGCTAACCCGCCCGGCCTCAGCCTGGCTCGACGGCGCGCAACGCCAGATCAATTTCTATCGTCGCACCGACCTGGTGCCCGGCCAGACCTTTGCCGGGCCGGCGGTGGTGACGCAGGACGACTGCACCACGGTGGTGCCGCCAGGCTACGTCACTCGGGTCGACGAGTATGCCAACTTACGAATTACGCGGGAGGTCGCCCTGTGAAACTCGACAACACCACGCTGCAGGTTCTTGCCAACTACTGTTCCGCCGCCGCCGAAAGCATGGGCTGGACGCTGATGCGCACCGCCCATTCCACCTTCGTCAAGGAGACCGAAGACTTTTCCTGTCAGGTGCTGACGCCGGCAGGCCTGACCGTCGCCTCGCCCAGGACATTCGGAGCCACCTGGTACACCGGGCTGGACTACAGCGGCGTCATCCCGCTGTTCGACTATCGCGAGGGCGATATCTGCCTGACCAGCGATCCCTATGCCGGCTTCGTCGCCACCCACACGCCCGACGTCCACATCTGGAAGCCTGTGTTCCATGATGGCGAACTGGTCTGCTTCGTCGGCTGTCATATCCACAACACCGATGTCGGCGGCGCGGTGCCGGCCACCCTGTCGCGCAGCCTGACCGAGATCCACCAGGAGGGACTGCGGATCCCGCCAATGCGGCTGATGCGCGACGGCGTCATGAACCAGGATTTGCTGGCGCTGATCGCCAATAACGTTCGTCTGCCCGAACAGAACTGGGGCGACCTCAATGCGCAGATTGCCTGCGTCAATGTTGGCGAACGCAAGCTCCACGAGATTGTCGGTCGCTTCGGCAAGGATGAGTTCAAGGCCGGGCTCGGGGGCCTGCTGGACTATGCCGAGAACCAGGCGCGTGCGGTAATCCGTGATATCCCGGACGGCGAGTATTTCTTCGCCGATTATGCCGACGAGGACCAGGCCGGCGGCTATCCGGTGCGGGTGGCCGTAAACCTGAAGATCCATGGCGACACCCTGACGGTGGACTACACCGGCAGCGATCCGCAGCTGGTGTCGTCGCTCAACGTGCCGACCGGTGGCAAGGAGCGGCACGCGCTGGCCATGGTGGGCGTGGTATACGGGCTTTACTGTCTGGACTCGACCGCGATGCTCAATTCCGGTTTTGTGCGTCCGGCACGCGCCATCCTGCCCGAAGGTTCGGTGATGAACGCGGTGATGCCGGCCGCCGTCGGCATGCGCAGCCTGATGTGCAACCTCGCCCAGACCGCTGTGATCGGTGCGTTCTGTCGCGCGCTGCCGGACCGGATGCCGGCCTCGCCAGGCAGTGGCATGAGCCTGATGAACGTCAAGACCACGACTCGGGGCGGCCGCTCCGTGATGGCGTCGATCGGACCGGTCGGCGGCGGTGCCGGCGGTGGCCCCAGCGCCGACGGCGCCGAAGGCTGCGGCGCCAACATGTCGTATCTCAAGAACACCCCGGTCGAAATCAACGAGGCCGAGGTGCCGGTGCGTATCCTGCGCTACGGGCTGGTCCCGGATTCCGGCGGTGCCGGGCGCTGGCGCGGCGGCTCGGCGCTGGAAATGGAATTCCAGCTGTTCGCGCCGCAATCAATGGTCACGGCGCGCAATCGCGATCGCTCGATCTTCTCGGCTTGGGGCCTGCGCGGCGGCATGCCGGGTGCGACCTCGCGCTTTGCCAAGAACCCCAACACCGGTCATTGCGTCGAGCTCGGCTCCATCGACATCGTACCCTGCGATCCCGGCGACATCATCCTGATCCAGGGCCCCGGCGCCGGCGGCTATGGCGATCCGCTGGATCGTCCGGCGGACGATGTGCTGACCGACGTGCGCTGCGGCTTCGTCTCCGCTGCGCGGGCGCAATCCGACTACGGCGTGGTGATCGGCGCTGATCTTGTGATCGATGCCACCGCGACGACGCAGCTCCGTGAAAAAATGTCGAAGACGCGTGTCATCACCGAGTTCGGCCATGGCGAGGGACGCGTGACGTTCGAGCGTGTCTGGAGCCAGCCGCGCTATGCCGCGCTCACCCGAATCCTCAGCGAAGTGCCGGTGACCTGGCGCTTCTTCGTCAAGCACGCCGTGTTCGGTTCGCTGAAGGGCCGGATCGCGCCGGCTGATGGCGGCGCGGCGGATGTCTACGACGCCTACGAGACGGTGCTGGCGCGGTTCGAAGATCTGCCACGCGTTGTGCCGGGAGCCAGCGTCCGCGCAGCAGCCGAGTAAGCGCGCGGCTTTTCGCGAGACAGAATGGATGATGCGATGACCCAGTCTCTGCTGTTCAGCGCCTTCAGGCTGCGCGACGTCGCGTTCCCGAACCGGATCGTGATTGCGCCGATGCAGATGTACAAGGCGGCGCCGGACGGTCTGGCAACCGACTGGCATTTCCAGCACCTGGCGAAATACGCCATCGGCGGCGCCGGCACGGTGATGACCGAGGGGCTGATCGTCGATCCGGTCGGCCGCAACACCTATGGCGATCTCGGCATCTGGTCGGACGCCCATGTGCCGCCGTTGCGCCGCATCGCCGATTTCCTGCACCAGCAGGGCGTGGTGGCGGCAGCGCAGCTCCACCATGCCGGTCCGAAATCGTCGCGGCAGCGCCCGTGGGAGGGCCTCGGTCCGCTCGGCGAGAAGGACGCCGCCCTGGGCGAGGCGCCGTGGCAGCCGGTCAGCTCGACGGATTCGAGCAGCGTCGCCGGCTGGCATCGTCCGCGCGCCATGACGGTGGCCGAGATCGACGCGCTGGTGGCGGCCTATGGTGCCGGCGCACGGCGCGCGGTGGCCGCCGGCTTCGATGTGATCGATATCCACGCCGCCCACGGCTATCTGATCCATTCCTTCCTGTCGCCGGTGGCCAACCAACGCACCGACGGCTATGGCGGCGACCTGCAGGGCCGAATGCGCCTCGCGCTGGAGATCGCAGACAGCGTCCGTGCCAACCTGCCGGGCGGTGTGCCGTTGTTCTTCCGCCTGTCCTGTGTCGACTGGCGCAAGGATCTCGACGACCGCACCGACGGCTGGACTATCGAGGACAGTGTCGTGTTGGCGAAGGAACTGGCGGCGCGCGGCGTCGATCTGATCGACTGTTCGTCGGGCGGTATCCGCGCCGAGAATTCGATGATGGATTTCAAGAAAAAGCGCACCAAGCTGAAGCGCGGCCATCAGGTGCCTTATGCCGAGCAGATCCGCCGCGAGGCCGCCATGCCCACCATGGCCGTCGGTGTCATCCTCGACGGGCCGCAGGCCGAGGCAATTTTGCAGGCCGGGCAGGCCGACCTGATCGCCATCGGCCGCGAAGCGCTGACCGATCCGCATTGGGGCCTGCACGCGGCACAGGCGCTCGGCGCCGATCCGAACTGGGACAAGTGGCCGCCATCCTATGGATGGTGGCTGCAGCTTCGCGCCGACATCGGCGTCGAGGCCTGATCGCAACAAGGGACACCACCATGAATATTCAGCTGGACGGGCGCGTCGTGCTGCTGTCGGGCGCGGCTCAGGGCATCGGCCGCGCCATGGCCAAGGCCTTTTACGAAGCCGGCGCGCGCGTTCGCTTGACCGACCTCGATCCGGTAGGGCTTGCGGCTGCGGGTGACATCCTGTCGGTGCCGGTACATGTCTGCGACCTGTCGGATCGCATGGCGGCGCATCGCCTCGTCGCCGAGGTGATCGCGACGGAGGGCCGACTCGACATCCTCGCGCTAGCTGCCGGCGGCGTCCGCGGCCAGGTCGGCCGGCCGCTCGAAGAGATCACCGAGCGCGACTGGCGCGTGCTGTTCGAAGCCAACGTCGAGGCGGCGCTGTGGCTGGCGCAGGCGGCCGCACCGCACTTCAAGACCGCCGGTTGGGGCAGGATCGTGGCGATCGCATCCGGTGCCGGACTGCGTCCGACCCTGACCGGCATCCAGGCCTATACTGCGGCGAAGCATGCGCTGGTCGGCCTGGTGCGGCAGCTGTCTCTCGAACTCGGTCCGCATGGCACCACGACCAATGCGGTCGCGCCGGGCCTCATCCTGACCAATCCCGCGACCCGCGCGCAGTGGGAGGCCTACGGCCCGGAAGGCAGGCAGCGCGTGCTCGATTCGCTGCATACCCGCCGTCTCGGCGCGCCGGAAGATATCGCGACGGCCGCCTTGTTCCTGGCGAGCGAGCAGGCCGGCTGGATCACCGGCCAGATCCTGTCGGTCGATGGCGGTCGTCTGTAAGCACCACGCTGAGGAGATGAGAGCATGTTGAACCGGGATCCCTACTGGTGGGTCGCAGCGCCGCTGGCGCAGACCGCGCCGCAGCGCGTCGATGCCACCTGCGACGTGGTGATCATGGGAGCCGGTTACACCGGTCTTTCGGCAGCAATCACGCTGGCGCGGGCCGGACGCTCGGTGCAGGTGTTCGACCGGCAGAAGCCGGGTGAGGGCGCCTCGTCGCGAAATGGCGGCATCACCAGCGGCAATCTCCGGCACAGCCTCGCCGAAATGACCAAGAAATTCGGCGAAGCGCGTGCCACAGCAATTCTCGCCGAAGCGAAGCTGGCGCGGGAGAGCCTGTACAATTTCCTCAAAGAGGAAAATATCGATTGCGACTTCGAGCTGGTCGGGCGCTTCGCCGGCGCCGCGGCACCGGGCGACTATGACGGGCTCGCACGCGAGGCCGACCTGCTGCACAAGACTCTCGGCATCAAAGCCTACGCGGTGCAGCGCGGCGCGCAACGCGACTTGATCGGCACGGATTACTATCATGGCGGCAACGTCCGCATGGATATCGGCGGATTGCACCCCGCGAAATTCCATGCCGAGATGTTGCGCCTTGCGCTGGCGGCAGGCGCCAAGGTGCACGGCGAGACCGCGATCCTCGGTATCCGCACCGGCCAGGAGGGCTACGAAGTCTCAACCGCTCGCGGCAGTGTGCGCGCTGGCCACGTCATCGTCGGCACCAATGGCTACACCGACACCGCCGATCGCTGGCTGCGCCAGCGCCTCGTGCCGGTGCGCAGCCGCATCATTGCCACGGTGCCGCTGTCGGCCAACCTGATGGGCGAGTTGATGCCGACCCGGATGATGTACACCGAGACCCGGCGCCTGCATTACTACTACCGGCCGTCGCCGGACGGCACCCGCATCCTGTTCGGCGGCCGCGACGGCACCATCGCCGGCGATGCCGACTGGCCGACGGAAAGCCTTAAGACTGCGCTGGCCGATATCTTCCCCGAACTGGCGCGCGTCGAACTCGACCATAGCTGGTTCGGCTACGTCGCCATGAACCGCGACATGGTCCCGCGCATCTTCAGCAGGCGGGGTGTGCGCTATGCGGCGGGCTATTGCGGCTCGGGCGTGGTGTGGGCGCGCTGGGCCGGTCAGAAGGCTGCGCTGCAGGTGCTGGGCGATCAGGCTGGCCAGTCGGCGCTGGACTTCCGGCCGCCGAAATTCGTGCCGTTGCTGAACGGCAAGGCCTGGTTCATGCCGGCGGTGGTCGGCTGGATGGCGCTGCAGGACAAGCTCGCCTCGCGCAAGTGAAGGTCTAGCCGTCATGCCGGGGCGGGAGCAGCGACTGCTGCGACAGAACCCGGAATCCCGAGATGGAGTTGAACAGCCCGAGGTTCCGGGTTCGCTCGGGCTGCGCTCTCGCGCCCCGGAACGACAGGGAAAGGCCGCCCCTTAACCTCGTCGGGGAAAGATCAGCATGCTGTCGGGCTTGAAACCGAGCGACACCGGCGCGCCCAGCACCGGCTGATCGCGCCTGTCGCTGTCCTCGTTCGGCGTCATGGCGATCAGAATCGCTCCGCCGCCGATATCCACATGATAGTAGGTCACCGCGCCGGTATAGACCATATGGGCGAGTGTGCCGGGGATGACGCTGCGATCCACCAGTCCCGACGGATCGACCACGACCTTCTCCGGCCGGATCACCAAGTCGACGTCGTCGCCGGTGGCAATGCCTTCACCGCTGCGCACCGTCACCACATGGCCTGACGCGATGGTCACGCGCGTCTGCGCGCCATCGACCGAATTCACCTTGCCGCTGACCGCATTGGTGAAACCGATGAAGTCGGAGACGAAGCGGCTGCGCGGCCGCTCGTAGACTTCCGACGGCGTGCCGATCTGGATGATCCTGCCCTCGTCCATCACGACGATGCGGTCTGAAAGCGTCAGCGCCTCCTCCTGGTCGTGAGTGACGAACAGGG
This sequence comes from Tardiphaga sp., assembly GCA_036561845.1. Taxonomy (GTDB): domain Bacteria; phylum Pseudomonadota; class Alphaproteobacteria; order Rhizobiales; family Xanthobacteraceae; genus Tardiphaga. The sequence continues at coordinate 34,838 of DATCUS010000301.1, read as the reverse complement.
TGGTGACGCCGACCTGGCGCTGCAACTGCTTGATCTCCACCTGCATCTGCTCGCGCAATTTCTTGTCGAGTGCCGCCAGCGGCTCATCAAGCAACAATACACTGGGTCGGGTGACGATGGCGCGCGCCAGCGCGATGCGCTGGCGCTGGCCGCCGGACAATTGCGACGGGCGGCGGTCGCCGAATCCGGCCAGCCGCACCTGGGCCATCGCCGCATCGACCTGCCGGCGCACGTCGGTGGCGGGAAGATTGCGCATGGTCAGGCCGAATGCCACGTTCTCGAACACGGTCATGTGCGGGAACAGGGCGTAGTTTTGGAACACCATACCGAGGTTGCGCTTCCATGGCGCGAGACCGTTGACCAGGGTCGGGCCGATGCGGATCTCGCCCGCATCGGGGTTTTCGAGGCCCGCGACCATGCGTAGGGTGGTGGTCTTGCCGCAGCCGCTAGGCCCGAGTAGGCAGACCATTTCGCCGGGTTCGACCGCCAGCGAGACATCGCGCACCGCCGGCACCTGGCCGTACCATTTCTTCAAGCCATCGAGGCGTACGCCTGCGGCGTCGGCGGTGATCAACATGCTCATCTGGTTCCGGTCGTCATGCCTTGAGGGTGCGATCGATCATCGTCTTCAGGCGCGGCATGTCGGCGCCCATCTTGACGAAGTCGGGATGCACCAGTTTGCTCATCGCTTCTTCGGACGAGATGATCGCCGGGTTCGATTTCAGCGCCTCGGGGATCTTCACCCGCGTGCTGGCGGGCGAGTAAAAGCCGCGCTCGATCCAGGCGAGCTGGCACTCGTCCGACAGCCAGGTGTTGAGGTAACGCTGGGTCAGCTCGCTGACCTTGGGCGAGAATCCGGCGCAGACCTGCATGTGGCCGGTCCATTGCACGCCGCCTTCCTTCGGGATGGTGAAGGCGACATTCTTGCCCTGCGCTTTGGCCATCGCGGTCCACGAGCCCCAGTGCGGGGCGAGCCACATCTCACCGCGGCTGACGAGATCTTCCTCGGCGGTGGGCGAGTTCACCCAGGCGCCGATATTTTCCTTGAACGGCGCCCACGCCTTGATGCCGGCCTCAATGTCCGGACCCTTGCCGCTGACGATGCCGGCCATGATGTAGGCGTCGTAATACACGTCCCACATCGAGACGCGGCCCTTGTATTTCGGATTCCACAAGTCGGTCCACGACTTAGGCTCTTCGACCTTGTCCGGATTGTACATGATGCCCCAGGGCGACAGGTGGAACGGAATGCCGAAACCGCCGGGCGTGGTGAAGCCGGCCGGCAGAGCCTTGGCGTTGGGGACGAAGGTCGGATCGAAATGGTCCCACATCTTGTCATTGATGCCGCGCTGCGCAAACAGGTCGTTGACCATAGCGCCGCTGACCACCGGATTGCTGCGCTGGGCCAGCATCTTCGGGTAGGCAACCGCGTTTGAGGCGGCCTCGAAGGCGACCGAGACCTTCGGGTGGGTGCCCTTGTACAGCGGCAGCGTGACGTCCTTGAGGATGTCCGGCACCACGCCCGGCTGCGACAGGATAGTGAGTTGCGCGACCTCGTCGCTGGTCGCCTGGGCAAGAGCGTCGGCGAACTGCCCGAACGCCACGCCTCCCGCGCCCATGGCGGCCAGACCGCGCAGCACCGAGCGGCGATTGGGATGGCGGTCGAAGGCGCGCAGGATGTTGTCGGTTTCTTGTTGGCTCATGGCGATGTCCTTTGCTGCACGGTGAAGAAGGAGAGTCGGTTCACGAGAACTGCCTGCCGAGCCCGACCAGCTTTTCGATGATCAGGATGGCTATCGAGGTGATGACGAGCAGCACGGTCGAGATCGCCGCGATAGTCGGGTCGAGGCTGAATTCGCTGTAGTTGTACATCTCAAGCGGCAGCGTCATCAGTCCGGGCCCCACCAGGAACATCGACACGGTGAATTCGTCAAACGAGATGATCAGCGCAAAGGTCGCGCCAGCCAGCAGGCCGGGGCGCAGCAGCGGCAGGATGACGTGGCGGAACGTCTGCCAGCGATTGGCGCCTAGCGTGTAGGCGGCCTCGTGCAGCGAGGCATCGATCTCGAACAGGGTCGCCAGCGCGGTACGCAGGATATAGGGGAAGATCAGCACCGTATGTGCCAGTGCCAGGCCCTGGACGCTGCGCAACAGCCCGAGCGGGCTGAGCATCAGTGCCATGGCGGCACCGAGCACGATCGCCGGGAAAATCAGCGGGGTCATGAAAAGCAGCAGCAGCGTCTCGCGGCCGGGGAACCTGAAGCGCGCGAAAGCGATAGCCGACATGATGCCGATCACCAGCGCGATCGCGGTCGAGAGGATGGCAATGATCGCGCTGTTGAGGAACGCTGCCGCGAATTCGCGGCGGGCCAGGATGTTGGCGAACCAGCGCAGCGAGAAGCCGTGCGGCGGAAAGGTCAGCGAGACGTCGGTACTGAAGGCGAGCGGCACGACGATGATGATCGGCAGTGCAAGGAACAACAGGATCGTGAAGACGTACGCCTTCAGAACGCGCTCGCTGGTGAGAAAATGTGTCGGGTTCATGCGGGGCCCTGACATCAACGGCGCGAATGGCGGCGCAGGAACACGCCATAGAGCAACAGCACGATCAGCGTTCCGGCGGTCAGCACCATCGCCACCGCCGCACCCGTCGGCCAGTCCACCAGCACCACCATCTGTTCGTGGATGGTGACGGCGAGAACCGCGACCTGGCCGCGTCCGAGCATCACCGGCGTCACATAGGCGCCGACTGTGAGACAGAACACGATGACCGAACCCGATGCGATGCCCTGGACCGAGAGCGGCAGCATGATCTTGAGAAAGTTGCGCCGTGGGCTGGCGCCGAGCACGGCGGCGGCCTCGGCATAGGCCGGATCGATCTTGCCGAGCACGGTGGCGATCGACAGCACCATGAACGGGATCAGGATGTGCACCATGCCGACCACGACGCTCCAGAAGCTCTGCATCAGCCGCAGCGGCTCGGTGACGAGTCCGAGCCCGGCCAGCATGGCGTTGATCAGTCCCTCGTTGCCCAGGATGATGGTCCAGCCGATGGTGCGCACGATAATGCTGACCATCAGCGGTGAGATCACCGCCAAGAACACCAGGTGCTTCCAGCGCGATTGCGAACGCGCCAGGAACCAGGCGACTGGATAGCTCAGCACAGCGGTGGTCGCCGTCACCACCAGCGCCATCGCGAAGGTGCGCAGGGTGATGCGCAAGAAGTACGGATCGGTCAGCGCGGTGGAATAGTTGGCGAAGGTCAGTGCGGTCGGGTCGGGGAACTTGTCCTGGAACGAGATGCCGAGCATCATCAGGAATGGCCACACCAGTCCGATGCCGAGCAGGGCTGCGGCGGGGGCCAGCAATGCGATCAGCGTCGCCAAGCGCGCGAAGTCGACCCGCGCGCGGGGCGCCCGTTCGATCTCGTCAGTGATGCCCGCCACCGCAGCCGTCATTAGCTCGTCTCGCTTTCAGTTTCGCCGGCGTCAACCGACGGACGATTGTCGTGAGATCAGGCGGCGTGGTCGCGCGCCCATTCGGCCACCTGGGCGTGGGTGGCGAACCAGACGTCACCCTTCGCCTTGGCATGGCGGATCAATTCTTCCAGAATCCAGATGCGCGAGCGATAGCCGGAAATATGAGGATGCATGGTCAGCTGGAACACGCCGCCATCTTCCCAGGCGGCATCGAACTCGCGGCGGAAGATGTCGAACACGTCGGTCGGCGGGGTGTGCGGCCGCAGCGACTGGAAGCGATGCATCATGAAGTACACTGCGTCGTCGCGCACCCACTCGACCGGGAACTCGACCACGCCGGAAGGTTCGCCTTCGAGCGTCAGCTCGTAGCAATCCTCGTCCGCCATCAGCGACGAATCGTACAGCAGCCCGAGTTCCTTCTCGATCTTCAAGGTCGATGGGCTGAAATCCCAGGACGGAGTGCGCAGACCGACCGGTCGCACGCCGGTAATCTTCTCGAGTTCGTCGGTTGAGCGGAACATCAGGTCGCGCTCGACTGCATAGGGCAGGACCGAATTGAGTTCGTGGATCCAGCCGTGGATGCCTATCTCGTGGCCCTCGGCGACGATGCGGCGTTGCTCGTCGGGATGCAGCATCGCCACCACAGCGGGCACATAGAACGTGGAGGGGACGTCGTGCTTCTTCAGCAGCGCGAGAATCCGCGGCACGCCGACCCGGGCGCCATATTCGCCCCAGGCCATGCGGCCGATGGATTTGCCGCCGTCGCGCAATTCGCTGGTCTCATGGTCGCTGTCGAACGAGAACGCCACGGCACAGCGCGCGCCGTTCTTCCATTTCGCGGGGCGCAGCGTGCGCCCGGCGCGTACCTGATTCACCAGCCCGCGCCAATGCGCCTCGGGCCATTCCCATGGTTGCATTTTGGCGACGTCGGTCATGCATTCCTCGTTTCTTGCGCGCTTGCGATCGCGAGCTTCAATTGACCCACTGGCCGCCATCGACATCGACCACTTCGCCGGTGATGAAGTTGGGTTCGACCGTTGCAAGGAAGGCCACCACTACGGCAATGTCCTCCGGCGTGCCGATCCGCCCCAGCGGGATCGTTGCCATGATCGCCTCGCGATGCGCGTTGATCAAAGCCCGAGTGAGGTGGGTTTCGATCGAGCCCGGGCAGATCGCGTTGACCGATACGTGCGGCGCCAGTTCCTTGGCGAGGCCGCGGGTCAGGCCGAGAATGCCGGCCTTGGAGGCGCAATAGGCGAATTTGCTGACGGCGGATGCGGCGCCGCCGGTGGTCGCGCTCACCGACGAGATGTTAACGATGCGGCCGCGTTGCCGCGCGACCATGCCGGGCGCTACCGCCTTGCACCAGTTGAAGCAGCCTTTGAGATTGATCGCCATGGTGCGATCCCATTCGGATTCGGAAATCTCGAGGATCGGCTTGGGTGCCGAGACGCCGGCATTGTTCACCAGCACGTCGATGCGGCCCCAGCGCGCGATGACCGTGGCGGCCAGGTCCTGCACGGCGGCAAAGGCGCTGACGTCGCCCGGCAGGCTGATGGCCTCCACGCCGAGCGCCGCCACGGCGGCCGTGGCGGTCTCCAGCTCATCGCTGGCCAGATCCGCCAGGGCGACGCGGAAACCGCGCCTGGCCATTTCGGTCGCCGAGGCCAGCCCGATGCCACGCCCCGCTCCGGTGACGACTGCCACGGGCAGTTCTTGTCCGGCCATCGTATCGAGCCCTTCCGTCGTTCAGATCTCAACACAGTCTATGCAATTAATGTTGCGTGTCACTTGATTTATGTAAAGATCATTTCATGAGCATGCTGCGTGGAATTCGGACGCTGCCGTGCGCCGCTGCTGGGATCTGGGGGAGTCGCGATGGATCTTCTGAAGCGGCTGGAAATCGAACAGGCCAACCTCACGGCGAGCGAGAGTCAGATCGCCCGCTACCTGATCGCGCATTATCCGCAGGCGATCCTCGGCTCCGCCTCCTCGATTGCCCGGGCCACCAAGATCAGCGCCGCGACTGTGGTGCGCTTTTTTGCCAAGCTCGGATACCAAAGCTTCGCGGAGGCGCAGGAGGAAATCCGCCGCGAGGTGGCGCTGAAGATGAATTCACCGATCGACCGGATGGGAATCGCGGACAGCAGCGCGACCTCGACGGCGTCGTTTCTCGAACGCTTCGTCGCCCTTGAAGTGGACAATCTCAGGGCGACGTTCCAGCAAATCGATACTGCCAATTTTGACGCCGTGATCGACAGCATTCTGGCGACCCGCGGCAAGATCTACATTATCGGCGAGAAGAACAGCCATCCCATCGCATTCTTTCTCTGGGCACATCTCAACGTCTGCCTCGACAACGTCGTGCTCGTCGACACCGGTCAGGCGATGGTGGCGGATCGGCTGCTGTGGGCCAAGAATGGAGATCTTCTGGTCTGTGTGAGTATCCGTCGCTACTCGCCGAATGGCGTCAAGGCGGCGCAGTATTTTCGCGCGATCGGGGCCGACGTGGTGGTGTTGACCGACAATGCGCTGTCGCCGCTGATGCCCCATGCGACGTTCCGGCTGCTGATCCAGACCGCCAGCGTCTCGGTGTTCGATTCGTTCACCGCGATGATGAGCGTCGCTGGCGCCATCGCTGGCGTCGTGGAGCGGCTGCGCCGAAACGAGGTCTACGCCACATTGAAACGTGGCGAAGATCTTTGGGCGCGTTTTGCAACATTTCTGAGATAGTTGTTCGGCACGGGTTCCGAATCGAGCCGGGACGCGGTGACCCACCAACGTATTGGCAGCTTCTGGCGCAAGGCGGCCCATTTGGGCATTCGGACTTCGTGCGTCTGGAGTTGGTGACGCCAATCACGAAGAGCCGCGATTGGGGGCGGAAAATCCACCGCCGGCAAGAGATCAATGCAAAACTACCAAAAGAATCGCGCAGATAGCGTCCTTCGCATCAACGTTTTGAATATAGTATGTTGAATAAATCTTATCGCGGGTAACGATAGCGGAGCCAGACCGGTTGATGTGATAGTCATGCAAAAAGCAGCAACTGACCAGATGTTGGTGCCTGTGCGGACGGAAAGAGGGTTCTCGCAGCTTGGAGAGCGTGTTGCGTTCATCAGTAGAATACTGGGGCGGGTTGTTGTCGCACTCGCTCTCTGTGCGTCGCAAGCTGTCCGAGCAGGGGATGACACACTCATCGCGGTGATGAACACCTCGTTGCGCGTACTGGATCCAATCGTCACATCGTCGTATGTCACGCGCGATCACGCCTACATGATCTACGACGTTCTTGTCGCACTCGACGATGCATACCAGGTCCGGCCGCAGATGGCGGACTGGACGGTCTCGGACGACGGGCTCGCCTATGTCTTCACCCTGCGCGAGGGATTGCTTTTTCACGACGGACAGAAGGTGAAAGCGGATGATGCGATCGCATCTCTCCGGCGCTGGGGCACGCGCGACAATGGCGGCCAGCTGCTGTTCGAGCAGACCGCGGCCCTCGAAGCGCCAGACGACAGGACAATCGTGTGGCGGCTGAAGCGACCGTTTCCCGCGCTGCTGCAGATCCTGGGCAAGCCGTCGTCGCTCCCTCCGTTCATAATGCCACGGCGGATTGCGGATACGCCTGCGGACAGGCCGATCTCGGACTCTATCGGGTCGGGCCCGTTCAAATTCGTCGCGTCCGAATTCCGGCCCGGCGTCAGCGCGACCTACGAGAAGTTCGACGGCTATGTGCCCCGGCCGGAACGAGCCAGCTGGATGGCGGGCGGCAAGATCGTCAACGTCAGGCGCGTGCAGTGGATCACGATGCCGGATGCGCAGACTGCGGTGAATGCGCTGGTCGCCGGCGAGATCGACTATATCGAAGGCGTGCCGGTGGATCTGCTGCCGGTGCTGAAGCTGCATCGTCAGGTGGTCGCCGAGGTGCGCTCGGCGCTGGGGCATCAGGTCATCGGTCGAATGAATTTCAGGCATCCGCCTTTTGACAATGCCGATCTCCGGCGCGCGGCGATGCTGGCGCTGAACCAGAAAGATATACTGACCGCCATGGTGGGCAGCCCCGACTATTTCAGGATCTGCGGCGCGATCTTCGGATGCGGAACGCCGCTCGCCGATGCAACGGGCTCGGACTCTCTGACCGGAGCCGGAGATGTCGAAGGCGCGCGGGCGCTCCTGAAAAAGGCGGCCTATGACGGCACCAGGGTGCTCATTCTCGAGCCGGTTGACGTTCCGATCCTCGCCGCGCCGCCCCGGGTGGCCGCGCAGGCGTTGCGGCAGGCCGGTTTCAATGTCGAGCTGCAATCCATGGACTGGCAGACCTCTCTGACGCGGCGGGCCAACATGTCCAAGCCGGCCGACGGCGGCTGGAGCATGTTCTTCACGGTCCTCGGAATTCCCGAGATCAGTTCGCCATTGTCGAATGTGCTGCTCGACGGACGGGGAGACAAGGCCTGGTTCGGCTGGCCGGACGACGCCCGTCTGGAAACACTGCGGCAGGACTTCCTGAGCGCCGGATCCGCGGACGCACAGAAATCCATTGCGAAACGTATCCAGGCTCACGCGCTCGACGAGGTGACGTATGTCCCGCTCGGGGAGTACCAGCAGGTTCAAGCGCGCAGCGACCGGATCACAGGCATGATTCCGTCGCCCAACCCGGTGTTCTGGGGCGTCGCGAAGGCACCATAGCCGCGCCGGTCAGCAGGCCGGCACGCCGTCGCGAATCCGGTCCAGCATTCGCCTGGCATTCTCGGTGTCAGCGTCGACGCCGTTCGGCGCAACGCTTCGGCAGACGTTCTCCAGCAAAGCGATGGCGGCCCGGCGTCGTCCGGCTGTCGTCCAGCAATCGGCGAGGTCGCAGGCGGCGCGGAACTGAAACGACAAGGCGCCGGCCAGGCCGGCGGTCGTCATCGCTCGCCGCAGCGTGTTCTCTGCGCTACTCCACTTTCCAAGACGTCGCTCCACCAGGCCAAGAACGCGCAGCAGTTCGGCCTGGCACCAGGCTTCGTCCTGTCGCTCGGCCTGTGCGACAGCGGTGGCTATGCTTGTGCGGGCCAGTTGCACCTGGTCGCGCGCGAGCGCCGCCTCGGCAAGCATGCCGAGATAGATCGGCACGCGCAACAGGGAGCTGCCGGACAGGATCCGGTCGACGGCGTTCTGCATCGCGTCGACCGCGTCGGGCTGTCCGCGCCGGTGTCGAATCGTGGCCTGGAAGAAATCGCTGAGCGGTCCCCAACTGCTGAGGCCCTTCTGGTTGAGGGTCTCGATCAGACGGGCGACATGCCGCTCGGCAGCATCGAGATCGCCGCCCCATAGCGCGATCGGGATGACCGCGAGGGCAAGTGCATTCGACTCCGAGACAACGTGTTTGATCGCCTTGGCGCTGTCGAGCGCCAGCGTTGCCGTTCTGACCGCTTCGGCCGTGTCGCCGCGGATCCAGCTCACGAAGGCGAGAGAGGTCCGGGTGATGACATAGGGATCGACCTGGAAGCGTGATGTCTGCGGGTTCCGGTCCGGTGTGTCGTAGCGCCGGGCAAGCTGTCTCAAGGCGTCGTGCGCCTGGACGATCTCGCCGCGATAGAATTGCGTCATGTAACGAAACCGGGCGATAGCTGGCTGCGCGCGATGATCCCGCGCGCGCCTGGCGACCGCGTCCAGTTCATCGAGACTTGCAGCGGCCTCGCGGTGGCGGCCGGAAAACGACTGCAGCACCGCCAGGCCCCAGACCGAGCGTAGTTCATAGTCAGCGTCGCCGTTGGCTTGCGCCAGCCGCACGCTCTCCAGGCAGGCGGCTTCCGCATCCGGATCAAGGCGCTCGGCAAATGCGAGGGTCCGCGCATGGGCGGTCGCAAGTTTCATCTGCAGAACTGGGTCGCAGTCGGGTAGGGCCTTTGCCGCCTGTAGCGCCGTGCGAACGCGCTGGCTGCTTTCCCCGACCGAGGACAGCTCATCCCACAGCGGTATGGCGGCGACAGTCAGCTGTATGCCGATCTCGGGATCGCCATCCGCGCAGAACGCCCAGTCAATCGCCTTGCGCAGATCATGGACACGCGGGCTATACTTGGCCAGCCAATCCTCTCGCGGGAGCCTTGCCCACTCGGCCTCGGCCTGCCCGAACAGGCGCTGCAGATAGCGCGCGTGCGCTTCGCAGGTGCGCCGGTGCTCGCCTTCGGCCCGCAGTCGTTCGCGGGCGTAGCTCCGGGTCGCGTCGAGTAACCGGTGTTGCAGTCGCCCGCCGGCATGGTCTTGCGCGACCAGCGACTTCGACGACAGGTTTTCGAGGCATGCGGCACTGTCGCTGGGCGGCGTCTTCAGCTCGCTGGCAACCGCGAGCACATCATCACGGCTGAAAGCGCCGGCGAAGACGGAGAGCATGCGAAGCAGTCGCGCCTCGGCATCGGACAGAAGCCTGTAGCTCCAGTCCAGCGTCGTCTGCAGGGCCTGATGGCGCAGCGGTGCATTCCTTGGCCCGTGATTGAGGAGGCCGAAACTGCGGTTGAGGTGTTGCAGCAGGGTCGCCGCGTCATAGGTCTGGAGTCGCGGGGCCGCCAGTTCGATGGCCAGCGGTACGCCGTCCAGCCGGCGGCAGATCTCGGCGACGGCCGGCGCGTCGTCGTCGCTCATACAATAGCCGTTCGCTTCCTGCGCGCGCGTCACGAAAAGCGCGATCGCCGGGAATGCCATGGCCTGCGTGCCATCGACCAGCATATCGGGGGCGGGACATGGCAGCGGCGGCAGCCGATAGACGGTTTCCAACCGGACGCGGAGTGGTTCGCGGCTGGTCGCGATGATGCCGACGTGCGGCACGGACTCCCGGATATGCGCGGCAACGCTGGCTGCGGTCGAGAGAACGTGTTCGCAATTGTCCAGGATCAGCAGCCGGTTGGCGTTGCGCAGGGCGGCGACGATGCCGACGAGCAGATCGGCCAGCCCGGTGCTGAGGCCGAGCGCAGAGGCGATCGCCGCGCAGACCAACTGCGGGTCGTTGATCATGGCGAGATCGACGAAGCAGGCGCCATGCGGCAGACGCTCGGCCAGTTGCCGGGCCGCTGCGACAGCGACTGTCGTCTTGCCGACGCCGGCCGGCCCCACGATGGTCACCACGCCTTCATTGCCGACAGCGGCGGCAAGGGCTGCGATGTCGTCGTCGCGCCCCAACGGGTGGGGCAGCGCCGGCAGGCTGGCTTCGAATTGGTCGACGAATGGAGCTGTCCATGTCGAGCCAGGCGTCGTCTCCAGGCGCGCCGGCACCGCGAAGCGGTAGCCGCGGCCAGACACGGAGACGATGTAGGGGAGTTCGTTGCCATCCTGCTGCAACGCGCGGCGCAATGCAGCGATGTTGACCTTCAGATTGCTCTCATGGACGAAGGTGTCCGGCCATGCAAAGCGGATCAGATCCGACTTGCTGACCAGTTCTCCCTGGCGCTCAATCAGCAGCTGCAGAAGGTCGAGGGCCCTTGCGCCGACGCGAACGGGCGCCTCGCCGCACACCAGCAGGTGCCGGCGCGGCAGAAATCGATACTTTCCGAAGGCGTACACAACGTCTGCGTCGGTACTCAGCCTGGCCTCCATGAGGCGTTTCCGTGAGCAATATATGTTCCATATTGATCACCTGCGTCATTCCATCATGAAGGCGTGTGGGAGTCTAGGAACGGTCGGTTGAATTGCAGATGGTGCGATGGCGACCCGGTGCCTGGCCTCGACGGTGCTGTAAGCCGGGGCTCAATTGGCGGCGGTTTTGTGGCGCGACGCTTAACCGGCGAGGTCGACGCTGCGGGCGTCCTCAGCCGACCGCCACGGCCTCCAGCTGCCACGCGGCTCGGTCGGCCAGTTCCGGGATCCTGGTCAGATAGTCCTGATAATGCGGCGTTCCGCGATGCGCCTCGACGGCGGCGGCGTCGACATAGAGTTCATCGAGCACGAAGCGCGCACCGGGTGACGGCTCGCGCCAGACGTCCCAGCGCAGATTGCCGGGCTCAGCCCTGCAGTGCGGCGCCATCGCCGTCAGCAGGGCTTCCAGTTCGGCGACTTTGCCGGGATGAGCTGTCAGGATGGCGGTGATCTTGGACAGCGATCGCGTCATGCGGGGCCTCCTTTCCGGACTTCGGTCAAGGCCGCATTCATCGTGCGGATTGAAATGCCGGCGCGCGATTGAGCGCCGCGATCAGCTTTGCCGCGATCGGATGATCCGATCGCGGATTCTGTCCGGTGATCAGCTCGCGATCCTCGATCACATGGGGCGCGAAGTCGGCACCGGTCGTGACGATGCCGCCGGCCAGCCCCAGCGCGTCCGGCATGTTGAAGTACAGCTTGCCGTGTAGAATCTGCTCCTCGATCGGTATCTCCTCGCTGGCCGAATACACCGTCATCCTGTAGCCGGCATATTGCCAGTTCTTTGCGAGGTCGGACGCCTTGGCATGGTCGCGCGCGATCAGCGCAGCCCGATAGGCTTTCGCCTGCGGAAGCGCCGACAGCGTCGCGATCGGCCCGTGGCAGAGCAGGGCCGTTGGCTTGCCGCGTTCATGGAAGTGACGCAGGATCTTGCCGAGATCGGGATCCTGCATCAGGTCGACGATCGGCGCCTGGCCGCCGGGCACGAAGACGCCCGCATAGTTGTCGAGGCCCTCATCGACGATGGACCGCAGGGTGCGGACATTGACCATCGCGGGATGGGTGTCGAAGAAGGCGCGCCCGCGTTTGTAGGCGGCGTCGTCCCCGCCGAAATGCTGGGCGACGTCCGAGACGGGATCGATATGCGGCTCGGTGCCATCGGGCGTCGCCAGCACCACGTCATAGCCTTCCTCCACAAGCGCCATGGCAGGCACCACGGTTTCGTTGAGATACTGTCCGGTGGGACCCGTGCCGCCACCCTGGATTTCGATCCGTGTGGCGTTGGAGCCGGCGATAATGACTTTACCCTTGCTCATGGAAACCTCCTCGGGTCATCGGGTCTGGCTGATGTTCGGTTGACGTGCGAGACGCCGCAGGACTCTCACTGCTGCGAGCGTCGGCGACGGCCGCGGCTGCGGCCTCTGCCACCGCAATGTCCTGACCGACGGTGCCCGCGCTCGCGCCGACGGCGCCGACGATCGCCTTGCCGATCACGATAGGCAGGCCGCCTCCGAAGATCACGACCTTGCCGTCATTGGTCTGCTGGATGCCGTAGAGCGGCGCCCCCGGCTGCGCCATGGTTGCGAGGTCGGCGGTGCGCTTGTCGAAGATGCGCGCCGTTACCGCCTTGCCGATGGCAAGCTCGATACTGCCGATCAGGGCGCCGTCTTGGCGGGAAAACGCCAGCAGCGCGCCGCCTGCATCGACGACAGCGATATTGTAGGCCACTCCGAGACTTGCGGCCTTGGCTTCGCCGGCCTCAAGCATCCGTTTGGCGTCGGCCAGAGACAGAGTGACGGAAGAGCGCGGCATTGGTGAAGACCCGTTGTTGCTGCAGAGTTTTCGAGACTGTCGTGATCTGGCGACCGCGTCGGCCGCGGCCTTTGTCAGTCGGCGGCGGCGGAGTCCGCACTCTTGATGAATGCTGCGACCTCGCCTGGATGCGACAGCATTACCGCGTGGCTGCTTTTCAACTCGGTCACCTTCGCGCCTGACCGTCGGGCCATGGTGCGCTGGGCCGACGGCGGGATCATGTGATCCTCACTTGTCACCATGAAATAGGAGGGCTTCGTCTTCCAGGCGACGCGGTCCACCTTGGTCTGAACCGCCTGCAGCCCCCACGGCAGTTGCGCGGTGGCCATGAAGCGCGTGATGGCGGGGTCAACATCGGCCGCGAACGACTGCGGAAATTTCCCGGCGTCGACCAGGAGATAGTTGCCCTCGGTGACAAGGGGAGCCTTGCGCTCGCCCGCCGGCGCGGGGGCCTCGGCGAGCGTGCTGACCGACTCGCCGGCATCGGGCGCAAATGCCGCAAGATAGACGAGACTGCGAACCCTGGGATTATCGCCCGCTTCCGTGATCACCATCCCGCCGTAGGAATGGCCTACAAGGATCACAGGGTGCCGGGCCTTGGCGATCACGCGTTCAGTCTCCGCCACATCGTCGCGCAGCGAGATTGTCGGCTGCTGGACGACGAGCACCTCGTAGCCCGCGTCCGAAAGGACATCGTAGGTGGCCTTCCAGCCCGAGGCATCGACGAAGGCGCCATGGACGAGAACGATTGAAACGGTTCTTTCGGCCGCAGTCGCGGTTGCAACCTGGGCCGCCATGATCGAGAGGGCGGCAAGCGCGGCGATGATCGGCTTCATGGCAACCTCCATTCGGAGATGGGCGACAGGGCTGGTCGATACAACGAGCTTAGATCGCGCGCGCCAGCCGGTATTTCCAATCCCTGCGCAATGATCGGCGAATCCTGCTCATCTCGGGTCGATCGCCGCCGCTTGCGGCGCGCGGACAAGTCATTGCGCTGTTTGCCTTTTACTTCTTTTAACCGGACGGTCTCTGGACTTCCCCGCAAGGTCACCCAACAACTTCATGTGGATGGACTGAGCGTTCAGGGGGGCGGCCTGAAAGATGTATCCGTCTCACGGTGCGCCCGGACCGGACCCACACGCGATGCGGGACCACGCACTTGAAGGGTTGGCGAAGATGCCGCTCGGCACGTATGGCGATGACAAATATCGGACCAGCGAGAAGCTGGCGGAGACGACGGACTGGCCAACGCTCAGCGTCGAACACCGGAAGTTCGAAGCCGGGCTGCAGGCCACGCCGGTCCCCACATGCACGGAAGTCATTCTGCTGCTGTCAGGCGGCGGCATGGTCTGCCGGACCGGAAACGGCCAGATCCAGCAGAGTCTTGCGCGCCCTGGCATGAGCTATCTGGTGCCGGCGGGGACGCAGGAGAGCCATCTCGAACTTTCGGACCGCATGGAATGTCTTCATGTGTACCTGCCTCCGGCACTGCTCGATCAAAGCGCGCTTGCCGACTTTGATATCGATCCGGCGAAAGTCGAGATTGCCTACGCCCATGGTCTGGCGGACCAAGTGCTGTTCCATATCTGCTCGCCGTTGCGGGACCTGCTGCATCGTCCGGGCGAGCCGACCGATGCGCTGTTCGTGAAGGGGATCCAGGTCGCGCTCGCCGCGCATCTGCTCGGCAATTACACGATCGACCGTTGGCGCCCGCCGCAGAAATCGCCATCGCTCGATCCGCAGCGGCTGCAACGCGTGCTGCACTACATCGAGGCGTTTTTCCACCTCGATCTCCGGTTCGAGGACCTGGCGGCTGAAGCCTGCCTCAGCCCGTACCACTTCTCGCGGCTTTTTCGGGAAGCGACGGGCCTGTCGCCGCATCGTTACGTCATCGATCGCCGCACCCAGGCCGCGCGACACGAGCTTGCACGCAGCCATCTGTCGCTGGCCGAAATCGCCTTGGCATTTGGCTTCGGCTCGCAGGCCAATTTCACGCGTGTGTTTCGCAAGGCCACGGGTCTCACGCCGGGGCAGTACCGCGAGTTGTGCTGCGCTCCGGCGGATCGCAAAGCGAAGCCGCCGCGGCCGGGCATTCCGCAGGGATTGCCAATGATTCCGCAGGATCCGGAAATACGCACCGGTGGCAACCATGCAGTGTTGTCACCGCCATTTGCCGAATAGAAGCCGAGAGGACATCGACATGATCGAGCTCACCGTCAACGGCATCAAGAACAAGGTCGATGTCGATCCCGCGATGCCTCTGCTGTGGGCGTTGCGCGACGAGCTCGGGCTCACCAGTCCGAAATTCGGCTGCGGCGTGGCGCAATGCGGCGCCTGCACTGTTCATATCGACGGAAGGGCGGTGCGTTCCTGCCAGGCCCATGTCGGCGAGGTCGCCGGCAAGTCAGTGGTGACGATGGAGGGACTGCCAAACAGAGACGCTCATCCGGTTCTGCTGGCCTGGATCGAACATCAGGTCCCGCAATGCGGCTACTGCCAGACCGGCCAGATCATGCAGGCCATTTCGCTTCTCGAACTGATCCCGAAGCCGAGCGACGAGGAGATCAACGAGGTGATGTCGGGCAATCTGTGTCGCTGCGGCACCTATCCGCGCATTCGCGCCGCGATCCACGCGGCGGCGGCCAAGATGGCGGAGAAATGAGATGGGCGGCATGCACAGCATTTCACGGCGCGCGTTCATCGTTGGTGCCACGGCCGTCGCAGGTGGTGTCGCGTTCGGCACCTATGGCGACGCCGCGCAGGCATCTGCGGCCGCTGATGCCAATCCGCTGCAAGCCGGCCTCGGGCCCAACTCCGTATCCTTCAATCCGTGGGTCGAGATCAGCCCTGAAAAGATCACGCTGATTGCCCAGCATGCCGATATCGGCCAGGGCGTCGGCTCGGTGCAGCCGATCATGATTGCCGAGGAGATGGACCTCGATCCCGGCCAGTTCGAAATCCGGTTTGCGGGACCAAGCCCGGTCTACTTCAACACCGGGTTCGCAGATGAACTGGCGCCGTTCGTGGCAGCGGACCAGAGCCCCGCTGCCGAACAGGCGCGCGCGGTGGCGCTGGAATCGCTTCGGAAGTCCGGTCTGCAGATGACGGGCGGCTCGAGCACGATCCCGGACACTTATGAAAAGCTGCGTGTTGCTGGGGCGGTCGCGCGCGAGACACTGAAGGCCGCGGCAGCCAAGCGTTCGGGCGTGGCTGTGGCTGACCTTCGCACCCGGTCGGGCCACGTCATCCTGCCGGACGGAACGAAGGTTCCCTACGTCGAACTGTCGGCGGAGGCCGCGAAGATTCCGCCCGTGCTCGATGCGAAGCCTCGCGACCCGTCGCAATGGCGAATTCTGGGCAAGCCGATGACGCGTCTCGACGTGCGATCGAAGGTCATGGGCGAACTGCAATTCGGCATCGATCTGAAAATGGACGGCATGCTGTTTGCGTCGGTCAAGCTGAACCCCAACAAGGGCCAGCCGCTGAAATCGTACGACGCGCGCAAGGCGCGGTCGATGCCCGGGGTCAGGAAGATCCTGAAGGTCAAGAATGGCGTTGCGGTGATCGCGACCAACAGCTGGTACGCGATGCAGGCGGTGGCGGCCATCGATTGCAAGTGGGCCCCGTCGACGTACCCTGCGGAGCAGGCCGGCCACTGGAAGATTCTGGAGGCGTCGTTCAAGCCCGAATTCCTGGGCAAGCAATGGCGCAACATCGGCGATGTCGAAGCCGGACTGAAGAGTGGCACCTTCGTCGAGGCCGAATATCGCGCGCCCTATGTGGGCCATCAACCGCTGGAGCCGCTCAACGGGGTTGCCGTTGTCTCCGACGGCGGGATGGAAATCTGGGTTGGTCACCAAAGCCCGCAGGCCGTGCAGTCCATCGCGGCGGCCGCGATCGGCATCAAGCCGGAGCAGGTGACGTTTCACAATCAGTGGACCGGCGGGAGTTTCGGGCACCGCCTCGAATTCGCGAATATCGGGGTTCTGGCCGAAATTGCCAATCAGATGCGCGGGACGCCGATCAAGCTGGTGTTTTCCCGCGAGGAGGATTTTCGCCAGGATATCCCGCGCCAGATCTCGCTCGCCCGCCACAAAGGCAGCTTCGAAAAAGGAAAGATCCTGGCAGCAAACCTGCAATCGGCATCGACGCCACCGTTCAAGGAGCTGCTCGGGCGTATGGGCGCGCCTTCGAAGGATCCCGATGGCCAGTTGGCTGCCTGTTTGTGGAACGTCTACTACGACATCCCGAATTATAGGGCCACCAGCTACGAAGCGCAGGGCCTGTCACCTTGCACCACGTGGCGGTCCGTGGGCGCCTCGTCAGCCGGCTTCTTCACCGAAAGCTTCATCGACGAACTGATCCATGCAGCGGGGCGCGATCCCATACAGGCGCGCATCGAGATGTGTTCGGTTCCCACCTACCGCAAAGTGATCGAGACGGTCGCCGAAATGTCGAACTGGAAGGGACCGCTCGGCAACGGCCGGGGGCGCGGCGTCGCATTCGTCGAATCGTTCGGGACGCCGGTCGCCGAAGTCGTCGAGGTGACCGTGACGGACAGCGGAATCAGGATCGACAAGGTCTGGGTCGCAGTCGATGTCGGCAAGATCATCGATCCCGTCAACTTCGAAAACCAGGTGCAGGGAGGGGTCGTTTGGGGCCTCGGCCATGCCATGAACTGTGAACTGACTTACGCAGGCGGCGCGGTGCAGCAGACCAACTTCAACCACCACGAAGCCATGCGGATGTACCAGTGTCCGGTGATCGAGGTTCGTGGTCTGGAGAACGATCCCAAGGTGAGAGGTGTCGGCGAGCCGCCCGTGCCGCCTGCGGCTCCGGCTCTCGCCAATGCGATCTTCGCGGCAACCGGAAAACGGATCCGTGAAATGCCGTTCAACAAGTTCATCGATTTCGTGTGAGAGAGCCATGAACAGAGCCCTTGTCGCACTCGTCTTCGTTTCATCCGTCGCGACTGTCACGGGAATGGTTGCCGCCGCCAAGGGCCCGGCGAAGGATGCCTTGCCGCCGGGCAGCGTCAGCCGCAACCAGGGGCTGGAGGCCTGGAAGAGAATTGAAGCGGTGGTGAAGCATCCACGTTGTGCCAATTGTCATGTCGATGCCAAGGCCATTCCGATCTGGACGCCGGCGGGCGAAGGCAAGGATCGCATTCACGGCATGAACGTCCACGGCGGAAAGAGCCGCATCGGCGCTGAGGCGCTCCGCTGCTCAACCTGTCACATGACCTCGACCCAGGCGAACGATCCCGCGCCCGCGCCGCCGCGCGCCGGCATTGAGTGGCAGTTGGCGCCAGTGGAATTCATCTGGTTCGGCAAGAGCGGCGCAGAGATCTGTGCGCAGCTCAAGGATCCCAAACGCAACGGCGGCCGTGACGCCGTCGCTCTGCTCGACCACTTGCGCCATGATGAATCGCTGAACGGCTTCATTCCCCGGGCCTGGCACCCCGGTCAAGGGCGCACGCCGCCGCCAGGCACCTTCGAGCGTCATGTCAAGGACGTGGCGATGTGGGGAGCGGCGGGGCAACCCTGTCCGAACTGACAGATTCGTGCAAACGCGATAAAGCGTGCGTGGCTGATCAGCTGAAATTTCGATGGACGCTTCTGGCGCAGGGCGGCCGTTGAACGATGAGAAACCAGACGTTTCTGATGCGCACGATCGACTGACATGTGCCGGTCGTGCATTGGCACCCTGCCGGTTGATTGGCCCATCCATATTGTTGAAGACATCAGACCAGGAACACGCCACCTTCAAGACTTCAATGAAGTGCACTTCGCAGGGTACATCCGTATTCTTTGGTTCGCCCCTGAATAGCCGTGTCAAAGATCAGGCGATTGCCGAACTCTGATGTTTACTGGCCGGGGCATCGCAGCGCCTTGAAAGCTTCAATCATACGCGCGCGCGACCGTTTTCAAGGCTTCCTCGAAATTTCGCCTTTCTCAGCAAGGGTCACTTTTTGAGATCTTTGCACGCTGGCCGCGAAGGGGGCCCCGCACTTTGTGCCCGCAGCGCCTTGGCTTGGCCAGTGCGCTGCACAGCGTTGACTCCGGTATGGATCATCACGGCACGTCGATGCCGCGATGATCATTCTATTTGGGTATCGCTACACGGCTAAAGCAGTTGCTGGATTTTCCACGTCGAGAGTATTGGCAATCAGGGAGACCCCTCGCCACTGCTTTGATGTGACAAGCATACGTGCGGTGTCGCGCAGTTCGATGGCGACAGCCGAGGCAGCCGGCGAAAGAAGATTTGACGCAATCGAATACAAATAATTGCGCCTCACGATATGGGCATCCGAAATCGACAGCGCGCGCCACTGCTTGCCGCGCTCGCCTTCGTGCTGCAAGGCCGACATGGGTTTGATCGTCACGCCCATGCCGTCATAAACGCAACTCATCAACAACGACAGCGAATCGATCTCGGCGACAACGTGCGGAGTGAGGTCGCGTTGCTCGAATTCCGCGACCACCCTTCGGCGAAGGCCGTGGCTCGCGGTCGGCAGAATGAGCGGCAATGTTGCGACCTCGGCTACAGTAAGACTTGTCCGGTTTGCGGGCACAAGCGCACTGCTTTCGGGGAGCAGAAGGAACAGCTCCTCTTCGAGCAAGGGTGTGGCATCCAGCTTGGATGAAATGTCGTTGGTGAAGAGAATGGCGAGGTCCAACTGCCCCAACCGCATCATCTGGGCGATATGTCCGCTCATCCCCTCGACAACGTTGAGAAGAATCCCGGGATATTTTTCGTGAATGCTTCTCATCAGAGGGAGGCCGACTGCAACGACGGTCGTCGCCGGCAGTCCTAACGACACCATGCCGCGGACTTCGCCGGCTTCCTGACGTGCGATCGGAAGCGCCTGGTCGAACTGGCGAAGCAGGAATCGGGCGTGATGGTACAGCGCCAAGCCGTTGTCCGTCGGCGTGACGCCACGGGCCGATCGCTGCAACAGCGGTTTGCCCACCTCGTCTTCAAGTTTTGCCAGTTGCTGGCTGAGTGCAGGCTGAGCCACGAACAGACACCGCGACGCCTTGGAGAAACTGCCGCTCTCCACGATCTGGGCAAAATAGCGCAACTGACGCAGATCCATAGTTCCCTGCCGGTTAGGATTGTTCTTGGGGGCTATATGCTTCGCTTATGGCAGCCAATGCAAATCGGTATTTTTGCCTATGTCAATTTAACTCTAAGCAGGGAGCCAAGAACAGAAGATGAGGGAGTGAACTCGATGGCGAAAGGTCTGGCACAGCAGTTGTCGGTTGACGAACTGCCTTCGTGCCGATTGCTGATTGCCGGTGAATGGACCGATGGTCTGGCGACAGTCGACGTCACCGACAAGTTCCGGCTCCGGCCAGCGATGAAAGCCCATCTGCCGTCCCGCAACCAAGTGCAGTTGTGCGTCGCAGCAGCGAACGACGCGTTTCGCGCGAACACGCTTACGCCCTATGAACGCGGTCAGATCCTCGATCGTACGGCCGACCTGATCGAGGAGCGCGCTTCTGAACTCGCCGACATTCTCTGCAAGGAGGCCGGCTTTCCGCGCCGCGATGGCTTGGGTGAAATCCAGCGCTGCGCAGCCACGTTCCGGCTGTCGGCCGAGGAGGCGCGTCGCTTCAGCGGCGAGGTGGTACCCATGGAGGGTGCGCCGGGGCAGGCTGGTCGCATCGGCTTCACGTTGCGGGTTCCACTTGGCGTGGTCTGCGCGATCACCCCGTTCAATGCGCCGCTGAATACGGTGGCCCACAAGGTGGGTCCGGCCCTGGCGGCTGGCAACGCCGTCGTCCTCAAGCCCTCGCTGCACACGCCGATGACGTCCTGCATTATGGCCGAGTGTCTTTCGGCTGCCGGCTTGCCCGCCGGGCTTATGTCAGTGTTGCATGGCGGGGCGGAGGTCGCACAATGGTTGTTGAGCGACCCCACGGTGCGGTTCTACGCGTTCACAGGCAGCACCGATGTGGGGCGTGCCATCCAGTCCAGCGTGGGCCTGCGGCGCACCCAGATGGAGCTGGGATCGATCGCACACTGCATCGTTTGTGACGATGCCGATCTCGACATTGCCTTGCCGAAGATCATCAATGCAAGCTACCGCAAGGCGGGTCAGGTTTGTACGTCGATCCAGATGCTTCTGGTGCAGCGAGCCCAATTCGATCAGGTCGAGAGCAGGCTCACAGCGCTTGTGAAGGCGCTTCCTTACGGCGACCCCAGCGACGACAAGACCGTCGTTGGCCCGGTCATCAGCGAGGATGCTGCCAAACGGATCGAATCGTGGATCGACATCGCCGTGAAGCAGGGCGCTCGTCGCCTGGTTGGCGGCAAACGCAGTGGCTCGGTCGTGCCGCCCACTTTGCTCGTCGATGTCAGCGCCGACACGCCTCTTGGCTGCCAGGAGGTGTTTGGGCCGGTGCTCTGCATCATGCCCTTCGATCACCTGGATGAGGCGATCGCAAAGGTGAACGATACCCCTTTCGGACTTGCGACTGGCATCTTCACCCAGCGGCTGGACGGTGCGTTGCTCGCCGCACGCAAGCTGCAGGTCGGCGGGGTTCACATCAACGAAACGCCGAGTTCCCGCGTCGATCTGATGCCGTATGGAGGCTCCAAGGACAGCGGCTTTGGCCGCGAAGGGCCGCGTTATGCGATTCGCGAAATGAGCGAAGAGCGAATGGTGACGATACTGGCCTGAGCCACGTATCAGGAAAAACGACAGGGAGAAGACATGACCAAGATGAAGGGCGGCGAAGTCATCGCCGAATATCTCGTCAAACAAAAGGTACCCTTCGTGTTCGGGATCTGTGGGCATGGGAATGTCGGAATCCTCGACGCGCTGCACGCCGTCCGCGATCAGGTCAAGCTGGTGTCGCCCCGCCATGAGCAGTGCGCCGGACATATGGCCGACGCCTACTTCCGTGTGAAACACCAGCCGGTGGCGACCCTGACGTCCACGGGGCCGGGCTCGGCCAATATGGTGATGTCGCTGGCGACCGCGCTGTCGGACTCATCGGCATTTCTTGCGATCACCGCCAACGTGCCGACCTCGCAGGCCAATCGCGCCCCGTTTCAGGAACTTTACGCGCACAACCAGGCGGACTTCGCCCAGGTGTTGAGGCCGGTGGTGAAGCGGACGTTCCAGCCCAGCCGGGTCGATATGCTGCCGCTGGCCCTGCGCCAGGGCTTCGACACCATGGTCACCGGGCGGCCGGGGCCGGTCAATCTCGATATTCCCTACAACGTCTTTCAGGAGGAGGCCGACGTCGAACTGCCGGCGCCGTCGCATTTGCACGGTGGCCATCGGCCGAGCGCGAGCGAGACCGATGTCAACCATGCGCTCAACCTGCTCGCCACGTCGCGCAAGCCGGTTTTCTTCATCGGGCAGGGGACGACCCTCGCAGAAGCCGGCCCGGAAATTTCAGAGTTGCAGAAGACGCTCGGCATTCCGGTCATCACTTCGCCCAACGGCATGGGCTGCGTGCCCGCCGACGATCCGTTGACGCTGGGCTTCATCGGGCGCAACGGCGCCTATCCCGCCAACCAGGCCGGCCGCCATGCCGATCTGGTGATCTGCATCGGCACGCGCTTCGACGATCGCTCGTCCTCAAGCTGGCACGCCGGCTATTCCTGGAATTTCCCCAGCACCAAGCTGCTGCAGGTCGATATCGATCCGGCGGAGCTCGGCCGAAACTATCCGCCGACGCTCGGTATCATTGCCGATGCCAAGGCCTTTGCCGCGCAGTTGATCGCGGCCTTGCCGAAACGGCGCGAGATCGTCCGCGAAAATTTCGGTGACTGGCGCGCCGAGGTGGCGGGATGGCAGGCGGAATGGGAAACGTTCATTCGCCCGCATTTCAGCGAGGTGACGACGCCGATCCGCCCGGAATATGTCGTCGGTGCGCTGCTCGATGTGTTGCCGGACGATGTCATCCTGTCGCTTGACTCCGGCGTGCACCACAACTGGTTCATGCAGTTCTGGAAGCCGCGCCGCGCGCAGAGCATGCTGAACAGCTGGGGTTTCTCCTCAATGGGTTTCGGTGTCTGCGGGGTGCTGGGTGCACAGCTTGCAGCTCCCGACCGGCCTTGCGTTGCCGTGGTCGGCGACGGGGGCTTCATGATGGCGCCCTACGTGGTGGCGACGGCCGTCGAATACGACCTGCCCTGCATCTGGATCGTCTGGAACAATTTTGCCTGGGGTGCGATCAGGGATCTGCAGTACGGGCTGTTCGAAGGCCGCGAGTACGGCACCGCCTTCTACAAGGGCAACCAGGGCCCCGGCGGTGACCGCTACAATCCTGACTTTGCCGCCTGGGCGCGCGCCTGCGGCGCCGACGGCGTGACGGTGACCCGCAGCGAGGATCTGCGCGGGGCGGTCGAGACTGCCATCAAGAACCGCCGGCCCTGCGTCATCGACCTGCACGTCGACTCGGAAGTGCGGCCGCCGTCCACCGGCACCTGGGAGCTGCCGCCAATTCCCTACAAGGAGCCGATTTTCGGCAAGCCGTACCGGGCTGCCCAAGACTAAGAAACTGCAAAAAAACATCAAAGGGAGAAACAATCATGAACAGCACAGGACTGGTTAGACGAACTATCATCGGTGCCCTAGCGGGTGTCGCGGCCTCAGCGGTGTTGGGTTGGGCGGGCGCTGCCCGTGCCCAGACCGACGGGCCGATTCGCATTGGCCTGATCTATTCGAAGCAGGGACCCGGCGCGGCCATCGGACAGTATCTGCAGCGCGGCAGCGAACTGGCCGTGGAGCAGGCGGGCAAGAAGGTGCTCGGCCGGCCGATCGAGCTGGTCTGGCTCGACGAGCCGAATCCGCAGGTGTCGCAGCAGAATATGCAACGACTCATTGACGAGAACAAGGTGGTCGCCGTCGTCGGCGGCAATTACAGCTCGTCGGCCCTTGCGATGATGAGCGTTGCCAACCGTGAGAAGATTCCGCTGATCCTGACCGGCGCGGCGGCCAGCGAAATCACCGGCAAGAACTGCAGCCGCTACACTTTCCGCACTCAGGCGACCGTCCCGGTGCAGATGAAGGGGCTGATGCCCTACGTGTCGCAGGTCGGCAAGAAGGTCTACTTCATCACCGCCTCCTATGCCTTCGGCCAGGATATCCTTCGGGCCTCGCGCGCCCTGCTGAAGGAGGTCGGCGCCACCGAAGTCGGCGTCGATGAGGTTCCGATCAACACCGCCGACTACAGCTCGTACATCCTCAAGATCCGCCAGGCCAAGCCGGACGTCATTGTCGGCGGTCTGGTGGGCGGCGACTTCTCGAACTTCCTCAAGCAGTGGAACGAGATGGGCATGAAGGACAAGATCCCCTATGCCGCCATCGCCGTCACCGATACCGACTTCTGGGATGTCGGTCCCCAAGCGTCCACCGGAATCTATGTGAAGCCCTGGTACTACAACAACCCCAAGAACACCGCGGTCGAGAAGAAGATGATCGAGGATTTCAGGAAGAAGTACAACGAGCCGCCGTCGGACAAGACCTGGTCCGGCTGGATCGGCATGCGCGCGCTGCTCGAATCGATCGAGGCGGCGAAGTCGACCGATGCGAAGGCGATCGTGACGCAGCTCGAGAAATGGAAGAACACCGAGGAGGCGTTCCCGTTCTTCTTCCGTGACTGGGATCACCAGATGGTGCGGCCGGCGGTCATCGTCGGCGTCAAGAAGCAGATCACCGACAAGTGGGACTACTTCGACGTGCTGAGGAATACGTCCGACAGCGAGGCCGATACTGCAAAGGCGTTCGGCTCGAAGGAAGAAGTCGGCTGCTCAATGCCGGCGCTCTGAGCCCGGTGCCGGCCCTCCGGGCCGGCACCGACGCTGCCTCGTTCCGCAGATCCATAACGGGTGTGAACATGCTGGATACTCTCGTCTCACAGGTGGCCAACGGCCTCGTGCTGGGGTTCATCTACGTTCTGATCGCGGTGGGGCTCTCCATCACCTTCGGGCTGCTGGGGGTGATCAACTTCGCGCATGGCGCATTCTTCGCGCTGGGTGCCTATGTGGCGTGGCAGCTGTTCCAACTGTTCGGCTGGAGCGCGGTGATTCTCGCGCCGCCTCTGGTCGGATTGATCGGGATGGTCGTGGAGGTAACGCTGATCCGTCGCCTCTACGGCAAGGAGCCGCTGCTCAGCCTGATCGTCACCTTCGCCCTGGCGTTGCTGATCGAAGCTTTGATTCGCTACTTCTGGGGCGCGGACGGCAAGCCGTTCAACCCGCCGCCCGCGCTCACCGGCATCGTCGAGGCCGGTCCACTGCTGATCACCAAATATCGCGTGGCGGTTCTCGCCATCACGATCACGACGCTGCTTGGGCTGTGGGGGTTCCTGTCTTGGACCCCCTACGGTCGCGTGCTGCGCGCGGGAAGCCGCGATCCGGAAATGGTTGAACTGCTCGGCATCAACCTGCCGCGCGTGCTGACCGCGGTGTTTGGTCTGGGCTGTGCGCTGGCCGCGATCGCCGGCGTGCTCGCCGCGCCGCTGTGGACGGTGTCGCCGTCGATGGCCGCCAATGCCGTGATGCCGGCCTTCGTGGTGGTCGCAATCGGCGGGCTGGGCTCGTTCCGAGGTGCGGTCGTCGCCGGACTTGCCGTCGGTATTGTGACTTCACTGACCATCCAGTTCAAGCCTGAGGCCGCTGCCGCCTCAATGTATGTCCTCATGTTCGCAATCATGCTGCTGCGGCCGCGTGGCCTGTTCGGCGAGCGCTGGGAGCGTTTCGAATGAAATCCAGATCATCCTTGCTGCAACGCCTTTGGGATCATCCGATCGTCGTGATGGCGGTTGTCCTGATCGCCGGGACCGGCATCGCGCTGGCGACAGGCATGCCGATCCATCGCATCACCCAGATCGGGATTTACACCCTCTATGCCGGTGGCGTGAACTTCCTGATCGGCTACCTCGGCCTCGTGCCGTTCGGTGCGTCGTTCTTCTTCGGCTGCGCGAGCTATGCCCTCGCCATTCTCGGCGGCAGCGGTTGGGGCGGCAATGAACTGAGCGGCATCGCCATTGCGCTCGTATTCTCCCTGCTGCTCGCGTTTGTGGTGGGCGCCGTCATCCTGCGCCGACGCGGGCTGTATTTTTCGCTGCTGACACTGGCATGTTCGCAGATCGCGTTCGAGATCGCCTTCAAGTGGACAACGGTCACGGGCGGCGAGAACGGCCTGCAGAACGTCGAGCGGCCGCTGTTCGCCTCGGCGATGTCGTTTCACGTCTTCGCACTGGCGGTCATCCTGGGTGCGCTTTGGCTGCTGTGGCGCATCGCGCACGCACCGTTCGGTCGCGTGATGCAGGCGATCCGGGACAATGAGCAGCGGGTCGCCAGCCTCGGCTTCGATACGTTTCGGACCAAGTTGTTTGCCCTGACCATCGCGGGCGGCGCCATCGGCGTGGCCGGCGGTCTGATGGCGCTGCTGCTGCAGGGCGTCTATGCCAACAACCTCGGCTGGCAGCATGCCGGCGATCCGGTGCTGATGGCAGCCCTGGGCGGCGTCCACCACTTCCTCGGCCCGCTGTGGGGCGCCATCATCTTTATCGTGCTCGAAGATCGTCTCAGCGCGTTCACGGAGAACTGGTGGCTGTTCTTCGCGCCGATCATCATCGCATTTGCGCTGCTATCGAGCGAGGGCGTGCAGGGCATCCTGCAGCGGCTGGTGCGGCGCAACCGATGGACGTTGACTCGCCACAGTATCCCGCGGCGGCCAGCGATAATCGCGCCTTACGTCCCCGCCAGCGCGCGGACGCCGCCGCAGGACCCGGGTACTCCGCTGCTGTCGGTGCGCAATCTGTCCAAGCGCTTCGGCTCGATCGTCACACAGGACGACATCTCACTGGAGATGAGCCGCACCGGCCTGCACAGCCTGATCGGGCCGAATGGCGCCGGCAAGACCACCTTCTTCAACCTGCTGACCGGCGTTCACAAGATCGACGGCGGAAGCATGCTGTTCGAAGGGCAGTCGCTCGCAAAGCTGTCGTCGCATGAACGCGCGCGGCTGGGCATGTCGCGCTCGTTCCAGATCCTGAGCGTGTTTCCCAATCTGACGGCGTTCGAGAACGTTCGCATCGCGGTGCAGGCGTCGGAGAAGCAGTGGAACGGGTTCTGGCGCGATGCCTATGATAACGACGGCGCCAACGACAAGGTGTGGTCGCTGCTGGATGCGGTAGGTCTGGTCGCGCGGGCAGGGGAATTGTGTTCGTCGCTGTCCCACGGTGAGAAGCGCCTGCTGGAAATCGCGGTCTCGCTGGCGACCGACGCGAAATTATTGCTGCTCGACGAGCCGCTGGCGGGCCTCGCGGAATCCGATCGCAAGATTGTCGGCGAGTTGATCCAGCGCCTGGCAAAGTCTCATGCCGTCCTCCTGATCGAGCACGATATCGATCGGGTGCTGGCGATGTCGGACCGTATCACCGTGCTGCATCAGGGGCGTCTGATTGCCGACGGAAGGCCGGCGGAGGTCGCCGGGCATCCGGAGGTGATCACCGCCTACCTCGGCCAGGCGCATGGCACCACGCCGGCAGTGGCGCGGACAGCGCGGCAGCGCCCCGCCACGATCGGAACCGCGGTGGACGCGCCGCTGCTCAAGGTGGAAGGTCTGTGTGCCGGTTACGGCGGCGGCACGGTGCTTGAGGAACTCGAACTGGCGGTATACCCCGGTGAGGTCGTGGCGTTGCTGGGGCGCAACGGCGTCGGCAAGACCACAGCGCTGCGCGCCATCACTGGCACGCTGGCGATTTCCTCAGGCCGCATCGTGTTCGACGGCAACGAGCTCAACCGGATGCGGCCGGACGAGATCAACCGTCTCGGCATCTCTCTGGTGCCGGAAGGTCGTCGCCTGTTCCCCAATCTGACGGTGCAGGAAAATCTCAAGCTGGCGGCGCGCGCGGGCGGGGCCTCGCAGGAAGAAATCTGCGAGCTGTTTCCGAAGCTGAAGCTGCTGATGCGGTCGCGCGCCGAAAATCTGTCGGGCGGCGAACGGCAGATGGTCGCGATTTCGCGCGCGCTGATGGTGCCGAGCCGGCTCATTCTGCTCGACGAGCCGTTCGAGGGGCTGGCGCCCAGCGTCGTGCACGAAGTGCGCGAGGCCGTGGCCAAGCTCACCACGCGCGCGAGCCTGGTGATCGTCGAGCATCATGCCGAGAGCGTGCTGGCGATGGCCGACCGCGCTTATGTCCTCGTCAACGGCCATATCGCGTTCAGCGGCACGGCGGAGAGCCTTGCTGCCGACCAGGCGCTGCAGGAACGTCTGCTCGGAATCACCAAGGTGGCCGACGCGGTCCCGAGTGCAAGGGCTGGCTGATGGCGCGCGAACTCGGGATCAACACCTACGGCTATATCTGGTCGATGTCGGCAGCGGACTGTGTCCTCCGCCTGGCCAGGCTGGGCTATCGGCAGTTCGAACTTCTCCTGCAGCCGCCGCATCTGCCGCTCGATGACTTCGGCCCGGTGGCGCGGCGGGAGTTGCGCGCGGTTCTGGAGGACGTCGGCGCCCGACGCACCGCCCTCAATCTTCCGAGTCTCGACCATAATCTGGCAAGTCCGTTTTCCCGCGTCCGTGCGGCGTCGGTCGAGATGTTTTGCGATGCCGTTGATCTGGCCGGTGATCTCGGCGCGGAGTGGCTGGTGGTGGTCCCCGGCCGCATGAGCCCGTTGTTTCCGCCGCCGGCGGCCGACCGCCTCGACTGGCTTGCCGACGGCGTGTCACAACTTTTGCCCCGCGCAAAAGCGCGCGGCGTCGGTCTCGCCATCGAGAACGTTCCGTTTGCCGGTCTTCCGGATGCGGCTTCTCTGGGCAGCTTCGTTCGCAGCTTCCAGTCGCCATGGGTGAAGGCCTGTTATGACGCGGCGAATGCGCATTTCCTCGGTGAATCGTCGGCAGATGGCATCAGGCAACTCGCCGACCAGCTTCGCATCGTGCATCTGTCCGATACCACTCGCACAACCTGGCGCCACGATCCGGTCGGCAACGGTGACGTGCCGTTCGCCGAAGTTGCACAGGCACTCAATGCCGTTGGTTACGACAGCGCCGTGACGCTGGAAATCATCGATCGCGATCCTGACGCCGGGATCTTACGCAGTCATCGCGCGCTGACACCGCTTGGCTTTACGCCGTGCGGCCAAGGGACTTTGGCATGAGCATTGTTCTGGTCACTGGGGCCGCCGGCCTGCTCGGACGCTTCGTGGTGCAGGATCTGCTCGACCACGGTCACGCCGTGCGTGGTCTGGACCGCCGTCGCGGCGATCCCGACATCGAATGGCACGTCGGTGACGTCACGTCGCCGGAACTCGTGGCCGGGGCCATGGCCGGCGTCGATGCGGTGATGCATATCGCCGCGATTCCGAACATCTGGTCCGGCGACGGACAGACCATCATGCGCGTCAACCTGCTCGGCACATACACCGTGTTCGAGGCCGCCGAAGCCGCCGGCGTCGCGCGCGCCGTGTTCTGCTCCAGCGATTCGGTCGCCGGCTATACGGTGCGGGAAGGGCGCATGCTGGCGCCGCGCTACGCGCCGCTCGACGTCGATCATCCGTTGCTCGCCACCGATCCCTATGCCGTGAGCAAGGTGCTCGGCGAAGACCTAGCGCGGTCCTATGCGTTGCGCGGCATGACGGTCGTGGCGTTGCGCACCGTGTTCGTCGCCTATCCCGAAATGGCCGGCGAGATCGTCGCCCGGGCCAAGGATCCCGCGAATTATCGCGGGCCGGCGGTCGGCGGACCGTCATCTGCAGGCGGCGGGCCGCTGCATCACCACATCGACCCGCGCGATCTGGCACGCGCTTTCCGGCTGGCAGTTGAGCTTGAGATGCAGCCCGGCGAATTCGAGCGCTTCTATCTCTCGGCGCAGGTCACGCTGTCGCCCGAACCGACGCTGGACCGGCTGCAGCGTCTGCACGGCGGCGCCGTCGAAGTTCGCGATCCGGCCGTCTATGCCAGCCAGCCGTTCGCGCCGCTTTACGATCTCACCCATGCAGCCCAGCGACTGGGCTTCGTCGCAGACTACGACCAGCGGCACCTGCTCGCCGGTCTGACCACATCTTCCTGAGGAGCCTGTCCATGACCATCGTCTCTCCCGAACCGAATGCCTTCGCTGATGCCGGCGAAAGGAAATATGCCGTCACCCGCAATCTCGCCGAACTGCTCTGGATCCAGTATCCTGGCCATTTCAACCAGGCGCTGTCGAAGGCAATCGTGACGCCGGAAACCGTCGGTAGCCGGTTCTTCGATCACCGCATTTCCTGCTACGAGCCGGGGGCGCATGTGGAGAGTCATTCGCACAAGGTGCAGGAGCAGATCTATCACGTGCTGAGCGGCGAGGGGATCCTGACCGTCGATGGCGAGCGCCGCCTCGTCCGCGCCAACGATGTCACCTATATCCCCCCCGGCGTGGTGCATGAATTCCATTGCACCGGGACGGATACGCTGACCTTCCTCGTCATCACCTGCCCGCCGACGGACGACGAGCCGAAGCCGCGGTAAGGTGACCGACATGAGCAGGAAAATTCTGGTCACCGGCGCCAGCGGATGGCTCGGCAGCGCGATCGTCGCAGCATTGCTGGCGCGCGGCGATGCTGTGGTGGCGACCGATCTGGCGATATCGCCGGCCATCGGAGCGTTGGCCGCCGGCAGCCTGGCCGTGACCACGGCAGTCGCGGATCTCGGCGAATGGCACCAGGTGGTTCGCCTGTTCGAAGCGCATCGACCGGACGCCGTGATCCATGCCGCGGCGATCGTCGGCGTCATCCAGGCCGAGGATATCCCGATCAAGGCGCTGCGCGTCAATGTCGAAGGCTCGGTCAACCTGTTCGAGGCGCTGCGCCTCAATGGGATCAAGCGCGTGATCCATATTTCGACCGAGGAAACCTACGGCGACTTCCTGACGCCGGTGATCGACGAGGAACACCCGCAGAAGCCGCTGAGCGTCTACGGGCTCACCAAGCTCGCGGCCGAACACTACGGCCGGGTCTATTCACGCGACCACGGGCTGGAATGCATCAACGTCCGCACATGCTGGGTCTACGGGCCGCATCTGCCGCGGCTGCGCATGCCACGAACCTTTGTCGAGGCTGCCTTGCGCGGCGAGCCGTTCCATCAGCCCGACGGCGGCGATCTTGCGGTCGACCAGGTCTATATCGCCGATACGGTGGCCGGCGCCTTGCTGGCGCTGGACAAGCCGAAGCATCGGTTCGACGCCTACAACATCGCAACCGGCAAGGCCCCGACGCTGCGCGACACCGCGAATGCCGTCAACGCGGCCATTCCCGGTGCAAGGATCACGGTGGGCGACAGCGGCCCCTATCGTCATGGCGGCAAGGTGCTTAGTGCGGTGAAGGGCGCGCTGGACATCAGCCGCGCCCGGGCCGAGTTGGGCTATCAACCCGCCTATGACCTGCAACGCGGCATCGAGGCCACCATTGCGGCGACGCGCGAGCGGATGTCGCCAGTTCCGCCCGCGTAGCGGGACTGAACGCATGATACCGCCTGACGCGACCGCGTCCGGCATCTTCACCTCTCCAAGCACGGCTTCACACATTTTCAGGAACCATCCATGACAAGCTCATCTCCCGTCGTGATCATTTTCGGCGCCTCGCGTGGCATCGGCGCGGCTTGCGCCGATGCCTTCGCCGCGACGGGCTGGCGGGTCTGTGCCACCTACGCGACCAGGCCGCCGGCCAAGTCGCATGGCAAGTGCTATCAGGCCGACATTCGCGACCCGGCTTCGGTCGCGCGCGTGTTCGACCAGGCCGACACCGACTTCGGCGGTGCGCCCCAGGCGGTGATCGCCAATGCCGGCATCAACGTGCCCGGCGCGCCGCTGGCGTCGTTCAAGCCCGACGACTTCCGCTTGCTGATGGAAGTCAACGTCATCGGCGCGTTCAACGTTCTCGCCGAAGCGGCCCGCCGCGTGCGCGACGGCGGCAGCATCGTCGCGATCACCACCTCGCTGGTCCGCCATGTGGTGCCAGGCACAGGTCCCTATGCCGCCACCAAGGCAGCTGTTGAAAGTCTGGTTCGGGCGATGGCGAAGGAACTGTCGGGTCGTGGCGTGCGGGTCAACGGGGTCGCGCCGGGCCCGGTCGACACCGATCTCTTCAATGCCGGCAAGACCGAAGAGGTCAAGGCCAGGATGGCGGCGTTCAGCCCGTTCAACCGGATCGGCCGCCCCGAGGAAATCGCCGAAGTGGTGCGCTTCCTGGCATCGGATCAGGCGTCCTGGATCCAGGGCCAGATCGTGCAGCCCAACGGCGGAATGGTATGAGCCGAAAAGAATCTTCCTCCGCTGACGTCTGGGATGTCGTGGTCGTCGGTGCTGGTGCCGGCGGGTTGACGGCGGCCAGCGTCGCGGCGGCGGATGGGTGCAGGGTGCTGTTGCTGGAACAGGCCGAGGTGGTCGGCGGCACTACGGCGATCTCGGGCGGCATGATGTGGATTCCCGGCAACCACAAGGCTGCGGCAGCGCCGCGGCCGGACACGATCGACGCTGCGCGAACCTATCTGAAGCAGACGGCGCCGGGTGCCGATCGCGAGCGCCTCGAAGCGTTCCTTGCCCGCGGCGATGAAGCGCTGCGCGACCTTGAGGCGCGGACCTCGCTGCGCGTTCAACCGGTGCTGACCTATCCCGATTATTATCCCGATCTGCCGGGCGCCACTGCCGGCGGCCGCGTACTGGAGCCGGTGCCGTTCGACGCCGCGGAGCTGGGGCGGGCATTCCGGCTGGTGCGCGATCCGCTGCCGGAATTCATGCTGTTCGGTGGCATGATGATCAGCCGCGCCGATATTCCGCATCTGCGACGTGTGGGCAAGTCGCTGCGCTCCGCGCTGCATGTCGGCAGGCTTGTTTTCAGGTACGGGCTGCAGCGTCTGCGCGCGCGCCGCGGCATGACGCTCTATCTTGGCAATGCGCTGGTCGGGCGTTTGCTGAAGTCCGCACTCGATCTTGGTGTCACGATCCGCACCCGCGTGTCGGTCGATGCTCTGGTGGCCGACGCGCAGGGCCGTGTGGCGGCGCTCGATGTGTCCGATGCGTCCGGGCGGCGCAGCCGGATCTCGGCGCGCCGCGGTGTCGTGCTAGCCACCGGCGGGATTTCTCATGACGCGGAGCTCCGGCGCGACTATGTGCCCGACAGCGCGGGAAGCCTGACCGCCACAGTATCGCCGGGCAAAGCCCCGCGCGGCGCGCGCCTCGCCGCGTCGCTCGGCGGCAAGCTGTCTGGTCCGACCCAGGAGGGCGCCTTCTGGGTGCCGGCCTCGACCTTCACGCGCCGTGACGGCAGCCGTGGGGTCTACCCGCACACGGTCACCGATCGCGCCAAGCCAGGCCTGATCGCGGTCGACTCCAGCGGCCGTCGTTTCGTCAACGAGGCCGTTTCCTATCATGAGTTCGTGCGCGCCCAGTTGTCGCATGCCAACAGCGCGATTCCGGCGTGGCTGATTTGCGACCGCCGCTTCCTGTGGAAGTACGGCCTCGGCAAGATCAAGCCCTTCACACTGTCGGTCAGGGCGGACATCGCGGCAGGTTATCTGAAGCGTGCCGATACGCTGGCGGGACTGGCAAGGCTGATCGGCGTTCCCACAGCGGCGTTCGAGCAGACTGTCACTGGCTTCAACGAGCACGCAAAGTACGGCGAGGATCCGGCGTTCGGACGCGGCAGCAATATCTATCAGCGCTCGCTCGGCGATGCCGACCGGAAGCCGAATCCATGCGTGGCGCCGCTGACGGACGCGCCATTCTATGCGGTTGCAGTTCAACCTGCCGATCTCGGAATGTCGGCGGGCATCGTTACCGATGCGCAGGCCCGCGTGCTGGCCAACGACGGCCGTCCCATTGGCGGTCTTTACGCCTGCGGCAACGATATGGCATCGATCATGGAAGGTGCATATCCCGGCCCCGGGATCACGCTTGGCCCCGCACTCACATTTGGCTGGATTGCGGGCCGCCATGTCGCAGCGGAGCCGGTCCAATCATGACAGCATCATCTTCAATTCCAGACGTCCTGGTCATTGGTGGGGGGAATGCTGCCCTCTGCGCGGCGCTGATGGCGCGCGAGGCCGGCGCGTCGGTGCTGATGCTGGAATCGGCGCCGAAGGAATGGCGCGGCGGCAATTCCATGCATGTGCGCAACCTGCGCTGCATGCACGACGAGCCGCAGGATGTGCTGATCGAAGCCTATCCTGAAGAGGAATTCTGGCAGGATTTGCTGAAGGTCACCGGCGGCCTTACCGACGAGCTGCTGGCGCGGATGGTGATCCGCCATTCGTCGCGCTGCCGGCCATGGATGCGGCGCCACGGCGTGCATTTCCAGCCACCTTTGTCGGGCGCGTTGCATGTGGCGCGCACCAATGCGTTCTTCATGGGCGGCGGCAAGGCGCTGGTGAATGCCTACTATCGCAGCGCCGAGGCGCTTGGCGTGCAGATCCGTTACGATTCACCGGTGAAGAGTCTTGAAGTGCAGGGCGGCCGCTTCATCGCCGCCATCACCGAGTCCGGCGAGCGCATCGAGGCCCGGAGCTGCGTGCTTGGTTGTGGCGGCTTCGAGTCCAATCTGGGGTGGCAGCGCGAGGCATGGGGCCAGAACGAGCGTGGCGAATGGACCGCGGAGAATTTCCTGATCCGCGGCACCCGCTTCAATCAGGGCGTCCTGCTGAAGTTCATGATCGACGCAGGTGCGGACACGATCGGCGATCCCACCCAGGCGCACTGTGTCGCCATCGATGCCCGCGCGCCGCTGTACGACGGCGGCATCTGCACGCGGATCGATTGCGTGTCGCTTGGCGTCGTGGTCAATCGCGACGCCGAACGCTTCTATGACGAAGGCGAGGATTTCTGGCCGAAGCGCTATGCGATCTGGGGCCGTCTGGTGGCACAGCAGCCCGGCCAGACGGCGTGGTCGATCATCGATCAGAAAGCCATCGGCCGTTTCATGCCGCCAGTGTTC